>NZ_CAJNBO010000002.1:0-482045 GCF_905221015.1 Paraburkholderia nemoris | reverse complement strand
CTCTTTCGAACCCGGTCGCTCACTCAACGTACTGACGAATGATCATCCTGCTTTTCAGCAGGAAAACCTTCCTTTAATACTAGTGTGAGACTTGATACTTTCGCTTCCGGCAGACCCCGAAGAGTCCACCGGCGCGTCGCGCATCAAGCGCCCACACTTATCGGCTGTTAATTTTTAAAGATCGAGTCCGCATTCACCACCGAACCGCCGCCCACTTCAACTACCCGGCACCGCTTCGTTCTGCGTCGCTGCATCAGCAGCAGAGAAACGAGATTATGGAGAACGACCGACAGGTCGTCAACCCCCTTTTGTGAATTTTCTTTTGACCAAGTGGCTTTTGACGCCGAAACATGCGCCCCACCATATGTAGCAAGATCGACGGAAAGTCATCCGGTCGTGCGGGAGTGGCCGACATAGCCTATAGTGAAGAGCCTGCATACGCGCACGACGAGCAGTTGAAGTGCTGCCTTCTGCCCCCACCTGAACTTACGGATGACAGGCGATGAAGGGACCCTGCGACAAGAGCGCATGACAAATTGGTGCGCTCATAATGCGCGCGAAGGCGCAAGCTCGTATATAATGCGAGCCGCGCGAATTTCGCACATTTCTATCGGCCCGCTTCGCGCGGGCTCATCTTTTTTGCTCCCCAGAGCACAGCCAAACAACCGCGTTGAGTCACTCAGGTGATGTTGAGCCATGCTCGAAACGCCTGACGGTAGCGTCTTGCGTCTCATAGCGAAGCCTCTAGAGGAGAATACGTGAACCCTTTTGATCGCGAAGATTCGCAACACGAAACTGCCGGATACACCGCCAAGGCGCCCGCTGGCCGTACAGCCAAGGGCAAAGGCGCAGGCAAAGCGATCCCCGTAGCGGCTGAACTGCCGCCGCAACAAGCTGAAGAACGCCAGCGCCAGATGCGCGCGCTGATCCAGTTGGGCAAGGAGCAAGGCTACCTGACCCACGCGCAGATCAACGACCACCTGCCCGACAACTTCGCGCAGACGGCGGCGATCGACAGCATCGTCAGCGCCTTCAACGACATGGGCGTGCAGGTCTACGAGCAGGCTCCGGATGCGGAAACGCTGCTGCTCAACTCGAACGCCCCCGCCGTGGTGTCGGACGATCAGGCAGACGAGGAAACCGAAGTCGCGTTGTCGACCGTCGATTCCGAGTTCGGCCGTACGACCGACCCCGTGCGCATGTACATGCGCGAAATGGGCGCAACCGAGCTGCTGACCCGCGCGGGCGAAATCGCGATTGCGAAGCGCATCGAAGACGGTCTTCACGAAATGGTGCAGGCGATTGCCGCTTGCCCGCTCGCGATCTCCGCCATTCTGGCGAGCGCCCAACAGGTCGCGGACGGCGAACTGCGTATCGACGAACTGGTCGACGGTCTGAATGAAGACACGGTTGCGGCGGAAGAAGAAAGCGCGAGCGCGGACGCAGCTGCCGACGTCGACGCAGACGCCACCGATGACGACAACGATAGCGAAGACGACGACGATGCCGGCCCGGCCGACTCCTCGGCAGCAGACGAAGCACGCCTGAAGCAACTCACCAGCGATTGCCTGGAAATCTTCGCGCAAGTCGGCATTCTGTCCGACCAGCAGAACGCCTCGCACACGCGCGGCGACGTCAGCTCGAAGGCTTACCTGCGCGCCCGCGAAGAGATCCAGCAGCACCTCGCCAAGATCCGCTTCACGGCACGCACCATCGACCGCTTGTGCGGCGACGTGCAACACCAGGTCGCGCAAGTTCGTGCGATCGAACGCCGCATTCTGCAAATCGTCGTGACGAAGAGCGGCATGCCGCGCGAGCAGTTCATCGAATCGTTCTCGGGTCATGAAGCCGACCTGGGTTGGACCGAGCGTGCCGCGCGCGGCACGTCGACGTACGGCGCGGCGCTGGAGCGTCACCTGCCGGCAATCCAGTCGGAACAGCAGAAGCTGATCGACATCGAAGCAACCGTTTCGCTGCCGCTCAAGCATCTGAAAGAGATCAATCGTCAGATGGTCGCGGCCGAGTCGAAGATGCGCAAGGCCAAGAGCGAGATGATCGAGGCGAATCTGCGTCTCGTGATCTCGATCGCGAAGAAGTACGTCAACCGCGGCATGCTATTCCTCGACCTGATCCAGGAAGGCAACATCGGTCTGATGAAGGCGGTGGACAAGTTCGAATACCGCCGCGGCTGGAAGTTTTCGACGTATGCAACGTGGTGGGTTCGTCAGGCTGTGACGCGCTCGCTCGCCGACCAGGCGCGCACGATTCGCGTGCCGGTGCACATGATCGAAACGATCAACAAGCTCAACCGCATTTCGCGCGAGATCCTGCAGCAGACCGGTCAGGAAGCTCATCCGTCGGTGCTGGCAGAACGCATGGAACTGTCGGAAGAGAAGGTGCGCGGCATTCTGAAGATCGCCAAGCAGCCGGTGTCGATGGAAACGCCGGTCGGCGACGACGGCGACGCCACGCTCGGCGACATGATCGAAGATTCGGCAGCTTCCTCGCCGGCCGACGCAGCGATGCAGGCCGACTTGCGCGCCGCTATCGACGACGCGCTCGACTCACTGTCGCCGCGTGAAGCGAAGGTGCTGCGTATGCGTTACGGCATCAACACGAAGTCGGACCACACGCTCGAAGAAGTCGGCAAGCAGTTCGACGTCACGCGCGAGCGGATTCGTCAGATCGAAAGCAAGGCCATGCGCAAGCTGATGCATCCGAGCCGCGCAGATCGCCTGAAGTCGTTCCTCGACCGCTAAACCAAGCCGGTCGTTGCGCTTGTCGTGCGTCATGCACGGCAAGCGCATCTCCCTCTCCCCATTTCAAACAAGCAACGAGATGATCCCGCCAATGGTGATTCCCGCTGCCAGCCAACGCCCAGCCGTGTAGAACGCATTACGCTCTTCATGAGGCTGATCCGGGCGTTCGAGACCCAGCGTACCGTATGCAAACGCCTTGACCGCCGAGGTGTCGGTCGTTGATGCGCTCTCCCCCGCTGAATCGCTTACTTCACCGTCCTGAATCGCATTGCCCTCTTGCGCCGCCGTCGCTGCGCCTTCGGCGGAGATGTGAACGGCGTCGTCCTGTTCGGATGTATTCGACGCAACAGTCTGCGTGGCCGTGTCGTCCGCGTTGTCCGTTACGGACCGGCTCTTCATCATCGCGCGATCCGATTCCGGCAGTGTCGACGACAGCGCACTGTCGATTTGCATGGCAACCTCCGTTTATTTCGCTCACCGCATGCGCCGCCCCCAGTTCGCCGTGGCAATGAGAACACAATGCTTGCACACGGCGGTTCGACGCACGACCGCTTACAAGACCTATCGACGGCAGTAAGCAAAAACTTGAGCGCCGGAAAGAAACGGTAAGCTCCATCGGATGCATTGCGCCTGCCCGAAACGTATACGACGGCTGCGTGCGCAACACGCGGTTCTACAGAACGAATTCCATAGGTCGATTTGTTGTCCACAGAAACTGTTCAGAAGCCTGTGGATATCCTGAGCAAGAGTCACCCAACTCGTTGAGCGCATTGATTTTCACATCTACGCTTCCGACAGGTCGCACGGCTCACGGCTTCCCGCACATTGCCCGAACCGCCGCCCATTGCTGCGCCGTCAATGCACTTTCGCCGGCCGGCGATCCCTGATTCAGCGTTTCCCGGTCGAGCGTGCGCGGATGATCCGACAGAAATTCAATCGCACCGCTGGCGCTGCCATTACGCTTCTCAGTCAACGCAAAAAATCCCGCGAGCCCATCGCTGCGCAATCCGCTCGCTTGCAGATAGGCAACGCCGTTCGCATCGGCGAGACGTTCCATGTCACGGCTATACGACAAACCCACTAATCGACCCGCCAGCGAAGAGACGTCTGCGAAACCAAGATGGATGCCCAGGGTTGTGCTGATCAGCGTGATACCGGCGCTGCGAAACAAAGCGGTCAACGGATCGCGCCGCGCGATATGTCCCGTCTCATGCGCCATCACACCGGCCAGCTGATCGGGATTGTCGACGCGCTGGAACAGGCCGCGCATGATGATCATGCGTGCACCAGGTAACGTGAGCGCATTGACCGTCTTGCTGTCGATGACCACCACGCGTACCGGCTGCGCGATCCCCGCCGCGTGAGCGAGGCGCGCTTCGAGTTGTTCGAGCGCGCGTTGTCCGTCGTCGCCGTGGCACACCTGATGTTTGCCAACCACGACCGACTCCACCATCTCGCCAAGCCGGTTTTCCACGCTGCGCGGCACAAGCGCCGCGCCAGCCGCGGGGAGTCGCACGACGAGTACGAACGCAAGCGCCAGCGCCACTGCGCCGATCGTGATCCAGCCCAGATAATGCCAACGCTGCCTGCGCGGCGCCGTCATCTGCACAGGTAGTGCAACGGCATCGGCCAACACGCGGCCCGGTTCGCCTTTGCACGACAAAACGACTCTGCCTTCCGGGTCGGGCTCGCCGACGATCAGCCGCGCCCGCGGCCAAACCGCCAGTTCACCCTCAACACCGTCAATCGACAGAAACGCCTCGCTCCAGCGCAGCGTTGCTACGTGAGGCGCGGCGGTATGGCCGTCGTAATAGCGCGTGCCGGTCGGCACTGAAGGCTCCACAACCGCGTCAGAACGCGCCGCCATGGTCGAGCAGGTTCAACATGCCTTCGCCCGTGCGCGGCAGCGGCTGATCGCTTTGACCGAGCGTCTGCGGGTCGAGTTGACCGGACACCTGCAGCGTATCGGCTGCGAAGCGCATCACACGATGCAGCACGATCGGGAAACCCAGACCCAGCGTAAAGACGATGATCGCCAGATTGCCCAGCATCATTCCGAGCAGACGCCCGGCGGTAATGCTGCTGCCGAAGCGCAGTTGCGTGCCAAGCGTCGTATTGCCCATGACATGGCGCGTCACCAGCGCCAGATAGAAGCACTGGATCAGCAACGCGCCGACGATAAACAGCACGTAGAACAGGAATATCGAGCCGAATGCGGCGAACGCGGCGGGATCATGGGCCTTCAGCGGTGCATGCCCGATGGGCAGGAACGCCGTGATGCTCTTGAGGAAAACTGCCCCGAGCACGACGAACAGCGCGACGATGCCCAAAAACGTGCCGACGAATGCGCCATACAACGCACGTGCGCGGCCTTCAAAATGAAACGGCAGGCTGCCGAAACTGCTCGCGTTGATGCGTCGCTCCGCAAGGCGCATGGACACCCACGGCACCATCTGTCCAAGCGTGACGATGCACAGGAGGCCATACAGCAATGCGTACGCGCCGTAGACCCACGACGAGCCGGTCATGCCGCCGCGAATCCCACACCATTGGGTGCGGCTCAGGCGGTAACGCTGCGCGCTGAAATACGCCCCTGCTGCGATCACCGCGATCACGACGTAGAGGACAATGATCGGCACGAGAGCCAGTGCCGCGCTCCCTGTGACGGCGCGCAGAATCGCGCTAAGAATGCCTGCACCGACAATCGCGCCAAAGATAATCGCAATCGCCAGTAGAAAACCTTTGAACAGTTCGCCGCCCGTTCCGGTGTACTCGAATCGCTCACCTTGAAAACGCATGCGCGACCAGATATATCGGCGATTATTCGTAGTCGCCCAAAAACGATAAATGCCAAGCGTGATGATCTGCAGCAACAGATTTTTGATGAATATCCCGTACAACTCTCCAAGCTTGCCGTCATAGGTCAACAGCGGCTGCTTCTGGTCGAGTGAGTTCATTTTTTCTTCCCCCGGCTGGCAAATATACGTTTTTGAGGCCCGCATGCGCATAAGCGCATATGCATGGCGGGCGAGTGGTCTTTCCTTTGCAAAACTGACTACGACAGCGTGAAAATTTGAAATCCGGCCTGCAAGAGAGCAACTGTTTTACGGCATCACGAATGTTTTCACGAGCGTCAGCTCGCCCGGCTTACGCATCGGCACCCGAATGGTTTCGCTCTTTTCGTTCGGCGTGTTCTCGTTCGTGATGATCGTCACCTGCGCGACGGTCATATCGCTGCCGCTGTTCCCGCTGCCGTAGTAATTCACGTAGACCAGATACGTGCCCTTCAACGGCGCCGCCGACGAGTAAATCTCCGGCCCGTAGCCGGTCGTCACATCCACGTCTAGCGCGCCGCCGTTCGGCGCAACGCGATCGCCATACCAGGTGTGCACGCCGTCCGGCGACACCACGTGCAAGTCCAGATCGGTGCCGTCGGTGTCCCATGCAAGCACTACGCGTAACTTGGGCTGTGTCTTGCCGCTGTAGGCGTCGTAAAACTGCACGCGTTTGCGCGAGCCATCCGGCGCCCGCAGTTCCACGCTGTTGCTGCCGGACGGAAACGCGTAAGGCCGCGAAAACTTGCCGTCTTCCTCAACGCGCTGCGGCAACGGCGTGCCGTCGACCACCAGCGTGCCTACCGTGGTGCCCTTCTTCTTCGGCGTGTTACGGATCTGCCCTTCGATCAGCGCAAATTTCGACTGCCCTTCCGGCGTCGATACCGACACCGCCGGGTAGTGCACGTCCTGCGTATAGCGCTCGCTGTCGCCGCTGGTGTTGCGCCAGCCGTTCAACGGCGCGCCGAAGTCGATATCGCTCGCGTGCGCCACTGTCGCAGCCTGCAAACAGGCGACGACGAGCACCATCCAGCCAGCCTTCACCCACCCCGTCGTCTTGACCTTCATCGTCACTGCTCCCATCCCGCTGTCAGAGTCGCTCGCTTTTCACGAGCTGCAGGTCGCCGATCTTACGCAGCGGCACGACCATCGTTTCACGCCGCTCGTTCGGCGTGTTTTCATTGAACACCAGCGTCAACGTCGCGGTAATCACGTCGCGCTCGTGCGCGGCGGCGTCGAAGTTGTAGCCTGTCGAATCGAAGTTGCCCCAGTAGTTCAGAAAGAACAGCCACGTCCCGTGCTCGGGCGCCGCCGACGAAAATATCCCCGGCCCCGCGCCGTCCACCGAATCGACATCGAATCCGCTGCCGTCTTCGAGCGTGGGATTGGCAAAGAACGCGTGCAGACCGTCCGGCGTGATCACGTGCAGATCCACCTGCGCTTTCGGATCGTCCCACGTGACGATCGCGCGCAGCTTCGCCTGCGGCTTGCTGCGGTCGGCTTCGTAGAACTGCATGCGCTGGCGCTGCTTGCCGTCGGCGGAAATCAACTCGATGCTGTTCGAGCCCGCGCCGAATGCCCACGGGCGCGCGAATGCGCCTTCGTCGTCGGTATAGAGCGGCGTTGGATTGCCGTTGACGACCAGCGTGGGCGGCTTGCGCGCGTGTTTGTCGATGTGTTTCAGGCGCCCTTCGATCAGCGTGCGATAGCGTTGCGCGCCGCGGTCGACCGGCGGCCGGGGATACGCCGCGACGAAGTGCTCGCCTTCGTTCGTCAGCCCGCTGTGACGCCAGCCGCCGAATGCACCGGTGAGGTCGGCGAGCGCGCCGCCATTGCCGTCCGCGCCGGCGGCTTGCACATTCGTCGCCATACTCGCGGCCAGCACAGCCGAGGCCACAGCAATTGCCATGTGAACGCGAACACCGCGCGCACGAGGCGCCGAGGTAACTGCCACGCGAACGCAAACTCGAACTCCTTGCATAAGAGGTGCCAAGGCAACGGCCGCAGGAATTCGAACGCGCCGCATCACAGGAAGCGCACGGACCACCGAGTAAAGCGAGCGCGAGACGGAGTTCATTGGATCGGATTGTCGGTACGAATCAGCGTGCGCGCGGTACGTTCGACGAAGTCTTCATCGAGGCCACGCGGATGATGCTGGAACGCGAGGTGGATATATTCATGCGCCAGAGCGATACGATCTTCTTCGCTTTGCAGGCGATATACGTACACGCGATTGCGCTGCGCATCGGCATACGGCCGACCTTCGCGCACCGCGCACACGGCGGGCAGATCGGGCGTCTCGTAGCCGGCCGCGCCGTCCATGCGCCGCGCCCACAACGGCGCGTTACGTTGCAGCCATTGCTGCGCGCCGGCCACCTGGATGCAATCGCCGGACAGCGGGCTCTCGAACGACGTCAAGGTCGCTTGCGGCCAGGTGCGCGAGAGAATGGTGTCGAACGTGAGGCCGGTTTGCGCGGACGCCTTCGCGGCGAGCCAGCTCATCTGACCGGGCGCGGCCTTGTCGTGGTGATACTGAACCGGCACGCCGGTGAGCACCAGCGCGTCGGTCAGATCCGCGGCACGACGCGCGGCAGCGGTCGGCACGCGCGGCAGGACGCGCTGCGTGCTGCTGCTGTCGTCGATACGGAAACAGCCGTGATCGTGATTACCGTGCTGCACGACGTAGGACCGCGCCGCTACCGCCAACGCCTTGGCTGCTTCCGGTTGGCTCGTGTCGCCCTCCCGCTCGACCACTCGCGCGACGTAGTCGTTCATGCCGAAGCGGCCGACCACTTGCGGTGCGCCTGCAGCGTCGCGATCGAGGCGCAGTTCGCCGCGGCTTTCCACACGCGCCCAGTTGCCATTGACGAAACCGATCCGGAAATCGCCACGCAGCGGACCGTCCGGCACCGCGGCCGAACCTTTGTCGCCGAGCACCTGGCGAATCGGATAGCGGCTGAAGAAGTCGACCAGTACGCACGCGTTGTCGTCCGGTACGGTGACTTGTGTGAGCAACGGCGCGATGCGCGGCGCAACGGCCGCCAGCACGCGCGCGCTGCCGCCGGCGCCACCGAGCCATACCGGCGTGCCATCGGCGAGCCAGCCTGCCGCGCCGCCAATCGAGGCGCCGGGCCGCGCGGGATCCGGCATCGTCCATGTTTTGGCGCGCAGCAGGCTGCCGTATAGCGACACAGTGCCCTCGCCGCGTCCGCTGGTCAGCACCGACACCAGCGTGCTCGCCGCCGCTTCGCGCGGCTTGGCCGGCATCGCCTGCAATGCGGCGAGCAAGTCGGTCACGGACACGCGGCGCGTCGGCGTCATCGCGTGAAGGTCGCGCAACCACGCGGGTGCATGCGCGGCCGTCCAATATTTGCGCCAATCGGCGGGATCGAGTTGCAGGCGTGCGGGCTCGAAAAAGCGTCCGCATGATTGCACCAGCGCATGTTCGCGGTCGATGTGACCGCCCGTCATGCAGCAATACACTTCTTCAGGATCGCCGCCGCTGCAGGTGTAGTCCGGCGTGGCGATATTGCGATCGACCAGATAGCCGTAGACGAACAGCTTCCACACGCTGCCGAGCGGCGTTTCCAGCGTCGCCGACAAGGGACTTGCCGACTGGGGCGCGAGTCCGTCTGCAGCGCCGCCGGCATTGAACTGCCAAAGCTGCGATTGACCGTCGCGCAACCAGGCGAAGCGGAGCATTTGCGCCGAGGACGCAACGGACGACGAGGTTAGCGATGTGGTTGACGTCGAGCTTGGCGATGAGCTGGGCGACGACATTGCCGGCGCATTTAGCGATGAGCTCGGCGCAGACCTTGACCCAGCAGCCGGTGACGCAGTCGACGACGCCATCGCCACACCCGCGCCACTAAAAACACACCCCACTCCCACGGCGAGCGCGACCCGCAGCGTAGCTGCCAGACGATCGCGCGAGTGCCGAAGAGCGGAGAACATAGCGGTCTCGCTTACTGAATACGCAGAGTCGTCACACGATCGCTCTTGCCGCCTTCGAACGCCTTGGCGTCCGGCTGATACATGCGGAAGTAGCGTGCGGGCGGCAACGCGAACGTACCCGGCAACGCAAAGCGCACCAGTTGCCGCAGCGTCACAGGACGATCGAGCAAAGGCACCGGCTGGTGATAGGCCAGCTCGCCCATCTCATACGAAGCGGCACGCGCAAACGGCTGCGGACCGCTTACCCCTTCCTTCTCGCCAGGCAACCCGTCGATCGACACGCCCCAGCTGGTCGCCTCCACATCGCCGCCCGGCGGCAGCGGCACGTCGAGCAGACCGTAGTGGTACGCATTGCCGGAGCGCGGTGTGAGCGTGACTTCGTCGACGTACAGCGCATTGCTGTCGATCGCATCGCCCTGCTTGACCAGGCGCGCGGTAAATGCCGAGCGACCCAGTTGGCTCTCGGCGCCACCCGCCTTCTTCGGATCGACCTTCACTTCGAGCGGCTCCAGCTTGTAGAAACGACGTTCGACGGTGATGTTCAGCCGGCTGTCCTCGCTCGTATGACTGCGGAACGAAACCAGTGCATTGACGTCGGTGCGCGCACCGCCTGCATCGAGCGTGGCCGGCAAAGCAGCGCCGGTCCACTTCCACAGCGGCGTGCCAGTCGGCGTCGCAGCGCGCGTCCAACCCGCACCTTGCAGCGACGGCAGCGAAGCCGGCGCCGTGTCGCCGCCGAGCGCTTTACGCACCCACAGCAACGTCAACGCACGATCGAGCGTCGGGTAGTCGGCGCTGCTCTTCGCGAGCAACGCGGAAGCATCGATCGCCGCCCCACCATCGCCGCCCGTCATATAAAGCAAACTCTGCACGAGCGGCGCGGGATCGTTGGCCAATGCCGTGCGTGCGGCACTCGCCGCAGCATCGAAGCCGTCCGGAAGTTGAGCACTCGTGCTACGCGCGATGTTGGCGACCAGCAGCGTCGCCATCTGCTTGCCACGCGGCGAATCGGCTTGCGCAAACACGATGCTGTCCGACGCGCCATAGGTGCCGTTGCGTGCAGGGGTCGAAGCATTGGCCGCAGCCGCTGCATCGCTTTGCAAGTCCGCCGCAACGCCCGACACCGGCGTCGCGACCGGCAGGCTCATCTGCTGCATGAACCACAGCGCCAACGCACGATGCAGCAACGGCTCTTTCGCACCAGCGTCGCGATAGACGTCCATTGCATGCTGCCAGTTGTCGGCAGGCAGCGTAATGCCGAGGCTGCGGCTCGCGAGCCAGTCCGCGTAATACGCGTAGGCGGTGATCAGCGAACTGCCGCCGGTTGTGTCGCCCCACCAGCCGAACGTGCCGCCGACACCGGCCAGCATCGCCAGACGTTGGCGCTGATTGCGCAACAGCGCTTCGAGCCCTTGCGTCGAGCTGGCGTTATCACCACGGCCGATCGCGTCGTGTGCGAGCGCCAAAGGAATCAGGCGGCTCGACGTCTGTTCGGCACAGCCGTACGGATAGTTGATCAGATCGTCGGCGACACGCGCGAATTGGCTCGCGGCACTGCCGATGAAACGCACGCTGACGTCCTGCGCATCTTGCGGCAGATTGAGCGGCTTGTTCGAGCCGTCGAGCGCCACCGTGTTCTGATGCAGATCGAGCCAACCGCTCGCATCGAGCTGGATGGTGGTCTGCAGGCGATCCACATCCTTACCCGCCCGGCGCAAGCTCGCGTTGATCACCCCCGCCTTCAACGCGCCGGTCGGCAGACGCAGGTAGTTCGCGCCGCGCTTGAGCGTTACCTTCTGGTTCAACGAGAGACCGCCACCGTCGACCACCCACTCGGCGTCCATATCCGCGTCGGTTTGATTGAAGGCGATCATGTCGATGGCCGGCTGATCGTTGACGCGGAAATGCGAAGGCCCGCTCCACTTGAGATACAGCGCCTTATCCGAACGCACATACGCGGTACGTTGACCGACCATGCCGTCCGGTGCAGCCGCGCGCACGGTGACGCGCCAGCGGGCCAGCGAGTCCGGCATCTTGAAGGTCATGGTGGCGTGACCGTTCGCGTCGGTCTTCAACGTACCTTCCCACGCAGCCGTGTCCTGATCGTCACGACGCGGCCGTTCGAGCACTTTTACGCCGCGCTCGTTGTAGTTGGCGCGTTGCGGGCCGCCTGGCGCACCCTTCAACGGCGAGCGCGCGAGGTCGTACGTAATGAACGACAGACTCGACGACGTCCGCACATTGTTGCGGCGCGGATGATAGAAAAAGTCGACGATATTCGGTGCGATCTCCGGCTGCAGCACGTAGACCATTTCATCGACCACGCTGACCGTCAGATTCGCCGCTTCCGGCTTGCCGTTCAGCGTGCTGTCGAAGTTGAGCGTGACCGTATCGCCCGGACCGTACACCGGCTTGTCGCTCTTCACGTTCAGTTCGATCTGCGGTTGCGCGACCACGATGCCCGCGTTCTGGAACACGTATTCGCCGGCATGCACATACAGCACCGAGAACGTCATGTTCGGCGCGAATGCTTCGCCGACCTTGATGCGCGCCTTCCATTGCGACGGCGCTACGCGTTGCAGTTGCAGCCAATCGCCGCCGGCTGTCAGCAACGCGCGATGTTCGACGTTGTCGCGCTCCAGCGTCAGGAGAGCATCGTCGACCGGCATCGGGAATGTAATCAGCGCTTCGGCGGTATCGCCGATCTTGTACCTGTCGCGATCGAACACGATCTCGACGCTACCCGGAATCGCCTTCAGACCATCGCCCGCCACCCAATGACTTGTAGCCGCGAGCAGGTTGCCCGTGTCGTCCTTGACCGACAGCATGTACGAACCCGGTTCGTCGAATTGCACCGGGAACGACAGCTTGCCGCCTGCCGTCGCGCCTTTGATTGCGCCTTCGCCATGAGTCTGCGATTCAAGGCGCGTCCATTCCCACTTGGCCGGCGCATGCGAAGACGGATCGATCGTGCCAAGCGCTTGCAGATCGAAATTGACCGCTTCCTTCGGCTGCGAAAACGACTTGGCAGTCGACAAGCGATACGGCGTCGCGCCGCGTGCGATCAATACCTCACGTGTCACACGTACCTTGTAGGCCGCGCCGTCCTGCGCGAATAGCGTCAGCGCATAGCGGCTTGGTTCTTTAGCAGCGGGCAGCGTGAGACTCGCGTTACCGTCGCTATCGGTTGTGAGTTCCTGCTGTTCCAGCTTGACCGGAAACAGCCCTGCATAGCGCAGTTCACCATCGACGATCGTTACTTTCTGCGCGCGCAGCGTGACCGAAACCTTGCTGTCGCGCACCGGCTTGCCATCCGGATAGCGCAACTGGATCTTGCCCTTCAGTTGCTCGCCGGTCGCATAGTCGGCTTTATCCATCGACAGGTTGACGTCGAAATGCGGTTTCACATATTCGGCGACGCGAAATGCGCTGCCGTATACATCGCCGTTGTAATCGAAGCGCAGCGTATAGCCACCGGCGGTGGCATCGGCGGGCAACGTGAAGGACGCATCCGCGCCCGTATCGGAAGCAAAATGCACCTTGCTGGTCGCCACCGGTGCGCCGTTCGGATCGAGCACGTCGAGCTTGATATCGGCTTCTGCAGGCGCGGTGGATTGCGTTGCGTTCTGGAACGTGCGGCCGATGAACTTCACATGCACTGCGTCGCCCGGCCGGTACATCGGACGATCGGTCACCGCGTAGATCTTGGTGTTGTAGATCTCGCTGTCGTAGTAGAAATTCTCCGAAACGAACACGCCGCCTTGCGGATCGGTGCCGAGCACGTAGCTGCGCTCGGGGCTCACGTGTTGCAACACCAGTGCGCCATCGCTGCCAGTGGCGCCGCTTTGAAGCACGCCTACGCCGTCGGTCCAGTTCACGTCGGTATTCGCCACCGGCTTGCCGTTATCGCGCCGCGCCGTCCATACCAGCATGCCGCTCGACGCCGCTTTCACAACCGCAACCGTGTCAGATACGAACAGCAAGGTATGCGCGCGATAGTTGCCGATCACCGCCTCGACGATATACAGCCCCGGCGGCAGCTTGCCGACCGGAATCATCACGTTGCCCGAGCTCGCTTCGATGAAGTTACTGCTACTGCCTTCGAGATTGACGCCCTTCGGCGGCTGGATCACCTTCGCGTCCCAGATCGGATAGCGGAAGCGCGCGACCATGTCATAGCCCTTCAGCGGCGCGAACTGCGAGTTCTGCTGGAATTGCGTCTGCTTGCCGGTCTGCTCGCCGAGCTTGAATTGCGGCTGGGCTTCGGTCGCCTTGCTGCGCGTCGCGAACGAGAGCACACGTTGCCAGGCGCGGCGCGCTTCGGTGAACCAGCGGTCCCACAGATAAGCCAGCGTATTCGCGAGGCCTTCGCCCTGATAATTCGGCGCGACGTTCAGGCGATGCAGATTCTTCTGCGCCTTCAAAAAGTCCAACGGCTTCGGCACGCGATACACGACGATGTCCGCGCCGCCGTACGCTTGCAGCGCATCCTTGAACTCGCGGCCGGGCGCCTCCAGCCGCACCTGCGCCAACTGATCGCTGCCGAAGCTCGTGTCCGAGAGCAGGAAGAATGGCTGGCCGTCGACCTTCTGCGACGCGAAATTACTCGATGGCGCTGTTTGCAGCGTCGGGTTCGCTGCGATGTTGGCATCGGCGGCGCTGCTCGAGGCGGCGTCGTCGGCGTAGGCCGTTGGTGCAATGGCGAGCGTCAAGGCCGCGAAGAGCGCGACCGCGGTGACGCCTGCACGACGTTTCAGGTTGCCGAGCCAGGCGCGCGACGCAGTGACGGAGTTCATTCGGGTCATGGTGTCAGAAAGTCCAAACGAAACACGCCAACGAAATTCGGATTGCCGTCGAGCGGCTGCCAGCGGGAATCTTTCCATTGCATCAGGTCGGAGACGGCCACGGCGCGCAGACCGGTATCGGTCGGCGTAACGGTGCCTGTGTGATAAGCGATGTAGCGATCCAGCCAGATCATCAGATGCTGGTCGTCGCCCTGGTCGAAGAACAGCAGATCGCCAGGCAGCGCCTGGTTCACGTCCTTCGAAACAAAACGGCTATTGCGTTGAATCAGGGCGATCGCCGATGCGTACGCGCCGGTGGACCCGTCGAGTTGTGTCCAGCGATTCGCGATTCCGCGTTGCGACGTGGACAGTTGCAGCTCGGGCGGCATGCTGCTGGTGTCCGCGAGACTGGTCATGCCGTTCGCGCGCAGCCATTTGGTGTCGTGCGGTTTGAGCGTTTCGCCGACGGCAAAGCGCACGAGGCCTGCGCAATCGCGCTGCGTCCAGCGCGGCGTCGGGCCGCGGCGCATTTGCTGGTCGACGATGCGCACGAACCACGCGCGAAATGCGGTGGATTGCTGCGGCGAGAGCGCGTCGGGGTCGGGCGATGCGGTTGTGCTGGTGAGCGCGTTGGCATAGGGCGCGAGGCTGGCCATCACCAACGCGGAGGCTGCGCGAGCCACCCAGGCGCGGCGCGACGTGCAAGCCGTATCAGGCATGCGCGGCGTAGCGCCCGTAGCTGCAGTGGCGGACGTCGCGAACGCCACGTCGGGGACGCAAAGGCGACGCACTTAATCGCCCTCGGTGCCGGGCTGATCCGCAGGTGCAGCGGCCGCACCGGCGTCCGCATCGCCACCCGCCTTCGCGCGATCGAACCACCACTCCACCGGGACCCAAGCTGTCGACCCCGGCAGGTTCTGCGGCAGCGTCAGCGAAACCGGCGGGTAATGTGCCAGCGCATGCAGCTTCGGCACGAGATGGGTGCGCGACGCATTGCGGAACACCGCTTCCTGATCCGCCGGCAACGCCGCGCCCGCTTCGCGTTCGATCAACGCAGCCGCGGACGAAGGTGTGAGCGTGAGAATCGTGCGCGGCAGACGCTGCGGCGCGAGCGTATCGGCCAGCGCCGGATAACGCTTGTCGAGCACGGCGAGCGTGTCGTCGACCAGACGTGAATCAGGAGAAAAAATCAGATAACCGTGCGCCAGCGCGAGCGTCACCGGGAAATAACGCTCCGCCGACAGCTGCGAGGCGAACGACGCCTTGCTGGACAAGGCCGTACCGGAGAGCGCGCTGACCGGCCGTTGCCACACGGTAACGCCGGCGCCCTGGTCGTGCTTCGTGACCGGCAAACGACGATAGCCCGCATCAGCATCACCGGATTTAGCGGCCTTCGCCTCATACGCGCCGATCACGTCGCCGAAGGTTTTGCCGAGCGCGGTCTGCAGCGCAGCGATGCTCGTCGCGTCCTGTGTCTTCACGCGAGCAACGAACACCGGCGCAACCAATGTGGACTTCGCATACCAGCAAACGGCCGCGGGGCCGGTGAGCTGATCTCCGACCGCCGCAGCGCCATCCGCGCCCACATCGGCCACCTTGCCCAACAGGCCCGAGGCTTCTTTCCAGTCCGCCGGCAGGCTCGTACACGCAGCCGGATTGGCCGGCAAGGCACGCCACAAGTCGGCGCTATTCCACGCCTGCGGCAACTTGCCCGGCTCGATCAAAGCGGAAGTCTGCCAGTTCGCCGCAGCACTGCCGTTCGGCGAAAAATCGAATCGCAGTGCGTCGATACCGGAGAAAAACGCTTGATAACCAAACGACAAATAATTGGCCGACACCACCAGCCGGTGTCCCTTCGGCGCATCGCCGGGCGCGTCCAACTGATAGGCACGAGCCGCATCGTCGCGGCCTGAAGAAAGCATCTCGGACACGGCGTCGGCTCGCTCGCCCAGCAAGCTGCCTTTCGCGTCGAGCAGCACGCCCGGGGCGGACATCACGACAAGCCGGTCGTCCTTCGTGGCGAACAGAATCGTGCGGCCAACTGCCAGCTTCAACGCGTAGACCGGTACGTCGCCGGAGAGTTTGGCGACCTGGCTCAACTGCGAGTCGCTCGCGGCGACGTTGCCGAAGCCTTGCAGCAGCTTCGCCAGGCCGTTACGGTGCATCGACATCACCCAATAACCGAGGCGGCCGTCCGGCGAACGCCACAGCAGCACATGCGCAGGTTCGTCGAATACGCGGCGGATCAGTTCATCGCGCCAGTCGAGTTGATGTTCGAACGCGAGACGGCGCAGCGCCCCTTCTGTGGACAAGCGCGTGTCGTTCGATTCGTAATATTCAACGAAGTCTTGAGTCAGCACGTCGTGCAACAGCGGCACACGCAAGATGTCGCGCGGCAAACGCGAGAGCGCTTCGCTGTCGATCACCGCATCCGGGTGATGAATATCGAGCACGATTTCGCTGGTCCCGGCGGCTTTGCGGTGCCCGAATGGACGCCACACCGCCTGAATGACCACGCCGGCCACGACCAGAAGACCGACTACCAGGATTGCAATCTTTTTTCGCGACATCTTCATCTGATTTTTTCTGGTTCGATGCGACGGTATTAACGTGGATGGCCGATGAATTAACTCACCGAAATCATTCGCCGAAGGCAGCGATGATAACCGATATTTTTAGTCCAAAACCAGCGGCACTCTCCATTTAACATTCAGCCATGTTTCAGGAGTTTGACGGAAATATTGAACGAACGAAATTAAATATTTTGAAAACGCGCTCATCTGAAGCAACGGCTTGAGTTAAACGGCAGCGGAAGGCGGCGGCATACACAGACGGGAACGCTTGCGCCCGTTGCCGGCTTCGACAGCGTACAGATGGGCCTGCGAGCATAGTCCGGCCAGGCGCGGCCTTATGCTGCTTTACCGGATCGAGATGGTTATGCTAAATCCCAGCGATTTAGCATCTGCATAAAATAACCCGGCTACGCACTACGTGCTCACCGGGTTATTTCAGGTATTGCCCTTACTGCTTTACCGCCAATACTATGTTAGCCGCGTTAGCCGTCATCAAAACAGTGCGAGCGCCTGCTTCATTCTCTGCACGCCGGTTTCGATTTCGGCGACGCCGGGCGCTGCAAATGACAGACGCAGTGCCGTCAGATCGATATTGTCTTTATAGAAAGCGACGCCCGGCACGAACATGACATTGCGCTCGATACAGGCACGCAGCGTGTCGGACGCATTCTGACCGCCCTTCAATCGCGCCCACACGAACATGCCGCCGGCAGGGCGATGAAACGCGATGGCGTCACGCAGATGCTCATCCAACGCGTCGCACAGCGCGCGGCACTTCACGGCATAGGCGTCGATGATCTTCGGCAGATGACGCTCCAGCGCCCCACTCGCGAGGTATTCGGCGGCGATCGCCTGGGTCCACGGCGAGCTGCACAGGTCGACGGTCTGCTTGGCGACCACGCAGCGGCGCAAAATTTCCGCGTGCGCGATCATCCAGCCGACCCGCAAACCCGGCGCGACGATCTTCGACAGACTCGAAAAATGCACGACCCAGTCGCGTGACCCGGGCACCTGATCGCTCAACGCGAGCAGCGACGGCAACGCCGCGCCGCTGAAACGCAGATCGCCATAGGGATCATCTTCGACGATCAGAAAATGATGACGCGCCGCCAGCTTCAACAACGCCATGCGGCGTTCGAGCGACAACGTTGCGCCGGTTGGATTCGCAAAAGTCGGCACGGTGTAGAGCAGCTTCGGTGGCCGCGCTAATGTGCCCGATTCGAGCAACGCGGCGAGCGCGGCGACATCGAGTCCGTCCTGATCGACCGGCACCGTCACCACGTTTGCCTCTTGCAGCTTCAATGCCTGCAAAGTCGCCGGATAGGCGGGCTGTTCGACCAGCACCACATCGCCCGGTGCGACCATCACGCGCAGCAGCAGATCAAAGCCTTGCTGCGAACCGGTCGTGACGAGCAATTCCTGCGGCGTAGAAGGCGTACCGCGCCGCGCCATCAAATGCGCGAGTTCGTCCTTGAGGATGGCGAGGCCGTCGGTCGGGCCATATTGCAGGCAGAGCGTGGGCTGCTGCGACGCACGCGCGGCGGCCGCATCCAGCCCCTCGCGATCGAACAGATCGCTCGCCGGATAGCCGCCGGCAAACGAAATCATGCCGGGTTGCGCCAGATACTTGAACAGCTCGCGGATCGGCGAACCGGTCGGCGCTTCGAATGCAGGATTGAACGTGAACATGGTGACGGGCCGTTTATCTTATCGATGGAAGATCCGCGTCGATTGTGGCCATCGTCCGGGTGGGCGGCAAACGATATCTACGCACTACGTATTGCGTTTTCCGCATCACCTCGAACGCGCGGGCTAAACCACGTTCTTCTCCACGATCGGCCGGTTTTCGAGCACACGCGCGAAACTCAGCGAACCGAGATCAAGCGTCATATAGCGGCCATGCAGAATCAATTCACTGACGCCGCGACCGGTTGCCGGGCCCTGCTGCAGACCATGCCCGCTATAGCCATTGGCAAAAATGCAGTTATCGACGTCCGGGTGGTAGCCGATGATTGCGTTCTGATCGAGCACGTTATATTCGTAGTAACCGGACCAGCAGTTCTGCACGCGCAGCGCCTCAAATTGCGGCACGCGGTGCGCGAGTGTCGGCCAGATCACGTCGTCGAATAACGCGTGATCGACTTCGTCGAGCGGCAAATCGTCAGGATCGTTATCCGCCGACGGCGATGTACCGCAGATGAACGAGTTGCCCTCAGGCCGGAAATACACGCCACTAGGATCGATCAGCAAAGGACAGTGTTCGAGCCGTGCAGGCGACGTGACATTGAAAATACTGCGGCGCCGTGCGAACACCGGAAGATCGATGCCGGCCATCTGCGCGACTTTGCGCGACCAGGCGCCCGCTGCATTCACTACGAAATCGCAGGCGTAGACCTCGCCGTCCGCGGTTTGCACTTGCGTCACGTGTTGGCCGTCGCGATGCAGCGCGGTGACGTCGGCCGCAACGTAGCGCGCGCCGAGCGCCTGCGCTTTCTTGCGCAGCGCCTGCACAAGGCCGTAACCGTCGAACCAGCCTTCACCGCTTTCGCCGTAAGCGCCGGCGACGAGGTCTTCGGTATTGAGCCAGGGAAAGCGCGCTTGCAACGCGTCTTTGTCGAGCAAACTGATATCGGCGCCGAGACGCTTTTGCAGCGCATGATTCTCACGCAGCGTCGCCTCGCCGGCGGGCGTGGCGAGAAACAGATAGCCGCCTTCGTGCAGATCGATCGAAGGCTTCGTGCCGTCGATTTCGAGCCGCTCGCCGATCGAGCGCAGAAACTCGATGCCGAATAGCGACATCTGAATGGAAAGCGGCGTAGAGAATTGCTGGCGAATGGATGCCGCGGATAATGCCGACGACGAACGCGCATACGTCGGATCCCGTTCGATCACCGTGACGCTGACCGACGGATCATTAAGCCGCAGAAAATACGCAATCGAGCTGCCGATCACCCCACCGCCGACGATCACGACTTTGGAACTCACGTCTTACTCCACGAGTAGCGTGGCCGCTCTGAAACGGCGGGCGGCGCAAACGAATTGCTGAAAGAAGTTGTGAACAGCGGCGCGTGAATGCGCCGCTGCTTGCTGCTAAATGCTCTACTGATCGAATGCTTTATCGCTGTATTGCTACTGACTGGATCAGTCGATATTGAAGTCGATGCCCTGCGCGAGCGGCAACGCCGACGAGTAGTTGACCGTGTTGGTCGCGCGGCGCATGTAGGCCTTCCACGCATCCGAACCCGACTCACGTCCACCGCCGGTTTCCTTCTCGCCACCGAACGCGCCGCCGATTTCCGCGCCGCTCGGTCCGATGTTCACGTTAGCGATACCACAATCGCTGCCCGAGTCGGACAGGAAGCGTTCAGCTTCGCGCAGATCGGTCGTGAACACGCACGACGACAAACCATGCACCGCCGCATTGTTCGCTTCGACCGCATCCACGAAATCCGAATAGCGCAGCACGTAAAGAATCGGAGCGAAGGTTTCTTTCAGCACCACCGCCGTTTGCGACGGCATTTCGACGATCGCCGGACGCACGTAGTAACCGCCTTCATGGCCCTTCACCTCGACGCGCTCGCCGCCGAACACCTTGCCGCCCTCGGCGGTAGCCTGCTGCAGCGCTTCCTGCATGCGTGCGTACGATTGCTTGTCGATCAGCGGCCCCATCAGCGTGCCCTTTTCGAGCGGATTGCCGATCGGCACCTTGCTGTACAACTGCTTCAGACGTTCGATGGTCTTGTCGTACACGCTCTCGTGCACGAACAGACGCCGCAGCGACGTGCAACGCTGCCCCGCCGTACCCACTGCCGAGAACAGGATGCCGCGCATCGCGAGTTCGTGATCTGCCGTTTGCGCGACGATGCCCGCGTTGTTGCCACCGAGTTCGAGCAGCGAGCGGCCGAAGCGCTTCGCCACTTCAACACCGACCGTGCGGCCCATTTCGGTACTGCCCGTCGCGCTGACGATCGACGCACGCGGATCGGCCACCAGCTTCGCGCCGACATCGCGGCCACCGTTGATCAGTGCGGTCAGGCCGGCCGGCGCGTCGCCGAATTCTTTTAATGCTTCGCTGAGAATCTGGTTGACGGCGAGCGCGGTCAACGGCGTCTTTTCCGACGGCTTCCAGATCACTGCATTGCCGCACACCAGCGCCAGCGCAGCATTCCACGACCACACCGCGGCCGGGAAGTTGAACGCCGAGATGACGACGCACGTACCCATCGGATGCCATGTTTCAGCCATACGATGGCCCGGGCGTTCCGAAGCGATCGTCAGGCCGTACAGCTGGCGCGACAGGCCGACCGCGAAGTCGCAGATGTCGATCATTTCCTGCACTTCGCCCAAGCCTTCCTGCAGGATCTTGCCGGTTTCGAGCGTAATGATGCTGCCAAGTGCGTGCTTCTTTTCACGCAGACGATTGCCAAGCAGGCGCACCAGTTCGCCGCGGCGCGGCGCCGGAACATTGCGCCAGGCGGTGTATGCCTCTTTCGCATTGGCGAGGGCCGCGTCGACTTCCGCCACCGTGTTGCTGGCCACACGGCCGATGAGTTCGCCGGTGATCGGCGAATGAACCGCGATGTCGCCGGCTTGCGCCGCGTGGGCGATGCCAAGGTCGGCGAGGATAGTGGAAGCGTCCATGAGGATCCCTTTAATTTCCGATGCGAAACAAGAGTAAGTTCGGAAACTATACACGCGGGATTTTGTGGCGGCAAGGGTATTTGCCCCGGGGTTGGCCGGCGGATCGGGCTGAATGGGCTTGTGAGCTTGGTGTGGCGTAGGGGTGGGCGGCCCGCGCGGGGTGTTGGGGGCGGGTGTTGCTGTCGTCCGGGGAGCACGGAGCGCGGTGCTCAACCGTTTCTTATTGGAAATTGTTGGTTTCGGCTTGGGCCTGGGTCTCGGTATCCCACTGCACGAGCAGTTCCGGCGGGATCGCCTGCACCACCTCGGCGTAGCGCTTGCCGACGAACTGCTCTGCCCGCCGCAGCAGCACCGGAATTGGGCTGCTGGGCTCGTGGGTTTCGAACCAGTGCCGTGCCTCGCGCATTTTCTCCAGAGCCATCAGCCGATCAGTCGCGGACGTGCGGGCGCTCCGCATGGGCTGGCCCGGTTCGACTGCATGCGGCGTTGTTGCAACCTGGACAGTAGTTGTAACGTCGAGTGGCGCACCCATATCGCTGACCTGCGTTACACACGCGGCTGCGTCTTCCAGAATGGCGTCGCTAGCGGCCGAGCTTCCAATTGGCCGCGCAAACAGCCGCAGCACGTTACCCAACGCGGACAGATCTGGGGCAAAAGAATGCAGATGCAGTTCGGACCATGTCGCGATGCCCTCGAAACTCGCCAGCGCCTGATCGAATCCAGTCAACACTGCGGGAGTCTGCGCGCGCAGATAGTCCAGTTGCTGTCGCACCGAATCTTGCGAAAGCGCGTCGGCTGGGCGTGGTCGGGCAAATGCGCGTTCCACGTCCCGGACCTGCAGGCGCATAGCGGTCGACTTGACGAGGAATATTTCCCGTAGATCCGACAACAGGCCATCGCCGTCGGTTAGTGCCTGGAGGGCGTTCGACCGTATCTCTAACGCCGCATCGCGATCCGCGTCGACCGCGAGTTGTGGATGGATCGTGTCGGGGTAGAGGTCGAGCCAGCTTGCCAGCAAAGACAAGCCTTCCGCGAAACCAGCGCTACCGGCCAGCCTTGTCCGGCTCCGAGCGAATAGCACGGCGAGCCGGATATCCTTGCTACGCAGCATTAACCTGCGGCAATCGCGATCGACATCGCTCCAGTTGACCGGCTCCGGCGAGCCAACAAAGTTGCCGTACTGCGCATCCGGTTGCGCAGTCGTCTTTGCAGACAGGACAACGTATTCCGGATCGTATTCGAGGTCGGCGCCACTCGGCGCGTCATCGGAAATGGGGCTCAGCCAGTCATGGCTAGCGATATCAAGGTTCCGCGATTTCGCCGCAGCGCTTTTTTTTGCGTTCATGGAGGTGTTTGTCTGTTATTGCGCAGCCAGCGCATAGTTTTCCGGTTCGAAGCGCATTCCCGTAATCGGTTCGCCGGTCAGCGAACGGCCGAGCCACCCCGACCAACCGAGTCGTTCCGAACCGCCGATCACCGCAGACGGTGCGCTCTGCGCCCTGATCCGCAGCTCTAACTCCCAGGCAAATTCATAGCCGATGAAGGCCCGGACCCAATCCACCAGCAGCGGAAGGTCATTGCCTTGCGGCGTAAAGCGCAGGTACTCGTCGATGTCGAGCGGACCGACGACGATCCGAAACTTGTGCTGCCGATCGGGCACCTGCTCGCCGAGCATCGCGCCCTCGGACATTACCGACGGCGCGCCTGGCGCACCGAGCTTGCTGTGTTCGGCGGGGTCGATCTCGATCCAGTTCCAAACGTGCTCATCGATAGAGACGGGTACGCCGAAGAACTGCGCCAGCGTTGACCGAAGCCCGTCAGGGTTGCGAGCTTCACGTACCAGATGGGCGGAAGCCGACATGCGCGCGTGGGCCGGCAGCGACCCGCGGCCGATCTCCTCCGCGCTCTGTCCAAACAGACTCGCGACGTAGAACGAGAACCGCTCGTTATCCGGACGATCTAGTCCGGCGGCTGCCTGCGCAGACGACCAGGCACGGTAGAACAGTGTCAGGTAGCGGTGGTGAAAAACATCCAGAAAATCGACAAGCGTACTGTCGCGCCGCGCTTCCTGGCGATCCCTTGCGATTTCCGTAACATGAATGGGCAACGGTCCGTTGGGACCGAGCATACCGAGGCCGAACAGCGTCACCTTTACTCGGCCGTCGATTTCTCTGACCTCGGCAATCTCACGAGGTGCAAAGGCCAGGCTCGGTTGCTGACCGAGGCGAAAGGGTTCCGCTTGCGGCCGCCGCGCACGTCCGATCGGCGGGATGCGAGAATCGGCACCCAGGCGCCGCAGCAGACTCAGGAAGCCATAGCGCCAAGGCTCTGCGCGCAACTTAGCAACCAACTCGGGTGAGAGCACGGCATCGCGCATCACGGCCGCGGTAGGAGCGCGATCCATCAGGCCGCTCCCCGCGTACCCATGCGTACCGGCCAGCGGGCAACGTGTCCCCGTTGCATCGAGTGCAATTCGGTTTGAGTAAAGACGTTGATCGAAACGTGACGGGCCAGGAAGTGCTCGAGAATCAGGCCAAACAGGTATGGGCTGGAGCCGGAGAATCCTGCTTCATCGACCGTGAGGGCGCATTCGATACCACGCCCGAAGACTAGCGGTCCACCCCCGCGTAGCCGTCTGGTCACTGGCCGCGTCTTCACGCCCACCAGACTCTCGACCTGTCTGCGCTGCGCCTCGTCTTCCCCCGCCAGGAACAGCCGCAACAGGTCACGCAGTCCCTGACCGCCGGCGCGATGATCGAGTTCTGCCAATGGCAGATAGTTGAAATTCAATTGGCGAATCAGACGCCAGGCCATTTCTCGCTCGGCGTACGGTGCTTTCGGTGCACTCGGTGCACGAATCAATCCGATGCCTTCGAGCGGAGCCGACTCCGATACGATGAGATCCCGTTCGCCGTTGCGCGGCACGAGATTTGGCAGATCGCGGTTGGTCAGCCACGCATCTACCGACAGATAGCGAATCGCCTCCGCATAGGGCGCTTCGTTCTGATCGACCAGCGACACGAAGGTTTCCGTACCCACATACGGCGTTCGCGTGCCGTAGCGACGTGCGGAGTCCGACATCAGCCGGCGCTCGCGACGGATCGAAAAATACCGCCCGTAGTTGCCTTCATCGTTGTTAAGGGTCTGGTACAGGTGGCGAAACTCGAACTGTTCCGACGTGGCAGCGACCTGACCCGTCATGGACTCGACGGAAAACACTTCGTAATCGAGCGGATGCAGTCGAGCGGGCACCAGATGGAATTCCGTGTCGCCTTGTGTCAGTTCGATACGATCTGTACGTTGCCGGAACAGATTGATGACGGGCGTGCAGAAGAGTGCGAAACGCGATGCGTCAACGAGATTCGCGAGCTCGCCTGGAACCCGATCCAGCAGAACGACAATTTCGGCTTCCTTACCAGTGACGCGTCGCAGACCGTCCTCGAGACCGTTTAGCGAAAAGAAATAAAACCGGCTCGGACACGTAAAATACTCGTGCAACAGGTTGTGCCCATGAAAACTCGACCAGGTTAGGGGCAACAGCCCCTGATCCGGTCCAAGCCCTTCGTGGCCAACCGCATTCTCTGTTACCGCATGAGGTGCGCGGCCAATGTTGCCGGGCGTGCCGATCAGTGACGAAACACTTGCCGTGTGCAACAGTTCGAACAGGTGAGACGCAACCTGTTCGTCACCGGCGAGATAAACCGGCAATGTGTCGAGCCCTTTCAGATCGGCGATGTTCGCGTCGCCCGTCATGCGCAAGCGCAAACGTAATGCACCGCGCACCTGGGTGTGAGCCGGCACGTAGCGATCAAGCGATGGAACGTCGGGCGGAATGCCCGTGAGGCGCGCATCAATGATCTCCAGTGGATAGAGCATCACGTCCTGACCGCTGCGGAACTGGCAGGCAGTCTGTTCCCCCTCCGGGACACGCGCGGTAAACGCGGAGCCGCGCGGAACGCAGAAGCCCTCCATGAGTTTGCCTTCCCTGCGGCTCGGGAACAGTCGAGCAACGGCCATCGAGGGTGTCGGGGCAACGTAGTTCGGATACACGACTTCGAGCAGCCGTTCAGTAAAGCGCGGAAACTCGGCATCCAGTTTGATTTGCATGCGCGCGGACATGAAGCAGAACGATTCAATGATCCGTTCGACGTAGGGGTCGGCGACATCTCCCGCCTGCATGCCCAACCTCCGGGCGATCTTGGGATGGGCCCGCGCGAATTCGCTCGCCATTTCGCGCATGTAGATCAGTTCCTGGTTGTAGTAGTCGAGCAGTCGCGGGTCCATGATAGGGGCTTTATTTTGGCTTGATCGTTGTTGGGACGGTGTGTGACGACGACACTTAGCTCACATGCACGCTGGCGACATTCATGCGACTGGTTTCCAGGTCGAGGGAGCTTTGCACCAGGAACTCCAGGGGGTACGGGTCCATGTGAATCATCCCGCGTACTTCGAACATCAAAACGTTGTAGATGTTCTCGGCATCGGCCTTGACGAGCGGCAACACAGCGAGCGTGTCCGGAATCAGGCGAGGTTCGAATTCGCGGATCGCACGGCGGATCATCTGTTCGATGTCTGCCCATTTGCGCGAGGCGAGCCACGCGCCGGATAGGGGCGGCACACCGAAATTGATCGTCGAAGCGGAAGCCTCGGGATAGCGCACACGATCGATCTGGTCTTCGATGCTGGTCGTGTTGAGCAGGAAGGCGAGATCGCGCTGCAGAATGTCGCGCATCTGCAAGCGCGTCACGGCGTATTCCTCAGGCGCTTCGGTTTGCCGTTGTGGCGCGTCGTCGCGCAGACGGTCGAGCAAGGTGGGCAGCAGCCGCGTGTTGGCGCGGCGTGGCGCAGAGACCGACGCGCCCGCGAGCGCACGATGATTGCGCTTAGGCGCCTGCATCGGTCACGTCCTTTGAGACCTTGGCATCGGTCCTGGCAAGTAGGATGAAGAGTGGGACTCTGTGAACAGCGTGGCTCGACTGAGGGATGAATTCAGTCATGCGTCAGTGCTGGAATCTGCTGTAACGGTTGAGACACCTCGCGTCATCAGCGGGCTGTCGATGCCAACCGCGTGGTGTTCCCGGCGTACGAGCGTTGGCGGCAGGCGCGAAGTGCTGGCGTTGAATTCAGGCGGGGCGAACAGGCGCAAGATTTCCGGTGCGGTCGTGACGGCGGCGGGATCAGGCAGATCACCTGCCGCCAGCAAGCCGAACATGTCTTCGACGCTGCGAACGCCGCTGAGCAGCGTCTCGATCGATTCAACGTGAACCGCGCCGTCCAGCCGCAAATCGGGTAACGACTCATGGGCGGTCGGGCAGGGCGTTATCCATTCGACTCCGAGCAGCGCCTCCGGATCATTGAGCGCACAGCAGTACTGCATATGCAAAGCGCCGATCAGATCGTTCGTGCCTGTTTCGCGAGGCGGATTGGCACCTGTCGTTCCGCCGCTGCCGATCAACTCGTAGATCGCATTGCTGCCATTGAAGCGAGACGGCAGGCTGGATTCATCCCCGTCGACTTGATTCGTGCCAACAGTTGGGTCTGCCGGTGAAAATTGACATTCCGGTCGCCGGGCAATTTCTTTTATCTTGATATTAAGACCATGTTTATTAAGCCAGCTAAGTGAACTCGAATTTTTCGTCCAGCCCATTTCAATATCTCAATAAAAATGACTTACCGGGTTTCGGTTTTTGATTGATCGACGGATTATCGGCATAAAAGTCTGATTGTTCAACTAACTTGACAGAGATGCTCTGACGAATCTCCTCGCCGCTCGGCCCCCGGATTCTTTTCAATAAGATCATTCCTAAATCTCAACGAATTTTCACTCTAATTTATTGATATTCATACGCTTCCAGACGCTTCACAAATCAGCACCGCCAATTTATATTGCTCAGACGATTTCCGGTTCGTTTAACTAAAGATGATTTTTGATATCTTAATAATAAAGACATGATGACCATCACGCGGCACGCATTATTCGGCAAACTGGGGAGCACTCTGTTCAAGAGCGTCGAGTCAGCAACGACTCTATGCAAGCTGCGTGGCAATCCGTACGTCGAACTGGTGCATTGGTTGCACCAGATCCTGCAACTCTCCGACAGCGATCTGCATCGCATCCTGCGCCACAGCGAAATCAATCTGGGCAGCCTCGAACGGGATATGACACGTGCGCTTGCCGCCCTGCCCGCTGGCGCCAGTTCGATCAGCGACCTCTCCCACCATATTGAAACGGCGATCGAGCGTGCCTGGGTGATCGCCACGCTCGGTTTCAGCGACCACCGCGTACGTGGTGCGTGGCTGACGGCCGCGCTCTTGAAGACGCCCGAACTGCGGCGTGTCCTGCTTGGCATCTCGCCAGCCTTCCGGAGCATTTCGGTTGAAACACTGGACGCAGCGTTGCCCGCATGGATCGAAGGTTCGCCCGAAGCGACGGATCACGCATACGACGGCACAGATTTCTCTCCCGCCGCGCCAGGTGAGGCATCGGGTGCACTGCCAGTACCGCCGAGGGGTTCCACACTGGAGCAGTACTGCACCGACCTGACCGCACGGGCACGTAATGGAGAGATTGACCCCGTCATTGGGCGCGAGCTTGAAGTTCGCACGATGATCGACGTACTGCTGCGTCGCCGGCAAAACAATCCACTCCTGACCGGCGAGGCTGGCGTCGGCAAAACCGCTGTCGTGGAAGGTCTGGCGCTGGCAATCGCGAACGGCATGGTGCCTCCCAAGCTGGCTAACGTGCGGCTGATGAGCCTCGATGTCGGCACGCTGCTTGCCGGCGCCTGCATGAAGGGCGAGTTCGAGGCACGCCTTAAGGGTGTGCTTGAAGCGGCAGCAAAGTCCCCTGTGCCGGTCATCCTCTTTGTCGACGAAATTCACATGCTGATTGGTGCCGGTGGCCAGACAGGAACAGGAGACGCAGCCAATCTGCTAAAGCCCGCGCTTGCGCGCGGCACGCTTCGCACAATCGGCGCGACCACGTGGACCGAGTACAAGCGTCACATCGAAAAAGATCCGGCACTCACGCGGCGCTTCCAGGTGCTGCAGGTCATGGAGCCCGAAGAAGCCGCGGCAATCGACATGGTTCGGGGGCTCAGCCAAACGTTTGCGCACCATCACGGTGTTGAAATTCTAGATGAGGCGATCCGTGCGGCCGTGACCCTGTCGCACCGATACATTCCTTCGCGCCAGTTGCCGGACAAGGCGATCAGTCTGCTCGACACCGCGTGTGCACGCGTCGCGCTGTCTCGACATGCGCCGCCAGGTGAACTCCAGAACGTCAAGCAGCGACTTCAGGCCGCGCAGGTCGAACAGCAGTTATTAGAGCGCGAAACGCGCATTGGACTTGACTCCAGGATGTTGCTCGACAGGGTTCGGGCGCGAATCGACGCACTCACCGCAGAGGCGCGCGAAATCGAGGCGCGCTGGAAAGCACAGTCTGAGGCTGCCCTGGCGTTGCTACGTGCGCGCGGTGCAGCCACCGTGGAAGGAGATCAGGTTGATGTTGTAGAACCCGCGCCGGTAGATACCTTGCGCGAACTCGAGCGCGCTCTGGCTGTGCTTCAGCACGACACGCCGCTTGTGTTCCCGGAGGTAAACGAAGTAATCGTTGCCACCATTGTGTCGGACTGGACCGGGATTCCCGCAGGCCGGATGGTGACCGACGAAGTGGCCGCCGTGCTGGCGCTGCCAGCTACGCTGGAAAAGCGCGTGATCGGCCAGCAAGCCGCGCTGCGCCAGATCTGCGAACGCGTCCAGACCGCTCGTGCCGGCCTGACCGATCCGAACAAACCGATCGGCGTGTTCCTGCTGGCCGGCCCCTCCGGTGTGGGCAAAACCGAAACCGCGCTCGCGCTCGCTGAAGCCCTCTACGGCGGTGAGCAGAACCTGATCACCATCAACATGAGTGAGTATCAGGAGGCACACACCGTATCCGGCCTGAAAGGGGCGCCCCCCGGCTATGTCGGTTACGGCGAAGGAGGCGTGCTGACCGAAGCGGTGCGTCGCCGCCCGTACTCCGTGGTCCTGCTCGACGAAGTTGAGAAGGCGCACCCTGATATTCACGAGATGTTCTTCCAGGTGTTCGACAAAGGCTACATGGAAGACGGCGATGGCCGCTACATCGATTTCCGCAATACGACGATCCTGCTGACGAGCAATGCGGGAGCAGAACTGATTGCGGGCCTGTGCGTGGACGCCGCGTTAATACCCGACGCGGAAAGCCTGCGCAGTGCGCTCATGCCGGCACTACTCACAGCGTTCCCCGCCGCGTTCATCGGGCGCCTCGCTGTCGTGCCGTATCTGCCGCTCGCGCACGAAACGCTTGCAGGCATTGTCCGTTTGCACCTGAACCGCGTCGTCAAACGTATGGCGGACAACCACGACATAGCACTCGTTTATACGAACGCCGTGGTCGATCACATCGTCGGGCGGTGTCTGGTGCAGGAGACCGGCGCGCGGGCATTGATCGGCTTCATCGAACAACATGTGCTGCCGAAACTCTCCGCGCTATGGCTCGATGCGTTCTCAACCAGAACCCTGCTCACACGCATCGCAATCGATGTCATCGGCAAAGTCCATGACGCTGGCGGCGGGCTCGACTTTCGCATAGAGCAAATGCCTGATTAATGTCTTGCCGGGGAGGTCGACCAACTGTCACCCACCGGAGAATTAGCAGTCCTACCCCCAATTGCCACTTCATTTGCTACGCCAGGAGTCAAGCATGTCCGCTTCCAGCAGTTCGCAGAAATTCATCGGGCGCAATCGCGCGCCTCGAGTGCAGATCGAATATGACGTCGAGGTCTACGGTTCGGAAAAGAAGATCGAACTGCCCTTCGTGATGGGCGTGCTTGCCGATCTATCCGGCAAGCCGACCGAAGCCCTGCCGCCCGTAGCCGACCGCACGTTCCTGGACATCGACATCGACAATTTCGACGAACGCATGAAGGCGATCAGGCCGCGCGTCGCGTTCTCAGTCCCGAACACACTGTCCGGCGATGGTCACCTGATGGTCGACATGACCTTCGAAAGCATTGAAGACTTCTCGCCGGCAGCAGTAGCACGCAAGGTCGACTCACTGGCTCAACTGCTGGAGGCACGCACGCAACTCGCCAACCTGCAGACGTACATGGACGGCAAGTCTGGGGCAGAAGGCCTGGTAAACAAGCTGCTGCAGGACCCGACCCTGCTGAAGGCACTGGCTGCGGCGCCGAAGCCACAGACCGCCGGCAACGCGCGCGACATGAACGAGTCCGCCTGATCGAATCGACTGAACCTACGCGCAACGAGGAATCCAGTATGGCAAAGCACCAAGCGCAGGTCGCGGCCGCCGGCACGCAGACCTACAACGATTTCACGCAACTACTCGAGCAGGAATTCAAGCCGAAAACCGAACAGGCACGCGAAGCGGTGGAATTTGCGGTAAAGGCGCTGGCCGAACAGGCATTGCAGCAGTCGATCACGATTAGCGACGATGCGTACAAGAGCATCGAAGCGATCATCGCCGAAATCGATCACAAGCTATCCGAGCAGATCAACCTGATTCTGCATCAGGACGACTTCCAGAAGTTGGAATCGGCGTGGCGGGGTTTGCACCACCTCGTCTCCAACACCGAGACTGACGAAAAGCTCAAGATCCGTTTCATGGACGTGTCGAAGGAAGAACTCCGGCGCACGATGAAGCGGTACAAGGGCGCCGCATGGGACCAGAGCCCCCTCTTCAAACAGATCTATGAAGAAGAGTACGGCCAGTTGGGTGGCGAACCCTATGGCTGTCTCGTTGCCGACTACTACTTCGACCACACGCCGCCCGACGTCGACCTGCTGGGTTCGATCGCCAAGGTATCGGCCGCATCGCACACGCCGTTTATTTCAGGCGCATCGCCGTCCGTGCTGCAGATGGACTCATGGCAGGAACTTGCGAACCCGCGTGATTTGACGAAGATCTTCGCGCAGAACCTCGAATACGCGCCATGGAACTCATTGCGCAACACCGAGGACGCGCGTTACGTCGGCCTCGCCATGCCGCGCTTCCTCTCGCGCCTGCCGTACGGCGCGAAGACGAACCCGGTCGACGAATTCGATTTCGAGGAAGACACCAGCGGCTCCGACCACCGCCGCTACGCATGGGCCAATGCGGCCTATGCGATGGGCGTAAACGTCAACCGTTCGTTCAAGCTTTACGGGTGGTGCACGCTGATTCGCGGGGTGGAGTCGGGCGGCACCGTCGAGAACCTGCCGTGCCACACGTTCCCTACCGACGACGGCGGCGTCGACATGAAGTGTCCGACTGAAATCGCCATTTCAGACCGTCGCGAAGCCGAGCTTGCGCGCAATGGCTTCATTCCGCTGATCCACCGTAAAAACACCGATCACGCGACATTCATCGGCGCGCAATCGATGCAGAAGCCCACGGAATACCACGATGCGGACGCCACCGCCAACGCGAATCTGTCGGCGCGCCTGCCCTATCTGTTTGCCTGCTCGCGTTTCGCGCACTACCTCAAGTGCATCGTGCGCGACAAGATCGGCGCGTTCAAGGAGCGCGAGGACATGCAGCGCTGGCTTAACGAATGGATCATGAATTACGTCGATGCAGATCCGGCTAATTCGTCGCAGGAGACGAAAGCTCGCCGTCCGCTCGCGGCAGCGGAGGTACTCGTTGAGGATGTCGAAGGAAATCCCGGCTACTACCAGGCCAAATTTTTCCTGCGTCCGCACTTCCAGCTTGAAGGTCTGACGGTTTCGCTGCGCCTTGTCGCCAAGCTGCCGTCCATCAAGGAAGCGGCGTAACACAGTTCCGGCCGGATGTCTTGACACCATCCGGCTTCTTTTACCACCAGTAGGAGTGAATAAGTGGCCCAGGACATTTTTCTGAAGATCAACGGGATCGACGGTGAGTCGCAGGACACCTCGCACAAGAACGAAATCGAAGTGCTGAAGTGGAACTGGAACATCCATCAAGAATCGACGATGCATGCCGGCAGCGGCGGCGGCGCAGGTAAAGCCACCGTCGAAGATCTGACCTTCGATCATCTCGTAGATCGCGCGAGTCCGAACCTGATGAAGTATTGCCTGACTGGCAAGCACATCAATGAGGCCGTGCTCGTCGTGCGCAAGGCCGGCGGCAACCCGCTCGAGTACCTGAAGCTGACGATGTCGGACGTGATCGTCACCGGCGTGGCGCCTTCGGGCACCAACAACGACCTCGGAATGCGCGAGACGGTCAGCCTGTCGTTCGCTAAGGTCAAGCAGGAATACGTGGTGCAGAACCAGCAAGGTGGCAGCGGTGGCGCAGTGACGGCCAGCTACGACATCAAGGGCAACAAGGAAGCGTAAATGGCTCCCGGAATTTCCCGGAGCGTTGTGCATCTGGTGAGCGCGGCAATGCCGCGTTCATCTTTCAACATCTCTGTCTCAGGGTCTTATGCGTCTGTTCAAACTCGCCATCGCACCAGTTATACACAAGCACGTCGCGTGCGGACTGGTCGTCATGCTGGGTGCTTGCGCGAGCAACAGTCCCGATCCCCATGCGTCGAAGGAGCCAACCCGGCTTGACTTGTCGATCGCGGCGGCGAAGGACGTGAATCCGGACGACAAGCGGCGGCCCGCGCCGATCGTCGTGCGGGTATACGAACTCAAGAACGACAGCACGTTCAAGTCAGAGGACTTTTTTTCGCTGCAGGACAAGGACAAGACGGTTCTCTCAGATGACCTGACTGTGCGCGACGAATTCCTGCTGCGCCCAGGTGACACGAAAGCCATCCGGCGCAAATCCGATCCAGCTACAACCGTAATCGGCGTTCTCGCCGCGTATCGCGATCTGCCGAATGCCGTCTGGCGCGAGACCTATGAGTTGCCACTCGCACCCGCTACCGCATGGTATCGGAGCGGTAACAGGATAAAACTGAACATCGATCTTGGCGCAGACGCGATCAAGGTCACCGAGAGAAAGTAGCGGAACATACCCAATGAGCTGGCATAACAAGGTTGTCTGGAGCGAGGGGCTGTTTCTGCGCCCGCAACTGTTTCAACAACAGGAACGTTACCTCGAGAGCTATGCGCACAAGCGTGTTACGCCGCTTTCGCCGTTTTTCTTTGGCTTCAGTCACTACAGCATCGATAGCGAAGCGCTGGCGCTAGGCAAAGTCATCGTCAAATCGGCAGCCGGCGTGTTTGCGGATGGCACGCCGTTCGATACGCCGGGGAGCACGCCTCCGCCTTCGCCACTCACGATACGGCCCGAGCATCTGGAGCAACTGATCTATCTGGCGGTGCCGATCCGCGTACCGAACGCTGAAGAGACAACGTTCGACAATACAACGGACTCGCTCGCCCGTTATGCGGCTTTCGATACGGAACTGCGCGATACGAACTCGATCGCGCAGGGGCCGAAGATGGTGCAGTTATCGAATCTGCGATTGCGGCTCGTGCCGGAAAAGGAGCTGGCAGACGCATGGATAGGTCTTGCGCTCACCCGTGTGAAGACGATCCGTGCCGACGGCAGCATCGAACTCGACGACACTGTGATTCCTCCGGTCAATAGCTACGGCGCAAGCACTCTGCTGACGAGCTGGCTTGCGAAGATTCACGACCTCACCCGTTTGCGGGCCAATGCACTCGCGCAGCGGCTGACCGGTAGTGACGGACAAGCCGGAACAGCATCCGAAGTTTCCGACTATCTGCTCCTGCAGACGTTGAACCGCTATGAACCCTTGCTGCAGCATCTGCGGCACGTGCCGACTACGTCGCCTGTCGACCTTTACTCGCTGCTGCTCGGTATGGCGGGTGAGCTGTCGACCTATGTACGCACCGAGACGCGCCGGCCACTGGATTCTCATCCGGCGTATCAGCACGTGGCGCCGCATCTTTGCCTGAAGCCGGTGGTCGACGATACGCACCGGCTGCTGAATGCCGTGCTCGTGCGCAGCGCCCAGAGCATTCCCCTTCAGGAGCGCGCGCACGGCATGCGCAATGCGGTGGTGGACCCGGCTGACATGCAGCGTTTTACCGCCGTGGTGCTCGCCGTGCATGCGCAGATGCCGCCCGATGTCCTGCAACAACAGTTCCTTGCACAGGCGAAGGCCGGGCCGTCCGAGCGACTTCCAGATCTGGTCCGCTCACATCTGCCTGGTATTTCACTGCAGGCGTTGCCAGTGCCGCCTCGGCAAATTCCGTTCAATGCGGGCTACGTCTATTACGAGTTCACACGCAGCGGGCCGCTGTGGGACGAAGTCGCGAGGCACGGTGGGCTGGCGTTGCATGTGGCGGGAGACTTTCCGTCGTTAAAGCTGGAGTTATGGGGCGTGCGGGGCTAACGGCGTACGCGGCCAGAACGCATTTCGAGTAACGCAGGGTAGACAGGAGAACGCGATGAAAGACGAACTGGGACGACCGATGGCCCGCTTGGGAGATATGACGGATCACGGCGGCAGAGTGATGGACGCTGCATCTGACCTCAAACATATGGGCATTCGAGTGGCACTCGATGGACATGGGGTCGAGTGTCCAAAGTGCGGTGGCGTATTCCCGATTGTTGCTACTGGCAAGCGTACGCACCGAGGTATCCGCGTTGCGTACATCGGCGACAAGACGGGTTGTGGCGCGACGCTAGTCGCCGCCTGATGGTTTCCTGGAGCAATCATGTTCAATCCAAATCAGGCACGCACGCTCTCCGTATCTGGCGCATCGCTGCCGGTATATGGTGGCACGCCCATCCTAACGCCGACGCGTCTTCAGGGTAAAGAAACGCTTGGCGAACTGTTTGAGTACACGCTGGAGTTGAAAACACCTGATGCATTGGCATTCTCACCCAGCATCGCCGCAAACATTGAACTCGACAGGTTGATCGGCACTGAGGTTACGTGTGCAATCGAGTTAGAAGGGAATGGCAAGTTCATCCCCGGGGTGGTGGGCAATTCGGGCCTGGCGAATATCGGCTCGGGCGTGCGCGAGATTACCGGCCTCGTCACCGAAGCATGCATCCTGCGCGAGGAAGGCCGCTCCATTGTCTACGCATTGACGCTGCACCCGTGGTTGTGGCTTGCGACGAAGAACCAGGACTGCCGCCTGTTCCAGGACATGACGGTGATTGAAATCACCGACGCTGTCCTTGATGCCTATTCGTTCCCGGTCGAGAAGCGCCTGGTCGAAACGTATCCGCGGCGCGATATCCAGCGGCAGAACTGGGAAAGTGACTTCTCCTTCGTGTGCCGCCTGTGGCAGGAATGGGGCATCTACTTCTGGTTTGACCATGGCGACGGCAAACACCGCCTCGTGCTCTGCGATTCAATCGGCGCGCACAAGCCGCATGGCACCGCGTACCAGACGATCCGCTACGAAGCGCCCACCGGCCGTCGCATCGACGAAGAACACATCCACGCTTTAACGGTCAGCAGTGCGCTGACGACCGGCACAGTCTCCACCGTCGACTACGACTACACGTGGCCACGTGCCGATCTGCGTGGGGCTAAGCAGGACCCGCGCGATACGGCATTCGCCAATCAGGAACATTACATGTGGGGCGATTACGCGCAGCCGCAAGCAGGCGCGACAGGGTTGCCCGGCGAGCACAACCAGCCCAAACAGGAGGCGGACTTCCTCGCGCTGGTACGCGTGCAAGCCTTGCGCAGTCAGGGACTGCGCGCAAGCGGTACCGGCAACCTGCGCGGCCTTGTAACGGGGCAGACCTTCAGGCTGACCCACTACCCGCAGAACGCCGCCAATCGTGAATATCTGGTCGTCTCCAGCGCGCTTGAGATTGAGAACGTCGGTGAGGAGACGCAGGTAGCCGGCACCGCAAATGGCGGTCAGCGCTACCGCTGCGTGACGGACTTCACGATACAGCCGATGAGCGAGGTATTCCGACTGCTTCGCACGATTGAGAAGCCACGCGCTTATGGCCTGGAGGCAGCCGTGGTGGTCGGCCCCGAGAACCAGGGAATCTGGACCGACGCATATGGCCGCGTGAAAGTACAGTTTCCGTGGGACAGGCAGGGACAGAACGACCAGCGCTCGAGTTGCTGGTTACGCGTCTCGTCGCCGTGGCAGGGTGATGAATTCGGAGCCATCCACCTGCCGCGCATCGGACAGGAAGTGATCGTCGATCACCTGAATGGCGACCCTGATTTGCCGATCGTGACGGGCCGCGTCGTGAACGCGTTCAACGAGCCAGCGTGGAAGCTGCCGGACAACCAGGCGCTCTCAGGATTCCGCTCGCGCGAACTCGGTGGTGGTCGTGCCAGTCATCTGGCGATGGATGACACTGAGGGCAAGATCCAGGCACAACTTTCATGCGATCACGCGCTCTCGCAACTGAACCTGGGCAGCCTGACACGGATTTCCGGCAACCAGGGGCGGCAGGACGCACGCGGTGAAGGGTTCGAACTACGGACCGATGCGCACGGTGTAGTGCGGGCCGCACAGGGCATGCTGGTGACGACCGAGGCGCGCCGCAATGCCCAGTCGCATGCGAAGGACCTCGGCGAGACCGTCCAGCGGCTCACGCAGGCGCGCGACCTTCATGAAAGTCTGACTGAGTTGGCGCAGCAGCATCAGGCGCAGGGCAGCGGCGCCGACCAGAGCGATGTGGCGAAGTCCATCAAGGCACAGAACGATGCGATCCGTGGTGGCGCGAAGACGGACGACAACGGCTTTCCGGAATTTACGGAACCGCATCTGACGTTAGCCAGCCCCACCGGCATTCAGACAACGACGGCAGGCAGCACACATCTCGCAAGCGACGAACATCTCGCCCTTACCACCGGCGGCAACGTGGGAATTGCGACTGGCAAGTCGTTCTTCGCAAGTGTCAGGAATCAGTTCTCCCTGTTTGTACACAAGCTCGGTATCCGGCTTATTGCTGCGTCGGGAAAAGTGCGCGTCGAGGCGCAATCCGACGAGATAGAAATCATCGCCAGACGTGCTGTCGAGATCATGAGCACAGACGACTGGATCAGCCTGAAGGCGAAACAGGGTATCCGTCTCAATGGCGGCGGTACCGAGTTGGAAATCAGCTCGCGAGGGGTTCTCGGCTTTACAGACGGCGAGTTTCTGGTGCATGCCGGTAGCCACGCCACAGAAGGCCCGCAAGCGAAGCCGATTCAATTCTCGCCCTTCTCCTCCGGGAAGCCGAACCAGGCGTTTCCATTTTCTCTTTGATGACCGAAGGACGTAACAGATGATCATCAGCCCACCGTTTTTGCCAGCACGACCGGGACATGAAATGGATTCGGCGGACGCCGGCAATACCGTCGTGCCGGACCACGACGTCTGCGCGGCCGGCATGCAGGAATGCGCGCCAGGTAATGGCGCCTTCCCTGTAAGTTTCAACCTCGGCTGGCATGGAGGATCTCATCTTGTCGCGCCGCGAAAGGCTAATGGCGAGACGGAGTCGGTGCGCGCCATCGCCGACGGCACGGTGGTCTACGTGCGGCAGACGTCGCCTGCGGGGAAGGCCGCGCTGCAATACCGCGGTGTACGCACCGACGACGGTTGCGTGGTGATCAAGCACAGCACTGAGATTGGCGAAGGTCGCAGCGCCGAGATCACGTACTTCTCCATCTACATACATCTGCAGACAGTTCGTCCCTCGATCGTCGTCGGCAAGAAGATTTATCGAAAGGACCTGCTTGGCGTTCCGGGGCAGATCTATGGACAACTCGGACAGATTCATTTTGAGATCGTGTGCAATGACGCGAATCTTGAAAAACTCTTCGGACGCGCCGCTGGGCCACTGAATGCCGTCCAAGGACGCGTCGACGCGATCTACGGCGATATCTGGTTCAGGGTACCCAAGGGAGCGAGGATTTTCGGGAATCAACCCCACCCCTACCGACGCGACGCTAGCGAACCTCCGCTTGGTCCTCACCCGTCAGTACAAACACAACCGCCTGTCGGGATAACCAGTTGTGATCTGTTCATCCGGATGCACTACGAGAAGATCTGCACTTTAACAACGTTCAGGCTGACCGAAGATGGACGCAGCATCCAGGTAGGCGAGCCGTTATCGTCGGCAACTAGCTTCGAGTACGACCTTTATGCCGAAGTCAACCGACTGAATCGCATGTATACCGATGGCAGCACAGCGCCAGCTAATCCTTCACCCAAAGCACCATCCCCCAGCCTCATCTACGAGATGCTGCGCTTTGGACGACCGGTTAGTGAAACGATACCGTCGGATGTGAAGTTTGCTCATTGGCGCAAGGTTGTTACCCCTGAGGGAACGGGCTGGATCAATTTGCACAAGCCGACGACCATTGGTGTGTATAGCGACGCGGATTTCCCTCACTGGGCAGGCTGGAGCCTCATTGACGATGACCACACGTCCGCGAGCCACTGTGATTCGCCAACGATCAGGAAATGGCTTGATCTGAACGGAGATGGACACGTTACGCACACGGAAGCAAAGGACGCACTACACAACAACGACGTCGCCAACCGAATGGCCCAAGCCATCTGCAAATTTCCGATCGAATGGACTAAGCAAGACATCGAGAAGCGCTGGGGATGGTTAGAAACGCAGAACGAAGCGCTGCCCGCGCCGCTGTCGAAGGACGACTTCACAGTGCTGAAGGCGCATATCGAAGCGCTGGCGTTCTGGGAGGACATTCACGATGCCGACTTGCCTCAAGCTGCCGAGTGCTGGCATTTTCCGCCGAAGGCATTCGTTGAGCATTTCAGGAAGTGTGGGTGGCTAAGCGCGGGGGAGATAGCTCGATGCTTCCCACGCAAGTTACTACATTTGCAGGGAACCCAATTTGTCCCCGCAACCACCTCTTGGGAAACAGCTTTTGCCCGATCAAGGGCCTGGACCATGGCGTTTAATATCGGGACGAGACGATACGGAATATCGGGGAATCGACTCCGATTGCTCCATCTCCTCTCTCACGTTATCCCCGAGACAGGGAATTTGCATTACGTGAAAGAAATTAGAGGTGAGTTAAAAAGTTACAGCCCGTACTACGGCCGAGGATTGATACAGCTAACTCATCTTGAAAATTACAAATCATACGGCCTATTTAGAGGTTTCCACGATATAAATCCGCCATCAGAATTTATAAATTTGGGCTGGAACCCAAACGAACTAATTGCACGAGATAACGACGGACATCACAATTTTTCAAATTGCGTGGACAGCGCCTGTTTCTATTTGGTGACTAGAAACCATATGCTTAAGCACATGGACGCTGGATCGACCCAAAGTGACGCGATTACAGTCAGTAAAGATGTCAATGGATACGTTTCGATCGAGAAGCTCAACGGCCTTGAGGTACGTCTTCAATCCGTTGTTTATTTAAAGTCCGTCCTCTTGGACGAATCAAGTGAAAGCGAACCAACCTCAATAACATTTGAATGGCGGCGAAATAGTCAACAGGAGCCAGTTCTTGACGCTCAGGGAAACGTCGTCATGATCGGTCATCCTCCTCATCCAAAAAAGAAATTTTATAGAACGCAACATACAATCCAAACGTACATAGAGAGCCAACAGCCATAATTAGGAAACGAAAATGAAGAATTTACTCTTTCTATTTTTCTTGCTAAATACTTTGCCTGCGTACAGCCAAGTGAATTTCGAAGACTATTGTTTCAGCTCGGGTGGCGAGAAACCCGTGCGATTCAAATTACGAATTTATGATGACATACATTCAAAATGGTCCGGCGCGTTCGTAAAATATGAAAAATCAAATAAATCGATATCTTTGGTACCTGAATATAGCCAAAATGATGAACTTGATAAAAATCATCCATTTCAGACGACTGAAAATTGGCTCGAAATTTCAGGAAATAAAATCTCCGGCGAATACGAGATGATTAGTCAAGGAGCCAACGTGTATTCCATGACGTACACCAACAATTCCACTCATAAGAAATTTTACTTTAATTTCGACCCGAATATCGCTCCGTCTGAGCGAGGCGAGTGCAACTGGTAGGCGATGGATTGTCAAGCCACCCGCATGCTCGATGGTCCCAAAGAAATACGCAAAGGATTGTCAAACCTAGAAAGCAATATCAGCGGTGATGCTTCGTCTCAGCCTGGTTGGCTCGGAGCCGTCCAGCTCGCTCTTAAAATGCGCAAATGACAGGACGAAATCCGATTTTTTGAACCAGAAAATCGAACAAGACACCGACGAGAGCATTAGGTGTTTTGTCAATGCGGCTATAACTGCAATCACTGATATTTACGACGATAATCCATGAACTTCCCAGCAAGAAAACTTTTACTTTCAGCGCTATTTTTAGCACTCCCCCTTTCCGCGACGGGACAAAGTATTTATAGACTCACAGGGATGACTCAAGCGTACCAACCTGGGCGAAATGATTTTCCTGATATATCATTGCCAGTAAATCCCGCCTATTCGGCCACACTTGCACTGGCCGGCGATTTCTTTTTGCTAAACTTGACCAGTGAAACGACTGATGGCGCGTGCGCCGTCAAAATAAAACATAAAAATTTATACTATTTTGATAAAAATCTTGTCAATATTTTTGGAACTCACGATAAATTAGATCACTTTCTCACGGCCAAATTCCATACCAACTCTAAAGATTGGTCCACCTCCTACATTCTCGGCAATTCGTTTTCCTCTGCCTGCTCAGCATTACGCTACTCAACAATATATGCTTCACATGACGAATTTATTCTTGTGCACGGCCCATATTTTTTCTTATTTTCCCGGCAAACACATCCGTTCAGAGATGAAAGCGAAAGCTTTGACTGCGGAAAAGCAGAATCCAACGTGGAGCATCTGATTTGCAGAAGCCCGGACCTCGTGAAACTGGACGCCGTTGTAAATCGAGGATTTGTGGGCATGCAAATGAAATATTCGAAGGAAATATCCTATCAGGATCCCGTAAGGATAAACCAGCTGAGCTGGATATCGAATGTGCGAAACAAGTGCGCGACTGTTGAATGCCTTTCTGCAGCGTACAAGACGAGAATTCAATACATAAAAGAGAAGATATCAGATGAATTTCCATCCTATCCGGCAGAAGAACCGGATCCGGAAAGCGAGTAGTTAGTTATCGGGAGTTCATTAACGAGTACTGTCTTTACGCTCGGCGTCTCGTTATATGTGGTCGCGCCTGTGCGTGACCACATGACCTTATCCCACGAAACTCACAATCAAAATCTTTTTAATGATCAGTCAAACGAGTGAAGGCAACACCCGAGACGTGCCGTCCCCATCGCTACGTGGACGAACACAGCACTCGGCATCGTCGGCGACCGAGTTCCACGTCCGTCTGTCAGCGGTCGAGCGAGCCACAAACCCACTCCTCGAAGCGGCTCGCCCCCTCCTTCGCGCACAAGCCGACATGCCCGAGTACCTCGAGGCGGACGCTATCCCTGAACTCCGCTCACTACTCGAACACGAAATCCGCATCTTCCAAAAACTCTGCGAACAAACCAACATCCGCCGCGACCACATGCTCGGCGCAAGCTACTGCCTCTGCACAGCGCTCGACGAAGCAGTCATGCAAACAACTTGGGGCAAAGCCGGCGACAGCGGTGTCGAATGGATCACAACCGGCCTCGCCTCAACTTTCCATGAGGACCGTAAGGGCGGCGACAAGATCTACCTGTTAATCGGCCGCCTCATGACCGAACCCAAAGAACACATCGATCTACTCGAAGTGATCTACCGCATTCTGAGCCTCGGGTTCCTCGGCCGCTATCGCTTCGAAACAGACGGCCATCGCAAGCACGACACCGTACGTCAGCGTCTGTACACCGAAATCACAGCGCAGCGCGGCCCTGTGCCGGCCGCGCTCTCGCCCCATTGGGAAGGCGATACGCGAGGCCGCAGTCGGCCGTTCTATGACTTTCCCGTCTGGATCACGGCAGTCCTGCTCTCGTTGATCCTGCTCGCGATGTTCGGTTACGCGAAGTACGACCTGATGACGCGCAGCGCGGCCGTGGAAAAACAGATCTCGGACATCGCCCGCATAACACCACCTCCCGCACCGCCAGCCCTCCATCTGAAAGAACTGCTTAAGGACGAAATCGCGGCCGGCAAAGTCAGCGTCGACGAAGACGATCACCACAGCGCGGTGACATTCCATGGCGACGACATGTTCATAGCCGGCAAGGCAACCGTCAACTCATCGATGCAGCCTCTCATCAACAAGATTGCCGCCGAAGTCGTCAAGGTGCCGGGCAAGGTCAGTGTCATCGGTCACACCGACAACACGCCGATTCGCAGCCGCACGTTCGACTCGAACCAGGCGCTATCGGAAGAACGCGCCACACAGGTCATGCAGTTGCTCCAGGACGCAGGCGTTCCTGCCAACCGGCTCGAAGTAATCGGCAAGGGCGATGCCGCACCGATCGCAGACAACAAAACATTCCAGGGACGCGCGCAGAACCGCCGTGTCGAGATCAACGTCGCAGAATGACCGCCCCAAACGGAATCGTGGGCTTTCGGGATTTGAGAATGAAGAAGTTATCGTTTCTGGTGTCGCGACAGTTTTTGGCTTTGATCGCGCTTATCGTCGTTGGTCTGGTGATCTGGTTTGTCGGGCCGCTTATCGGCTTCAGCGGCATCAAGCCGCTTGCCAGCATCGGTATGCGGATTCTGACAATTGCCATGCTGCTGGCCGGCTTGCTGTTGTGGCTGGCGGGCTGGTCAACGAGCGTTGTCTTTGTGACGCTGCTATGCCTGCTGATCTGGTACGCCGCGCCTTTGCTCACGCTGGGACACGCGCAGCCGTTCGAGCCCGAGTCGTCACGCGCGATTGCGATTGTAGTTGTGCTCGGCGTGTTCGCGATCTACTGGATCTTCCGTCTATGGAACCGGATGCGTACCGACGAGCAGTTCCTCTCACAGCTGCTTAAATTTGGCGCCAAGCGGGAAGAATCGCCAGCCGCCGGGCAACTGCGAGAAGTGACCCGGACCGTCAACAGCGCGCTTGAGCGATTGAAGTCCATGCGCACCGGCGCGCGCGGACTCGGCCGCCTGTTCCAGGGCAAGCGCTATCTCTATGAACTGCCCTGGTATGTCACGCTCGGTTCGAAAGGCACAGGCAAGACCACGGCAATGTTGAATGCCGGACTGGCCTTTCCCGTTGCAGAGCAGATGCAGCAGGCCGTCGGCAAACTGGAGCGAGACGGCGGTACCGAGCATGTCGACTGGTGGCTGACCAACGATGCGGTGCTGATTGACACGGCGGGACGCTACTCGCGGCACGATGCTATTCCCGTTGGTGGCGAGCAGGTAGCCGCGCCAGCACATGCAGCCGCCAGCGTAGATGACGGCAAGCATGATGCCAATGACGACGTAGCCGCCGAGACTGGCACGCAGCCGGCGAAGGGCACCGAGGCACCACCTCACATCGACGCGGCTGACCATGCTCGCAAAGTGAATTCGGCCGAATGGCTCGGCTTTCTCGGTCTGCTGCGCAAGCACCGCCCGCTCGCGCCGATCAACGGCGCGATACTGACGGTCGATCTCGCTGACCTGAGCGACCCGGACAAGCATGCGCGCCGCGCTGAAGCAGCGGCGTTGCGCGCGCGGCTCGCGGAACTGCGCACCGAATTGGGCATCCGCTTCCCCGTCTATCTCGTGATCACAAAGATGGACCGTCTGTGCGGTTTCAACGAGTACTTTGGCTCGCTGACAGCCGAAGGCCGTTCGCAAACATGGGGCTTCACGCTGCCATACGGCAAGGAAACCATCGCAAAGGAAGGACTGCGCGTACGCTGCATGTCCGAACTGGGATTGCTCGCAATGCGCCTTGCGGACGGCTTGAATATGCGTTTGCAGGACGAGTACGACATACAGAAACGCAGGAGACTGGCTGCGCTGAACGAGGAATTCGCAGCGCTTGTCCGGCCGCTGGGTGAACTGATCGATAACGTGTTTCTCGATTCGCGGTACGACGCAACCCAGCTTCATACGACACTGCGCGGCGTTTATTTCACCAGCGCAACCCAGGCGGACAGCACAATCGTTGCCGAACAACAAACGATCGTGCAGCGTCTCTGGAATGCGCTTGCGCGCGCGCCTGCGTCGCAGAAGCCAGCCGCATCCGGTCACCTAAGTTACTTTCTACAGGACCTGCTGACGAAGGTCGTATTCCGCGAAGCGCATCTGGTGCGGCCGAACCTGCGCTGGGAATTCCGTTTCCGGCTCCTGCGTCTGGTCGGTCACGCGCTTGCGCTACTGATGTTTGCATGGCTTGCCAGCGGAGTATGGGTAAGCTTAGGCAACAACCACGCCTATCTTGATGCCATCTCGCGCAAGGCGCAGACGCTATCGGCGAAGGTCACGCAGCTTTACAGGACCCCGAAGCCCGAAGCCGTGCCCGATACGCTCACGGATGCACGCTATCTCGCGACTTATCCGGGACTTGATCTGTCGGCACCGGACAATGCGTATCGCTACGGCCTTTTTACAGGCACGAACGTGGCGGCCGAAAGCCGTCATACCTATGGCGCACTGGAAGATAATCTGCTGCTGCCGCAGATCGTGCGCCGCATGGAAGCGGTGCTCTCGGAAGCAATTGCCGGCAAGGATGCCAACACGGCCTACCAGACCTTGCGCGCGTATCTGATGTTGCAGGACAAGGCAAAGTACAACGCCGATGAAGTCAAGGCATGGGTCCTGTCCGACTGGGCCCGAACGGACAGCGCATCGGTGTTCGGTGGACGTGCTTCAATGGTCGACCACGTCACTCAACTCTTCTCCGGAGAGCGCGTCGTACAGTCGCCATTCGTCAGGAACGACTCGTTGGTCCAGCAGGCCCGCGCGTTTCTCGACACGAACAATGCGACCCAGCGCCTCTACGAACGGGCGAAGGCCGCCATGCAGAAGGAGGTGCCCGAGGAGTTCACGTTGCTGCGCGCGGTCGGCCCACAGGCAGGCACAGTCTTTACGCGAGTCAATGGCGAACCGCTTGCACGCGGCGTTCCGGGCCTCTTTACTTATGATGGTTATCGAAACCTGTTCGACAAACGGTTGCCGGAATTCGTCCAGTTAGCGCGTGACGACGATGCATGGGTGATGGGTCGCAGCTTGCTCGGCGATACTCAAAAAAAAACGTCTGAAATTGTGAGCAGTTCCGGCGCGGCTGACGATCCGCTTACCGAAGAAATCCGCCGGCAATATTTGATGGAATACGCGCAACGCTGGGACACGTTCCTGTCGAATATCCGGACTGTGACAGGGACCAGTCTCGCGTTCAACCTGCAGGTATTGCGCAGCTTCGCGGCGCCGGACTCGCCTCTGTCAAGGCTCGCACGTGCGGCGGTAAGAGAAACGACGCTGACCCGCACGTCGACTGGCGACGACAAGCCGTTCCTGCAAAAGGCCACGGGGCAACTGGGACAGAAGGCCGATCAGACGCTGGGCATCAGGGCCGAGGAGCGTCTTGAGCGTGAATTGGTCGACGATCACTTTGCAGCATTGCGCGAGGTGGTGACAGGTAGCGGCGACGTGCAAACTTCTGCGCAGACAGGCGCTCAGCCCACAGCACAAAGCGGCCCGCCACAACTCGACGGCCTCACGAGCCAGTTGAACAACTACTACACGGTATTGACGGTCGCCGACAATGCGCTGACGAACAACAGCATGCCGCCCTCCAGCGACGCCGCGGTGAAACTCAAGTTGACGGCAGACACGCTGCCTGCGCCGTTTCGTGAAGTCATACGAGATCTGGCGATCCAGGGCTCGCGTGAAGTGAATCAGGGCATTGGTCAACTGCTGTCGCGTCAAATGGCGGCGACGATAGGCGATGCGTGCCGGGTGACGGTCGACGGCAATTATCCGTTTGCCTCCGAAAGCAAACAGGACGTGAACACCGACGATTTCACGCGCGTATTCGCGCAGGGCGGCGTAATCGACGACTTCTTTGTGAAGACGCTGGCGCCGTTCGTGGACACGTCGGCGAAACCATGGCGTTACAAAACGCTTTCTGGCGCAACCGAGCCCGTACAGGGGCCGAGTCTGGCGCCGTTCGAGCGCGCGAAGGCCATCCGGGATGTGTTTTTCACAGACCCAGGCCAGAAGAAACTAGCCTGGAAAGCCGATATCACCATCCCTGAACTCGACCCGACGATCACCGGACTCGTGCTCGACATCGACGGTCAGAGCGAGCAATACCAGCATGGCCCCGTCCGGCCGTTCTCCATAACGTGGCCCGGGCCACGCGGCGGTGCGCATGCGGAAATCACAGCGAACCCGCGCATTCGTCCGGATACCTCAACGATTTCGACCGACGGCCCTTGGGCGCTGTTGCGTCTGCTAAGCAAAGGGACGCTGATCAATACGGCGACCCGGGGCCGCACGCGCGTTGAATTCGATTTCGACGGGCGCAAGGCCGTGCTCGATATCGCGAGTGCGGGCAGTGTCGCCAATCCACTGACGGGCGATGTGTTGAGAGGGTTTCAATGCCCCAGTTCCATGGCGATGTTCAGTTTGCCGGATAGCGGGCCGCCGGTGGGATTGCCGCCAGGATTGCCGACCGCGCGGGCAGAGTTCAGCCGAGCGCTGCCGTAGCCCGCATAGTCAGATAACCCTCATGGTCTTTCGCCCAAAGATCGACGGTCCTACCGTCGGCAGACGGTTTGCCGCATACCGTGAAAGCCTGGCCAGCAAAGGTAGGCCGCAACGCCTTGAACGCGAAGCTTTGCACTACCGCGTCAGGTTGTTCACGGCGCACCAGATCGACCAGCAGCGTCGCGATCAGCGGCCCGTGCACGATCAGCCCGGGATAGCCTTCTACCTCGGTCACATACGGGTAGTCGTAATGAATGCGATGGCCGTTAAAGGTCAGCGCGGAGTAACGGAACAGCATCACAGCGTCCGCATCGATCGTACGGCTCCACGTTTCGCCCTCGGGTGCGAGTGCCGCTTGCGGTGGTCGGGCGCCCTCTTGCGGCGCATCGCGATAGACAATGTCGTGCTCTTCTTCGAGCCTCAGTTCGCCATCGACTTCAATCGCGTGCTGCACCGTCACGAACACGAGACGGCCCGAGCGGCCGGTCTTGTCTTCGATATTAGCGATGGTCGAGGTACGTTTCGCATGCTCGCCGACTTTGAGCGGCGCATGGAACGTCAGGCGGCCGCCGGCCCACATGCGGCGCGGCAAAGGTACCGGCGGCAGAAAGTCACCGCGCTTTGGATGACCGTCCGGACCGACATCCGACAGCGGCGCGATAGGCAGGAAGTACAGCCAGTGCCAGAGAGGTGGCACCGTATCGCCACTTTCTTTCCGGTCGAGGGTGGCGGCCATTGCCGTCAGCGGAAAGGCGGTGATGTCGTCTTCGGCCACCGCTTCCTTGTTGAGCCAGTCGTCGAGTTTCTCTGGTGAAGCAGACATGGGCAAAGTCTCCGAACACACTGATTAGGCGAAATAGGGTCTTACGATAAACCTTGTAGCAGGTTTCGCGAAGTTTGCATTTTCTAACCGGGCTTTCGCTTTTGCTTAAGACGCCCCGGACGCCCAAGCGGCAGATTGGAGCGGCGCGGCCATAACGATACGGGAATTGGAGAGCAAGAGTCGGGGTGCGTGGCCGTGAGCGTGTGCTTACACTCGGTCATCGTTCGATGAATCGCCTTACGGAGAATGCTCATGAATATGGTCGTGAAGGCTCTTCACTCGCAGTCGCACCTGCCGGAGTTGGAACTGGAGCTGGGGTTCGAGCCCAAACTGAAACACGCTGGCGCACGGGAGTCTGGCACTGTCTCCGGCTCGCTCACGCAGCGTGTGGACGCGATCGACTGGTTCGATGTCGAAGAAGAACTGAACGGATATGGCTGCGCGATGCTGCGCAATCTGCTCAGTGCAGAGGAATGCGACGCGCTGAGTGCAAACTATCCGCGCGACGATCTGTACCGAAGCCGCGTCGTGATGGCGCGGCATGGTTTCGGCCGTGGTGAGTACAAGTACTTTGCGTATCCGCTGGCACCGTTGGTCGCCGAGTTGCGCGCCGGGCTTTATCCGCGCCTCGCGCCGGTCGCGAATCGCTGGAACGAGGCGATGAATATCGCTGTCCGCTATCCGGCCGCCCACAGCGAATTTATCGAGCGCTGTCACGCGGCCGGCCAGCTGCGTCCGACGCCCCTGATTCTTCAATACGCAAAAGACGACTACAACTGCCTGCATCAGGATCTATACGGCGAGCACGTGTTCCCGCTTCAGGTCGCGATTCTGCTCTCGGAGCCAGGCCAGGATTTCACGGGCGGCGAGTTCGTCATGACGGAGCAGCGTCCGCGGATGCAGTCGCGCACGGAAGTCGTGCCGCTCGGCAAGGGCGACGCGGTGGTGTTTGCGGTCCATCACCGGCCGGTGCAGGGCACGCGCGGCGTGTATCGGGTGAATCTGCGGCACGGCGTGAGCCGCCTGCGCTCGGGCCGCCGGCACACGCTCGGGGTGATTTTCCACGACGCGACATGATTGCGCTCCAAAACTGCTGCGCCGCCGCAAAAATTCGACAATCGCATTTTTGACCCGGTATCATCCGGGAAAACCCGAACCCGCCTGATGCGCTGCGCCACCCTTTGCAGCGCGTCCCGCGTGCCTGTTCGCGGGTTATCGCCCGTCGTCGGACGGGGCTTCCAGCCGGTGATCCCGGCACGGCAGCCCCGTCCGACGATACGAAGGTGGCGGGCTCGCACGCCCGCCCTGTCGCAATCGGCCAAAAGCCGGTGGCGGCCATTTAGCCTGGATATCATCGATCATGATTGCTGCCGCGTTTTCACGCGTCGCCGACCGCCTGCTGGTTGCGGACCCGGGACTCGTGCGTCTCCATACTGCGCTGCGCGTTGCGCTTGCCTGCCTGCTAACCGGCATTGCCAGTATCGCGTGGACCGTCTTTCATCACCAACCGATTACCCTCGCCGCGCCCGGCATCCTCTTTGCAATGGTGGCGCCACTGTTCGTGCGCGATGCACGACGGCCTGCGTGGTTCGGCACCCTGCTTTGCCTCTATCTCTGCGCCTGCGTGTGCTTTGCCGCAGCGAGCGTACTGAGCCGTAATCCGCTCGCTGGGGATGCGGGCTTCCTGGTCGTGATGTTCGTCGGCATGCTGGTCCAGGCGTGTGGTCCGCGTGCGCTGGGTTGCGCGATGCTTGGCGTGGTGTGCTTCTACCTTGGGCTGTATCTGCATCCTTCTTCGCTGCATCTTGTGCAGTCGCTCCTGCTGTCCGCGTTCGGCCCGCTGATGGTCACGCTGGTCGGCCGCGTGATCGTGCCGATGCGGGCGGCTGCCAGCTTCCGGCTTGCCATTCACACGGTGACGTTGCGCGCCTCGCGTGTACTCGCCGCACCGGGCGCGGTGCATTTGTCGGCACTGAACGAAGCGGCGCTCTCGCTTGAAGAACAACTGGCGTTGCTGAATCCACCCGATGCCGAGACGATTCGTGAGCGAATCGTCGAAGTGGAAGTCGCGGCGGGGCAGCATGCGTTTGCTTCAGCGCCTGCACATGGCGACGCCCATGCAAGCGCCGACGTGCTGCGTCACGCGATTGTGCGGCTCAAGGAGATTGCCCATCAGGGCCATGTGCACCGCGGCGCTTCGCCTCTGTCGGCTGGCGCTACGAGTGCTCAATCCGCCGCGTCATGGCTTGCCGATTTGCGCACCAAACTCTGCTGGCTGCCAGCCACGCGCGCCACAACGGCTGCCTTTCTCGCGATGCTGATCGGCCACTCGCTGTCTCCCGAGCGCTGGTTCTGGGCGGTCATCACGACGTTCGTGGTGTTTCTCGGCACGCGGTCACGCGCTGACACGGTTTATCGCGGCGCACAGCGCCTCGCCGGAACACTGGCGGGCGCGCTAGTCAGCGTGTTGCTGGTCGCGCCGCTGCACGACTCGTCCGTGTTGCTCGTGGCTACGATGGTGCTTTGCGTGTTCGGCTGGGCTTACTACATCCTGAGTGCATACGCGCCGGGGGTGTTTTTCATTACCGTGCTCGTCGGGCTCGTATACGGCGAGTTGGGCTTCGCGATGGGACCGCTGGTTGAACTGCGGATCGAAGAAGTGCTGGTCGGTTGCCTCGTGTCGTTTGCGGTCGCGATTTTGATGATGCCGCTTGCGGCGACCCGCCACGTAGAGACAAGGCTTGGAGCTGTGCTTGGCTCATTGCGCGAAGTGGTAAGTCTAGCGGGCCCTGCTACTCAATCGCCCGAGACGGCGTCAGCGATGCGCAAGCTCGATCGTACCTGGCATGATCTGCGGATCGCGTTGAAACCACTGCAGACACAACGGGTGGTGGTGTGGAATCCCGGCGTTGAACTTGCAACCGGTTCGCTGCTGTGTTGCTTGCACTGGGCTCGGGTGCTGAGTGATCCTTCACGGCGAGTCACGTCGTCGGAAGATGTGTCGCTCAATGCGGCGGATGCCGGCGCTGCGCATGTGGAATCGATCGTTGCGCGGCTGGATTCGTTGATCGCGCGGTATAGCGGCGGCGTGGTGGGGTCTGCACGTGACGAGTTGGAAGAGCACGTGCCGATGACTGCTGCCGTTGACGTCGATCCAGCAAAGGCACCAGCGCTCGCGCAACTCGATGGCGCTGTCGCCCAGTTGTTTGATCGACTGACGCAGCCGGTTGCCAGAACGCGGAGCGTGTTCAATTGGGCGCTCAGGAGCAGGAGCGCGTAAGCGGCGATCGGATTTGGATTTTGTTTGCCCACGGCGTGAAGGGACGGCGGCTGTCGTGAACTTGTCCACAGAAAATGTTCGCAAGCCTGTGGATAACAACCCCACAACAGCGCCAACTGCTTGATCCACTTAACTTACTAAGCGCTGCGCGCCGAAAGGCGATTCCCCTCACCCCGCGGTGATCTCGAACCACGCGCCATGCGTGCGTTCACGGTCGAGCACCCGCGGCGGCGCTTTGCCATCAGCGCGCAAAGCGACACCCAACACCCCTTCCCCACGCGTGGCGAGTTGCCGGCGCAACGCTGCGCCTTCGGCGGTGACGCTCGCTGTATCGACATGCACGGGGCTCAGCAACACAACGGACGTATCACCAATCGATAACGTCGCCGACACCGCCCCCAGCCCCGGCAAAGCCGCCGTCCGCGTCTCCCCGTCACCGATACCGAGCAACGCCCGATACCGCTGCAAACTCGCCGTCAGATCATTCACAGCGACCGTCAAACTCGCCACGCCTCGCACGCCGTTCGCATGTTCACGCACCGCGCCTTCAGCCACACGCAGATGACGCGGCGTGATATCCCCGCACAGGAACGGCAAGTCACTGGTCTGCGGCCGGCCGGTCTGCCACTCGAGTCGCGCGCCATCCGGACGCACACGCCCACCCGCCTGCGGACCGTCATATAGCAGACCTCGCCCATGCGCGGCATCGATCACAGCACCCACGCTCGACGGCAACAGCGCGTAATCAACAAATCCATCACCGTGACGCTGCCCCACATCCCACCAACGACGCTGCGGCGCCGCTTGCAAGAAAGCGATCAGCTCGATGTAACTGCCATCGGCGAAACCAATCAGCGCGTTATGCGTCACGCCATCTGCGTGTGTACCGCCTTGCTGCACGGTGAAACCCAGCGCAGTGAAGTTTTCAATGGTCTGCGTCAGGTCGTGGACGCGAATCACAATGTGGTCGAGTAAAAGGCTCATGGCGAAAAAGTCGTGAATGTTATGAATGTTCGGAGACCAAGGCGGCCAGCGGGACGCCTACTTCTGCGCAACCGTCGCCTTACTATCAAGCAACGTCCACTTGTCGTTCTTCACCACCACGTTGATGTTTTTCACACCAATCACACGACGCGTCGCCGGATCAAAATTGGCCTTGCCGAACACGACGCTCGGAATGTCATGCAGCTTCGGCAGCGCATCACGCACGGCCTTGCGGTCGGGGCCGCCGGCGCGCAGCGCATAGGCGGCGATGATGACGGCGTCATACGCATACGCGTTGAACGCGTCCGGCTCACGGTGGTATTTCGCCTCGAAGCGTTTAACGAAGCTTTGCACTTCAGGCCCGGATTCACCGGGGAAGAAGCTGGTATTCGTCGCCACGCCGTTGACGGCCTCACCGCCGAGCTCGAGGAATTTCGGCGAATACACGGAACTGGCTGCGGCAATCGGCAGGTTGATGCCGCTCGTTCTCGCCTGGCGGGCGATCTGCGCGCCGTCGGAGTAGTACGAGATCAGCACGATGCCATCCGGGTTCGCGGCGCCTACGCGCACCAGCGTCGCGCGAAAATCTTTCTCGGCCGACTGATAGCCTTCGGCCGCAACGACTTGCGCGCCACGTTCATTGGCGGCTTTGACGAAGACGTCCTTGCTGGTGCGTCCCCAGTCGGTGTTCAGATAGAGCACGGCGATGCGCTTGAGGCCGAGCGTTTTCACGGCGAGGTCGGCAAGCAGCGGCTGCGCGTCGGCCTGGCTGACCGATGGGCTCCAGATGTAGTCGCCGCCTTTGGTGAAGTCAGGATGCGAGTTGGTGAAGCCGAGTTGCACGAGGCCGGCATGCTGATAAATCGGCGACGCCGCCATCGAAGCCGGACTCGAGAAGTCGCCGAGTTCGATCAGGATGCGCGGGTCGTTGACGAATTTCTGCGCGATCGTGATGGACTGGCGTGGGTCGCTCTGGCTGTCCTCGAAGACGTAGTTCAGCGGACGGCCGTTGATGCCGTTGTGGCTGTTGATCTCATCCAATGCAAGATCGAAACCGGCTTTCCATTGCGCGCCGTACTGAGCGTTCTGGCCGGTCAGCGGGCCGCTGACGCCTATCAGGATCGGATCGCCCGAAGGTGGCGCGGCGATGGCCGTTGTCGTCGTTAGTGCCGATGCGGCCAGCAGCAGAAGTGCCGCGAAGTGAGTGGCCCATGATGGGCGCAAGCTTGATGTGTTCGACATGGCTCCAGGCTCGGTTTGCTTGAGATTGGAGTGAGTGTCGGATTTGCCCCGGCTTCGGGCAACCAAGCGATTCGCATAACGTTATGCGGCTATGGAACTTGTCCACAGAAAATGTTCATAGGGTTGTTGATAACAGCGGGGCATCGTACCTAAGTGCTTGACGCAGATCGGTTTGTTGCTTGCGGCGCGGGGGGACGCAGCGATGATCGCCTACACGGTTGGCGCGGAGCCGCGCATTGCAGAGGGGTGGCTTATCCACAGAAAACGTTCACAAGCCTGTGGATAACATTCCGGCAAACGCGCCAAGTACTTGATGTATTTGGCTTCTCTCGCGCTGCACGTCGGCGTGACCGCGGCTCGCGCGGTCACGCCGTTCACATCAAAGGTAAGCGGACTTCGCGGCGCTGCGGCTCGCGGGCGCCAGCAATTTGCTTCGCTCAACGAGGGCGCCGAACAGCAGCCCAGCGGTCGTCCACATAATCACCTGCATGCCGATGGCCGCGACGCGGAATTTCCACAACAGCACTGCCGGGAAAGCCGCCGGCACTTCGTTGATCGTCGGCATCGACAGTTGCACGGCAGCAATGATCGCAACGAACACCACGCCCGCCACGATCGAGCCATTCCACGCGCCCAGCTTCAGCGCCGCGCGGCGTCGAACCTTCAGCGAAAACACCATTGCCGCCAACGAGATCGCAATCATCAGGAAGAACAAGCCGGTCCGCATCCCGATCGTCTCGGGGTCGCCCACCGAGGGTGGATTCGCCGGGTACTTGATGTTCGGGACAATCACCAGCGTGATAAACGCGCCAAGTGCGAGCCATGCGGACAACGCGCGCGCACTCAGCGTGCCGACGCGGCCATATGCATACGCGAACACCAGCGAGAACAGCCCGCCGAACGCGGCGCCGTACGTCACCACGCCCGTCAACAGTCCGAGGCCGGCCTGGGTGCCGCGGCTCACCAGTTCGGGTTCGGGCGCTTCGCCTTTGGCGGCGTCGGCCTTTTCCTCGAAGGAAATCGCCTGATCGACCTGCGGCTCGCCCACTAATCTCGCGAAGCCGAACGTGAGCAATCCCGCGGCGATGCCTGCAAGCATCCCGCGTACCAACAATTTACCGACCATGTTCGACTCCGTTAGTGGCAGGGAAAGCCGAGCAGATGGCGGCCGTCGTGCACGAATTCGTGCACATACATGCCGGGCACCAGCGACGTGGCGCCCTGTTCCGCACCAACGAAATACAGCGCGAGCAACAGCAGCAAGCCGCCGAACACGACCCAAGGCAGCAGTTCACGCAGCGGAATCGGCGTAGGTTGGGCGACAGGCTGTGTCGTGGAATCGAAAACAGCGTTGGACATAATGGACATCTCCTGGGGGTAACGCGCCCCGATAGTCGATTGAAGAGGGATGGTGCGAAGCTCAGGTCTGGCTTTCGGCTCATGAATGCCGATTACAGTGGCGCGACCGCGCCGGGCTCTCACCGGCTTCCGTGCTTCGCAGTGACGCTATTCTACGCGCTAAACTTTGCCTCCCGGCAATGCAAAGCATGCACGCGGCGTCCCGCTTTAGGCCGGTCTTTATGGAAATCAACTGAATGGACATACGGCTGTTACTGATCAGCCACGCATCGACCGCAGCGATGCGCGCGGGCCGCTTCCCCGCCGACGACCCACTCGACGCACGCGGCCTCGCCGAAGCAGCCGCCGCACGAACGCGTCTGTCGATTCCGGATGACGCGGCGGTTTTCGTCAGCCCTGCCGTTTGTGCGCGCGAGACGGCGTCGGCCTTGGGGCTCGGTGCCGCGGCATCGGCCCCGGGCGCATCAGCCGACGAGGGGCTGGCAGATATGGACTACGGCCTGTGGCATGGCCGTCGCCTTGCCGATCTCGCGGTCGAAGCACCGGACGACCTCGCCGCGTGGACACATGATCCTGACGCAGCCGCACACGGCGGCGAGTCGTTCAGTCAACTCGTGAAGCGGGTGGGACAGTGGCTCGACACGCTAAACGGTGCGTTGAGCGAGGGCGTCATACCGGGCAACACGCAAAACGTGGTCGCCGTCACGCACGCTTCCGTGATCCGGGCCGCGATCGTTCATGCGCTCGGCGCGTCACCGGCCGTGTTTCCGCGCATCGAAATCGCGCCGCTCTCGATGGTCGAGTTGCGACGCTCGCGACGCGGCTGGACATGGTGGCCGGCGTCGCGATAACGGCCGCACGCGGACAGCCCGAAACGCATGTGCCCACTCACTTGCCCGATACAACCAGCCGCAACTTGCTCGAATCAGCCCGCGTCAACGTGATATCAGTCCGTTTGGCACGCGTGCCTAGATAAAAATGCTGACGACCCGGTGAATTCTGATCATGCGTCGCGTCGGGCAGGCACGATGCGATGTCCGCCGCGACACCCTGCAGTGCATCCGTGCTCGAACCGGCATCGTGATGCGGCGTCCACGTGCATTGATAACTCCCACGGCTCGCCGAACATTGGGCGTCATCGCCGTAGGGTTGCGCAACGCCCTTGCCGTCTTCCGGTGTGAGCGAAGCCAGACCGTCCGGCGCCGCTGCGACGATCCGTTTGAGCGACGCACATGGGCTAGGCGCATCGTCGGCATTGGCGCTGCACGGCAGCAAGGCGCCAAGCGATACAGCGGCGATCGCGGCCGCGAGGATTCGGGTCTTGTTCATGTCGGCACAGTCCTTTGAAAGCTGGCCTTATCGCAGTAGCACGGTTCATGCCTTGCCGAACAAGGCCGCCAGCCCCTGCGCCGATGCAAAAATCCCGTTCGCGTCGTGCCCGACGCCGTCGATCACAAACGTACGATGCTTCGCCGCCGCTTCCGGACACCTCAACGCCATATAGCGCGAGTAAGCCAGTCCGCGTCCCAGCCGATGCTCGCCTTGCGTCTGCGCCGCGCATGAACGGTCGAGTGCCGGATGCTGCGGATCGCAATCCGCACCGCCGAGCAGCACGGTGACGTCACGACGCGCATAGCGCGATTCGAGCGCATCAGCCGAGCCAGCCTCCCCGCCACTCGAAGCATAGGCCGGCAAATCTTCGAGCCCATACTTCCAGCGATTGAACGACGGACATGCCGTCGCATCGAACGCCACGAATTCACCTGATGCTGTCGGCCGCATCGCATCGAAGTACACATACGACGATGGATTCGCGACCACATAGCGCACTGCAATTCCGCGCGCGACGAGCGGCGCCTCACCCCGCGTCACCACGGCGTAGCGCTGCACCACCTGGCCACCGCCCGAATGCCCGGCGATCACCACCTCGGTCAGCGACGCAAACTGCTCGCGCGACGCCAGCGTCTGCAGAATGGCGTCGAGCACATCGAACGAACTGAGCGGCGCCGGACCTTTGGCGTTGTCGCCGCCCATCCAGCCAGTCCATTCCCAATGCAACGTGGATGGCGGTAACGCATGCGCGCCAACGTCAGCACTCGCGAGGAACTGCGGCACGATCAGCAGCGTATCGGCTGCATCGCCACCAGCCAGTGCGCAGGCACGCTCCGCAAGATTGAAGTACGTATCCGCATTGCGCAGGCGTCCGTGAATCAGAATCACGGCACGCTTGACGTCATGCGTCGGCGCAAGCCAGTCGCCGTTCGCGAACACCGGCACCGTGCCGCTGCCCGCAGGCGTCGCGACACTCAGATGCCGGCTGGCGACGACGGCAACCGGACGTTCATTCGGCGCGCGTTCGTCATCTGTAATCAAAGGCTGGGTCATGCAATAAGCTCGTGGGTCATCTAATCAGTCTGGCTAGGGGCGCTGGCTAGTGGCGGTTAACGCGTGACGAACTTCGCCGTTGCACCGCCCGGCTCACGTCCCGAGCGCGTGAAATACACCATCGCGAGCGACACGAAACCGGCAAAAATCAGGTAGAACGCCGGCGTCAGACTGCTGCCGGTCAGATGCGTCAGGGCGGTGATGGTGAGCGGCGCCATGCCGCCGAACAGCGTCACCGCAATGTTGTACGAGAGCGCCACGCCCGCCGAACGGTTGCGCACCGGAAACAGCGTCGCGAGCATGCCGGGGTGCGAACCGGACATGGCGGCGAGGACCACCGTCGCGACCATCTGCGCGATGAACAGATGCCCCGGCGTCGGATTCGTCACGACGAAGTGATACAGCGGATACACGCACACCATCCACGTGATCACGATCGGATAGAACAGCCGGTACGCGCCATAACGATCGGCGAGCTTGCCGGACAGCGGAAACAGGAACAGATTCAGCACGCCCGACACGAACGCGCCGAGCAGCGCAGTGGACAGCGGCAGATGCAATTGACGCTCGACATACACCGACAGATACGAGTGCCACACATAATTGGTCGCCGCGCCGATGATGATCACGCCCATCGCGCAAATCGCCGCGTCGCCGTTCTCGCGGAAGAACTGGCGCACCGTAACGCGCGGCGGCTTGTCCTTTTGATCGAGCAAGCGCTCGAACTCAGGCGATTCCGCCACGCGATGCCGGATGTAGAAACCGAACGGCCCCGCCAACGCGCCGAACAGAAACGGCAGGCGCCAGCCCCATGCCACCAGTTGCTCATGCGTGAACTGCGTGGTCAGCAGATAACCGACGCCTGACGAAAGCAGCAACGCGAACGCCTGCGCCGACATATTGAAGCTGCCGTAGAACATCTTCTTGTGCGGCGGCGCGTACTCGACCAGCATCGCCGATGCCGTCGCGAACTGCCCGCCCACCGAGAGCCCTTGCAACAGCCGCGCAAGCACCACAAGCAACGGCGCCGCAATGCCGATGCTGGCATAACCCGGCGTGAGGCCCATCAACAGCGTGCTCGCCGCCATCGAAATGATCAGCAGCGAAAGCGCCTTGCGCCGCCCGGCCCGGTCCGCGTAGATGCCGAACAGAATGCCGCCGATCGGCCGCACGATAAAGCCCACGGCGAACGTGGCGAGCGTCAGCATGATCGACACGAAACCGCTGCCGCCGGGAAAGAACACTAGCGCGATGATCTTCGCGAAGTAGCCGTAGATCAGAAAATCGAACCACTCGAGCCCGTTGCCGAGCACCGAGGCAAAGATCGCGCGCCGCACCATCGACGGGCTCAGTCCGTTCGATGTCTCCGTAGCGGACGCCGCACCGTCACGCTGATTCAAGCTCGCCCCGCTCATTGCTCGCATCCTTTGGTGTCGAACATCGCCGACAACGCGCAGACCGACGTCAGCATAAGTGCGCCGTTGTGGCCCACACCCGGCACGATATGAAAACTCTGCTTCAGCCCCTCCGGATGACGCGACTGGATGTACCGGTAATACGCCTCTGCACGCGCCACACGCTGTGGACCTTGCGCTTCGGCGGCACAGCTTTTATCGAGCGCGCTTTGCTGCGGATCGTCGTCCGCGCCGCCGACCAGGTAGTCAATACGGCGCGACGCATAAGTCGCTTCGAGTTGTGCGGGCGAGCGATCGTCGAGGTACGGCGGCCGATTGTCCATGCCGTATTTCCATTGATTGAAGTCGGCGCATTGCGCGGCGTCGAACGGCGCCGCTACACCTTGCGCATTCGGCCGTTGTGCATCGAAATACGCATACGTCGACGGGCTCGCCACCACGTAGCGCACGTCGATGCCTTCATTCGTCAGCACGTCGATGTTATGCGCCGCCACCGCGTAGCGCTGCACGACCTGGCCACCACCTGAGTGCCCCGCGAACACGACGTGCCGCAGATTCGGAAACAGCTTGCGATCCGCAAGGCGCGTGACGATCGCGTCGAGCACTGCATACGAACTGATGGGCTGCGGCGCACGCGCCGCTTCGCCACCCATCCACGCGTCGCCGGTCCAGCGCAGCAGGTCGGCCGGTTCGTTATGCACACGCGTGTCGAGCGTGGCGAGGAACTGCGGCGCGATCAGAAGTGTGCTATCGGGATCCGCATGAGCAGAATCGCGTGCATTCTGCGCGGTGCGGAAATACACGTCCGCGTTGCGCAGTTTGCCGTGAATCACGATCACCGCACGCGTCACCTGCGGTTGCGCGACGCTCCAATCCTTCGACAGGTACAACGGAAATTCAGCTTGCCCTTGCGGCGTCTCGATCACAAACCGCGTATCCGAGATCGTCGCCACCGGCTTCAGATGCGACTCGTAGGCATGCACCGCGAATGCCGGTTGCGCGAGCACTGCCAGCATGGCGGCGCCCGCTGCCGCGCACCCCATCGCCAGACGTCGTGAAAGATTGAATGTCATGCAGCTTGCTCCTGATCACCGTGCACTGTCTTGAACGCGGCGCATCGTCAAATCCGTCGTTGAAAAGCTCAAAAACTCAGAACCGGTGGCGAATGCCGAGCGTCACACCCGTCTGGTTCGGACCGAATGCGGTGTCACTCGTCAAACCGACCGGCGTGTACTGATCGTTGGCATAGCGCGTGGAAGCGGCGTACGCAACGGTTGCGTACACATCGGTTCGCTTCGACAGAATATAGTCCGCACCGAGCACACCCATCAACGAGTTCGATACGTTGTCCGCCTTGTTGCTCTGGTAATACGCGGCGGCCGTCAAGCGGAACGTCGGTGCGATCAGATAGCGCACGCCGCCGAACCACAACGCCGACGACACCGTCTTGCCTTTGGTCGGGTTGAACAGATAGTGCTCGTAGCCGCCCATGACGGTTACGTCGCCAATTTGCTCGCGCGCCGACGCGCTCCAGTTGCGCGACTTGGTCCACATGCCGGTCGAATTGATGGCGCCGTTGCGGTAGTCGTAAGCCACCGCTGCGGCAAAGCTGCCGCTGTCGTAATCGAGCGCGCCGCCGTAGGCCGCGCTGCTTTGAAACGAATCCGCCGTGCCGCCGAAGCTGTAGTCCGCCGTCGCCGTCAAGCCGCCGAAACGGCCCACATACTTGACCGAGTTGTTCACGCGCGCCTTGAACGAGAAGCCGTCCGCGGAGCCGGTGGTCGGCATCCACGTGTACTGCTGGCCGAACACCATCGGGTCGTACTTGATGAGCGTGTCGTACATCGCCGTGTACTGCAAGCCCGCCGACAACGCACCGAAGGCTTCATTCGACACCCCGACCGCCGCAGTCCGGTTGAATAGCACGCCGGCAGTTGCATTGGTGCCGTCATTGCCGTTGAAGCCCGCTTCGAGAATGAAAAATGCCTTATTACCGCCGCCGAGGTCTTCGGTCCCACGAAAACCGAAGCGCGAGTTGCTCAGTCCACCGGAGTTCTCGCGGACTAGCGAGCCACCACTGGCCCCTGCATGGTTGAGGAATTCGATATTCGTATCGATCACCCCGTACAGCGTGACCGATGCCTGAGCATGCGCACTCGCGCAACTCACCACGGTCAATGCGGCCACCGCACATTGCTTTTTCACTATCGTCTCCTGTGGATTTTGTTTTATGTCGCGGGGCGCTCGGGCCTGCTTGCCGTACTTGTCGTACGCAGCGCAGGCCTCGATCGACGCGATGGACGAGATCGTAGGATTGGGCGTGGTAAATGTAAAATACCTGTTTTATGCACCATCCATATCTATACGATATGGCAATCAATCGAACGCAAAACACGACCCAGGAGACAGAACACGATGGAGCTTCGACATTTGCGCTACTTCCTGGCGGTTGCTGAGGAAGGCCAATTCACGCGTGCGGCCGAACGGCTGGCCATGCAACAACCGCCGCTCTCGCAGCAGATTCGAACGCTGGAGGAAGAGATCGGCTTCGAGCTGTTTGTGCGCATGCCGCGCGGCGTAACTTTGACGCCTGCGGGGCAAGCCTTTGCGGAAGACGCGCAACGCTTGCTGCAGGAGCTGCAACAGTCGGTGGACAGGGCGAACCGGATTGCGCGCGGCGAGCTCGGCACGATCTCGATCGGCCTCACCAGTTCGGCGGCGTTCCATCCCTTCACCACCGAGACGATCCGGGCCTTTCGCGCGGTGTGCCCCGAGGTTGCCGTGGAACTTGCCGAACTCAATGCGGCGGAAATTATCGAGCGTTTGGCCGCGGGGCAAATTCAGGCCGCGTTTCTCCGCAAGCCGGTCGATGTACGCGAGGGCGTGGCGTTCGAGTTATTGCTCGACGAACCGATGGTGGTGGTATTGCCGGTTGGGCATCCGTTGCTGAAAGGGGCGGGTAAAAAGAGGCCGCAGGTGTCGTTAAAGGCATTGGCGCACGAGGACTTCATTCTGGTCCGCCGGCCGGGGGCGCCGGGCATGTATGCGGATATCCTGGCAGCATGCAGGCAAGCCGGGTTTGTCCCGCGGATTGCGCGCGAGGTGCCGCGCATGGTGTCGGGGATCAATCTGGTCGCGGCAGGGTTGGGAGTGACGCTGGTGCCGGCGTCGATGCAACGGTACGACCAGGTGGGCACCGTCTATTGCACATTGACGAATCCCGCGAAGTTGAGTGCTCCGCTGCATCTTGCTTACCCTGCGGGACTGCGCAATAGCGCGGCGACCCGCTTTATCGAACTGGTCAAGGAGCGCGTTCACGGCTGAGCGTTCCGGGTGCTTGCGACACAACCGCGGAGGTCGGGCTACAGGAAAGCGCCACCGCGCATGGACGGCCAGACCGACGCCCATAGGCATACAAATTGCATTCCGTCCGTACCGGCTGAAAAAACAAAGCCACTACCGACGCGATCGCTACGCTATGCCCAACCTACCTGCCGCCGCCTCAACGGCCCGCCTTTCCTCGGGGATCGAGGGAATCGACAACATCCTCGGAGGCGGCCTCACCCCCCACCGCATGTACCTTGTCGAAGGCGCGCCCGGCACCGGCAAAACTACCCTTGCGTTGCAATTCTTACTCAAGGGCATTGAGCAGGGCCAGGCGGGGCTGTACATCACACTGTCCGAGACGCGCGCCGAGTTGATCTCGGTCGCGGACAGCCACGGCTGGGACCTCAGCCGCTTCACGATTCTCGAACTGCTGTCCGACGAAGGCCTCGATCCGCAGTACGAGCAGACCGTGCTGCACCCGGCCGAAGTCGAGCTCGGCGAGACCGTGCGCAACGTCATCGAACAGGTCGACGAACTCAAACCCGTGCGCATCGTGCTCGACAGCCTCTCCGAGTTGCGTCTCCTGTCGCAGAACCCGTTGCGCTATCGCCGGCAGATTCTCGCGCTCAAGCGCTATTTCGCCACCCGCGAATGCACGGTGCTGCTGCTCGACGACAACTCGTCGGACCCCGGCGATGTCCAGTTGCATAGCATCGCGCACGGCGTGGTCAGCCTCGACAACCTCGTGCACGACTACGGCGGCAATCGGCGGCGCATGCGCATCGCCAAGATGCGCGGCATGAAGTTCCGCGAGGGCTATCACGACTTCACGCTCGACACCGGCGGCATCCACGTATATCCGCGCCTCGTCGCAGCCGAGCATCACACGCCGTTCGACACCAATGTGCTCAGCACCGGCACGTCCGGCCTCGACGCACTGCTCGGCGGCGGCCTGATCCCCGGCACTAACGCGCTGATGATCGGACCGTCTGGCGTCGGCAAAACCACGACCGTCGTGTCGTGCCTGATCGCCGCGCTCGAACGTGGCGAGCGCTGCGCTTACTACGTGTTCGACGAAACACTCACCACGTTAATGATCCGTTGCGCGACGCTCGGCATGTATCTGGCGCCGCACGTCGAGAGCGGCCTGCTGACCTTGCGCCAGATAGATCCGGCAGAAATCTCGCCCGGCGAATTCGCGAGCGACGTGCGCGACTCGGTGGAAAACAAAGGCGTCAAATACGTCGCCATCGACAGTCTGAATGCCTACCTCCAGGCCATGCCCGGCGAGCGCTATCTCCTTCTGCAGATGCATGAATTGCTCGGCTATCTGAACCAGCAAGGCGTTATCACGATGCTGGTGCTCGGCCAGCACGGCATCATCGGCGAGGTGCAGAACGATCTCGACATCAGCTACTTAAGCGACGTCGTCGTGCTGTTCCGCTACTTCGAACACCATGGCGAAGTGCTGACGGCCGTCACCGCCGTGAAGAGCCGTGCCAACGCGCACGAGCGCTCGATCCGCCAGTTCCGGCTCGGCCGTAACGGCGTGGAAGTCGGTGAGGCCTTGCGCGACTTCGAAGGCGTGCTCTCCGGCCTGCCCTCCTACCGCGGCGGTACAGCCCTGCTCGGCGAGCAGGATCGACTCATCGACACATCGCGGCGGTAACGCCATGGAGCACCGCGTCCTTATCCTGGCGCCGTTCGGCCGCGACGCCGATGTGATTGCCGAAGTCCTGCAGAAGGACGCCCGACTATCCGTTGCTTGCCGCGATGCCGATGCACTCACCGAAGCGCTGGATGCCGGCGCGGGCAGTGCGCTGATCGCCGAAGAAGCCCTCGCGGACGGCCACGCATCGCGCCTGTTCGGTTGGCTCGAGCAGCAACCGGCGTGGTCCGACTTTCCCTTCATTCTGCTCGCTGCCAATCGCGTCGGGCGCCGTTCGGCACGCAGCCTCGAAGTGCTCGAGCGGCTCGGCAACGTGGTGGTGCTCGAGCGTCCGCTGAATTCGGAAACTTTGCGGCGCGCGGTAGGCTCGTCGCTAAGGGCACGCTCGCGGCAGTACGAATCGCGCCGCCATCTGGCCGAACTGATCGAGGCGCAAGAAGCCCTGGTGCAGCTCAACGATTCGCTGGAGAGCCGCATTGCCGGGCGCACGCAGGAGCTTGCGTCCGCCAACAACCGCCTGATGATGGAGATTCACGAGCGCGCCAAAGTGCAGGCCGTACTCGTGCAATCGCAGAAGATGGAGGCGCTCGGGCAGCTCACCGGCGGCATCGCGCACGACTTCAACAATCTGCTGAACGTCATCATGGTGAACTCAGAGTTGATCGCGCGGGTCGGCAGCGACGATCGCATTCGCGCTATGGCCGCCACCGTCAAACGCGCAACCGAGCGCGGCGCGAAACTGACGGGCCAGTTACTGACCTTCTCCCGCAACAGCAACCTCGATCTGAAAGCGGTGGACGTGGTCGCCTTGCTGCAAGGCATGCGCGACATCATCACCGTGTCGCTCGGGTCGAGCATCCGCTACACCAATGAATTCGACGGCGAAGAGATGTGGACCCAGGCCGACGCCAATCAGCTCGAACTGGCCATCCTCAATCTGGCGATCAATGCGCGCGACGCCATGCCGAATGGCGGCCAGTTGGCCATTCACGTGAAGGAGCGAGTCGCTCCCGATGAAACGCTCGGGGACGGCCACTATGTCGTGCTTGAAGTCGTCGACACGGGCTCGGGGGTGCCGCCCGATGTAGTCTCGCGCGTGTTCGATCCATTCTTCACGACCAAGCCGATCGGGAAAGGCACGGGCCTCGGCTTGAGCCAGGTCTACGGCATCGCGCGGCAAGCCGGCGGCACCGCGCGCCTCTTCAGCGAAGAGGGCGCGGGCACCACGGTGGAGATCTGGCTGCCCTTGCGCGAGCGCGTGGCGTCGCAGACCGCGGTGGTCTCCGACGTCGAACAGAACGCAGTGGGCGTGAAACGCGTACTGGTTGTCGAAGACGACGGCGAGGTGCGGGCGATGCTGGTCGAGTGTTTAAGAATGCTCGGCTATACCGTGACCGAAGCCGCAGACGGCCAGGCCGGACTAAACCGGTTGCAGGACGACAAGCCCGACTTGCTCGTGGTCGACTTCGCGATGCCGGGCATGAACGGCATCGACGTGATCGCCGCTGCGCGCAAGATGCGCGAGGACTTGCCGGTGATCCTCGCGACCGGTTACGCGGACGTAGATATTTCGGGTCTCGCCGTCAAGCGCTGCACGATCCTGCGCAAGCCATTCCAGCTCGACGATCTGGCGCGTACCGTCCGGCTCGGCCTCGCAGCCTGAGAAAAAGCCGCAATTGATTGTCACATTACGACTGCAGACTTCCGCGGAGTACATTCCCACAAAAATCCAATTCAATAGTTTGCTAACGAATATCTAGGAAATACAATAGCGGCCATGTCGAATCTCGATAGCTTGCGCCGCACCGTTAGCAGCACCCTGGTCGTCGCTGCCCGAAAATGGCGGCGCACGAGCCATGGCGTGCTCGCGGCCTTTAACGTCTCCGAAGCGTGCGCCACGCCGCTCCTCACCGCCAGCCGGCTCGGCGAAGCGGTGCGGCAGGTCACGCTGGCCGATCACATCGGTATTGAAGGCCCCTCGCTCGTGCGGCTGCTCGATCAATTGTGCGCGGCCGGCCTGATGCGCCGCGACGAAGATCCTGAAGACCGGCGCGCCAAGACCGTGGCGCTCACTGACGAAGGCCGCGCCGTCACCGCAAAAATGGAAGAAGAGTTGAATACGCTGCGGGCGCAAGCTTTGAAAGGTATCTCGCGTAGCGATCTCGAAGCGACCTTGCGGGTGCTGGCTGCTTTCACGGCCGACGCTCCGGCGCCCACCAATCCCCGGGACGCAGAGTAACGGGTTATGGTCTATCCCTCCATCCGCGACTGGCTGTTCTCCGTCAAGACGTTTGCCGCGGCGATGATCGCGCTTTACATCGGTCTCTCGCTCGAACTGCCGCGGCCATACTGGGCGATGGCTACCGTCTACATCGTGTCGAATCCGTTTGTCGGCGCGACCCGCTCCAAGGCGCTTTATCGTGCGCTCGGCACCATGCTGGGCGCGTCGGCCGCGGTGCTGCTGGTGCCGCCGTTCGTCGAATCGCCCTATCTGTTCAGCGTGATCGTCGCGTTGTGGACCGGCACGCTGCTGTATCTGGCGGTGGCCGATCGCACTGCACGCAGCTACGTCTTCATGCTGGCGGCCTACACCATGCCGATCATTGCGTTGCCTTCGGTGACCAATCCCGGCGGCGTGTTCGATCTGGCAATCAGCCGCACCGAGGAGATCCTGCTCGGTATCGTGTGCGCGAGTATTGTCGGCAGTTCGCTGTTTCCTAGCCGGCTCGCCCCCACCATCATCGAGCGCACCGACGCGTGGTTTCGCGACGCCGCGTTCTATGCGACCGAAACGCTGTCCGGGCGCATTGCGGGCTCGGCGATCTCGGGAGCCCGCCAGCGCATTGCGAGCACGATCAACGGGCTGGAGTTGCTGCTGAGCCAGCTTGCCTACGACCACACCCGCCCGGACATCCTGACACGCGCTCACGAGTTGCGCGGGCGCATGCAGTTGCTGCTGCCGATGATGTCGGCGCTGGCCGATCCGCTAATCGCGCTCTACAACTGCGGCCGCCAGACATGGCCGGAAGGCCTCGAAGCATTGCTCAACGACGTCATCAAGTGGTTCAATGCGCCGCTTCCCGCAGTCAGCGGGGGCTATCATCCCGACGAGGCAGCCAACGCTTTGCGCGAGCGCATCGCCGCGATGCAGCCGCCGCCGGCCGCGCTGGCGACCTGGGACAACGCGCTGCTTTCGAACGCGCTATGGCGCCTGAAACAGGTGATCGATATCTGGCAGGACTGCCGCTCGCTGCGCATCATCATCACGCGCGAAGAAGGCTCGTGGCGGCCGCGTTTTCGCCACTGGCGGCTGGGCGGCACCGAACGGTTCTTCGATCGCGGCATCATGCTGTTTTCGACGGTTTCAGCGGGCGCCGCGGTCGTCATCGCGTGCAGTCTGTGGATCAGTTCAGGCTGGGCGGACGGCGCAAATGCGGCGACGCTGGCAGCAGTCGCCTGCTGCTTCTTCGCCGCGTTCGACGAACCCGCCCCAATGGTGTTCAAGTTCTTCGTCGCCACGGCGATCGCCGTGGTGGCCGCCGGTATCTATCTGTTCGCCGTGCTGCCTCACGTGCACGATTTCCCGATGCTGGTCATCCTGTTCGCCGGGCCGTTCATCCTGGTCGGCACGCTGATCCCGCGTCCGCAGTTCAACATGGTGACGGTGCTCGTAGCCGTCAATACCGCTACCTTCATCAGCATTCAGGATGCCTATTCGGCCGACTTTCTGATCTTCCTGAACAGCAATCTCGCGGGCCTTGCCGGCTTGCTGTATGCGTATCTGTGGACTCGCGCGACGCGGCCGTTCGGCGCCGAACTCGCAGCCTCGCGGCTGTTGCGATCGAGCTGGGCCGATGTGGCGTTGACCGCGTCCACCCGGACGATCGAAGACCCGCGCAATCTGGCCGCGCGCATGCTCGACCGCCTGATGCAGCTGATTCCGCGCCTCGCCGCCACGGACGACCACCGCCATCCGTCGATCGAAAGCTTCCGCGATCTGCGTATCGCTTTCAACGCGCTCGATCTGCGCCGCCTGGCCGGCAAGCTCGGCGGCGAAGCGCCGGCTGCGATCGATCACGTCCTCGAAGACGTGTGCGACTACTTCGAATGGTGCATCGACCAGCGCGTGCGCCAACCGGTGCCCGAGAGACTGATGTCGTCGATCGATGCAGCCGTGGCGCGCGTCACCGCACAAGGCCTCGCCAACGCCGGTGCGCCGGGCCCGACCGCGCAAACTTCGGCGCGCCGATTGCGCGAGGCGCTGCACGCGCTGGTCGGCTTGCGTCTTTCGCTGTTTCCGGCCACGCTAATCACACCCACGCCGCCCGAACCGGAGGCCGCTGCCTGATGCGCCCGTCCCGCAACCCCACCCTCTCCTTTGCCCGTTCCCGCGATGATCGGTGAAATCGATATCTTCGGCGTGTTCGTGCCGGCCGTGCTGGTGCTGATGTTGATCGCCTATCTGATCAACCTGGCCATTCGCACGGTGTTCGAACGCGTCGGCTTTTACCGCTTCGTCTGGCATCGCTCCATCTTCGATCTCGGCATCTATGTGCTGGTGCTGGGCCTTGTCGTCGTCGTTTCGCACAGACTAATAACGTGAAAAAAACCTGGTTCTCCGTCGGTCAAATTCTGCTGACCCTGATCGTCGTCGTGGTTGCAGCCTTCGTGCTGTGGAAACTGGTCGCCTATTACATGTTCGCGCCGTGGACTCGCGACGGCCATGTGCGCGCCGACGTGATCCAGGTCGCGCCGGATATCTCGGGGCTGATCTCATCGGTCGAGGTGGTGGACAACCAGCAGGTCAAACAAGGCCAGGTGCTGTTCGTAATCGATCAGGCCCGCTATGCGCTCGCACTGCGCCAGGCGCAGGCCACCGCGCAGCAACGCCGCGCTACGCTCGATCAGGCACGCCGCGAAGACGTGCGTAATCGCCAGCTCGGCAACCTGGTGGCGGCGGAAGTCGCCGAAGAAAGCCGTTCGCGTGTTGAAACGGCGGAAGCCGCGCTCGCCGATGCGAACGTCGCGATCGATACCGCCAAACTGAATTTGCAACGCACCACTATCGTGAGTCCGGTCGACGGCTATCTGAACGACCGCGCGCCGCGCACCGGCGAATTCGTCTCGGCGGGCCGTGCCGTGCTGGCGGTGGTGGATATGCATTCGTTCCGCGTCGACGGTTACTTTGAAGAGACCAAGCTGCGCGGCATCGACATCGGCCAACGGGTCGATATCCAGGTGATGGGCGAGCCGAACGTGCTGCGCGGTCACGTGCAAAGCATCGTCGCGGGGATTGAAGACCGCGACCGCACGCAAGGATCGAATCTGCTGCCGAACGTGAACCCGGCATTCAGCTGGGTGCGCCTCGCGCAACGGATTCCAGTGCGCGTTGCGCTCGACGAGGTGCCTGCCGACTTCCGCATGATCGCCGGACGCACCGCGACGGTGTCGGTGCGCGATCTGTCGCCGACCGGCAAGCAACGTCCGGCTGCGGGTGCTTCGGGTACGGTGGATGCATCGGCGGCTTCGGCCTCGGCTACATCTGCTGTTCCGGCTGCCTCCGCTGCTTCTGCTGCTTCTGCTGCTTCTGCTACGCAACCGGCATCTGCTGCCGTCATATCGGGCGCGTCGCAATGAAGCTGTCGCGCGCCCTTCCCTTATTGCCGCTGCTGCCACTGTTGCCGTTGAGCGTCGCGCTCAACGGCTGCGTGAATGTCGGCCCCGATTACGCGCTGCCGAAGCAGGCGCTGGTCAACGCGCCGCTCGCCAATGCGCCGATCGAAGGCGCCGATGCCAAACTGACCACGCGGCAGAACGTTCCGGTGATCTGGTGGAAGCTCTATGACGATCCGGTGCTGAACAAGCTCGTCGACGAAGCGCTGCAGTCAAATACCGACTTGCGCGTCGCGGCGGCGAACCTCGCGCGTTCGCGTGAGGCGCTGGGTGTCGCGCAGGCTCAAGGCGGCTTCTCCGGCAAGAGTTCGGTGCTGCTCGAACGCGCGCAGGAATCGGCCGAGCAGTACCTGCTTACCGAGAAGCTGCCGGTCGTCAACGAAGGCGACATCGGTATCAGCATCTCGTACGAAATCGATCTGTTCGGCAAGTTGCGGCGTGGTGTCGAAGCGGCGGCGGCGGATACGGAATCCGTGCAGGCTGCCGCCGATCTCGCACGAATCACGGTGGTCGCGGATGTGGTGCGCTCGTACGTCGAGCAATGCTCGGCCGCCGAGGAACTCAGGATCGCGCAGCAATCGCTGGCCTTGCAGAAGGAGCGTGTGGACGTGTCGCGCCGGTTGCGCGACGCCGGCCGCGGCAATCAGCCCGATGTGACGCGCGGGCAGACCCAGGTCGATACGCTGGCGGCGGATATTCCGCGCTACACGGCGCGCCGCCAGATTGCGCAATACCGGCTCGCGGCGCTGCTCGCACGCGCACCGTCCGATTTGCCGCCGGCCGTGCTGGCCTGCAGCGCGCTGCCGCAAATCCGTCAGCCGATTCCGGTCGGCGACGGCGCCGCGCTGCTCAAGCGCCGCCCGGATGTGCGAGAGGCCGAGCGTCAGCTGGCGGCTTCGACGGCGCGTATCGGCGTCGCGACGGGCGCGTTGTATCCGACGGTAAGCATCGGCGCGTCGGCGGGTTTGACGGGGGTTCTGGAGGACCTCGGCACCTCGCCGACGGCACGCTGGGCCTTCGGTCCGCTGATCAGTTGGACCTTCCCCACGAATGGCGCACGGGGCCGTGTGCGTGAAGCGCAAGCGTCGAGCAATGTTGCGTTGGCGAAGTTCGACGGCGTGGTGCTGACCGCGTTACGCGAAACCGAAACCAGCCTTGCGACCTATGCGTCCGACTATGCTCGCGCCGACGCCTTGCGTGCGGCGTTGAAGTCGGCCACCGCGTCGGCGGATGAAACGCATCGGCTGTATCGCGCCGGACGCGAGTCGTTCATTTCGGATCTGGATGCGACCCGCACGCTGACTTCGACGAAGTCTCAGGTGGCGGCAGCGGAGGGGCAGGTGGCGATTGATCAGGTCAATCTGTTCCTCGCGCTGGGTGGTGGGTGGGAGACTGATGCGCAGGCGGCGCCTGGGGCTGCGGTTTCTAACGCCACGAGTCCTGCTGCCGCGGCGCCGGCTAAGGTCACCATGCCGACGGCGGCCACCAAAGCGCCTTGACCTTCCCGCCTCCCCTCATCCGGGTAAATCACTATTATTGACAAGCTTTCTTTTACCTTTCAATTCAGGTTAAATACGAGCCTCAACACCACACGTTACGGGGTCACGTATGTCGCAATTCATGCAAGGCGCAGCCACGCTGGGCGGTTGTATCGGCGTTTTCACGGTAGTGGTCGCGGTCGTGGAGATGCTGGCGAACTGAGCCCACGGGGCTCGTAATCGGCTCACCCAGGCGTCTCTGCCTGCGGTGATGCCGGCCTTAAGCGGGCCGCCGTTTCGCAGCCGCCTGGTGAATCGCCGCCCTTACCCTCGGATACGTGCCGCAACGGCACACGATGTTGGACATCGCCGCGTCGATGTCCGCGTCAGTGGGATTGGGCTTCTGCTTGAGCAGCGCGCAGGCCGCCATCAACTGCGCGCTCTGACAATAACCGCACTGCACCACGTCGAGATCGATCCACGCCGCTTTTAGCGCCTGCGCTTCGGCGCCCTGTACGCCTTCGATCGTCGTGATCTTCTGCGAGTGCAAGCTCGACATCGGTGTCTGGCAGGCAAGGCCCGCCTTGCCGTCAAGGTGGATCGTGCACGCGCCGCAAATGCCCACGCCGCAGCCGAACTTGGTGCCGGTCATGCCGAGGTCGCAGCGCAGCACCCACAGAAGCGGCATATCCGGTTCGGCTTGCACAGCAACCGCGCGGCCGTTGATATTTAGCGATCCCATGTTTTCTCCGTCAATCTGAAGCGTTTCACGCAACCCGCAACGGCAACGCGCGCAAGCGCTGACCGGTCAGTGCGAATACCGCGTTGGCCACCGCCGGCGCAACCGGCGGCACGCCCGGTTCGCCGACGCCCTGGGGGTGCATCTGGCTTGGCATGATGTCGACTTCGATCACCGGACAGTCGTTCATCCGCACGACCGGGAAATCGACGAAGTTTTTCTGCGCCACCTGACCGCCGACGATGGTGATTTCGTCCTGCAATGCCGTCGAGAGGCCGAATACGATGCCGCCCTCCATCTGCTGACGAATCAGGTTTGGGTTCACCGGCAGTCCACAGTCAATCACGCAGACCACCCGATGCACGCGAATCTGTTTGTTCGCACCGACCGATACCTCTGCAACTTGCGCGACGACACTGCCAAACGCTTCGTGCAGCGCGACGCCGCGCGCCCGCTTTGTGCCATCGGCGGCACGCGGCATGGGATGTCCCCAATCCGATAAAGCTGCAACGCGCCTCAACACAGCCAGATGGCGCGGATGCTGCGTGAGCAGCGCCGCGCGAAACGCAATCGGGTCCCGACCGGCGGCTGCGGCGAGTTCGTCGGTAAAACCCTCGGTGAAAAACGCCTGATGGGAGTGGCCGACCGAGCGCCAGAATCCAATCGGGATCGGTAACTCGACGATCTTGTGCGCCACGCGCGCGGCGGGCCATTCGTAGGGCTGATCGAACGCGCCTTCGCAAGTGGTCTTGTCGATGGGAATGCGCGGCACGCCGTAGTAACGCGCAAGCGATTCCGGCACGATCGCCTGACTCACGGACGTGGCATACCACGCGACGAGTTTGCCGTCTTTGTCCAGACCGGCCTTCAGGCGCGACACGCATGCCGGACGATAGAAATCGTGGGTGAAATCCTCCGCCCGCGACCAGATTGTTTGAACCGGACGGCCACCGCCCTCGCGCGCAATCGCCGCTGCTTGCGCGATGAAATCGAGTTCGAGACGACGCCCGAACGCGCCGCCGAGCAGTTGCGTTTGCACATCGACCTTGTCGGCGTCGATGTCCAGCACTTTCGCGACATGCTGCCGCGCGAGCGCCGGCATTTGCGTCGAGACCCAAACGGTGGCCGCGCCATCCGCAACCTGCACCGTGCAATTCACCGGTTCGACCGCGCCATGCGCGAGATACGGTGCGTGGTACTCGGCGCTGATCGTGCGCGCCGCCGCGCTCAATGCGGCGTCGACGTCACCACGGTGGTAGTAGGCGTGACCGTCGCTGTCGTCCAGCGCTTGCGCGAGCTGGGTGTCCACACTCGCACTCGACAGCGTGGCTGCGGGGCCGTCATTCCACACGACGTTGATCGCACTGACCGCGTTCATCGCGCGGAACGGATTGTCGGCGATGACCGCGACGCCGCCGCTGCCACCGGCGTAGGGCTTCAGCGAAAACGCCTTGATGAAGCCGGGCATGGTCTTGGCGGGCGAAGCGTCGAAATGCGCCACCGTACCGCCCAGCGTGGGGCACATCACCACGCTTGCGTAGATGAGACCATCGGGCAGCGCGTCAATGCCGAAGCGCGCCGTGCCGTTGATTTTCGACGCGGCTTCGATACGCCGCATCGGTTTGCCGATCAGTTTGAACTCAGCAGGATCTTTCAGAGCGACCTTGCGTGGCAGCGGTTGCTGCGCGGCCATCGCGGACAGTTCGCCGAAGCTCGCCTTGTGGCCTGCTGCGTGCAGTACATAGCCGCTTTCCGTGCGGCATTCTCCTGGCGCCACCTTCCATTGCGCGGCCGCCGCACCGATCAGCATCGCACGCGCCGAGGCGCCGGCTTCACGCATCGGCGTCCATAGGTCGTTCATGCTCGATGAACCACCCGTCATCATCGTGCCGGCGTCGCGCACCAACTTACGGGTCATCCAGACCGTCGCGCGCTTGACGGTGCTGTCGTCGTCCGGGCGAAACGGCAGATCGTCGACGATGTTCTGCACGCTGTTGTAGATCTTGTCGATTGGCGAGTTCTCCACTCGAACCTGCGACCAGTCTGCGTCGAGTTCTTCGGCCAGCACCATCGCAAGACCAGTGTGGATGCCCTGGCCCATTTCCGCTTTGCACACCACGATCGTCACGGTGTTGTCCGCGGCGATTTTGACCCAGCCGTTGAGCGCGACCTGGTTGCCTTCCGTCGGCAACGGCGTGGAGGGAGTCAGACGCTGCCCCGGCGGCAGCACCGACCAGCCGACCAGCAGCACGCCGAGCGCGCCGGCGCCGCCTAGCAGGAAGGTTCTGCGCTTTAACATCGTATGGCTCGATCAGCTTGCACGGTGGCGGGGACGCTGTGAAAGCGCGGGCTGGCGCGGGAGTTTGTTTCGTCGGAACAGTAGTAAGACGGAAGAGTGGGTGGGGGACTGAAAGCTAAAGGGTTTCAGCCGAGCTACACCGTGCTGGCGGATGCCCTTCGAGGAAAGGGCGGATGCAAGCCGTGTGTCAGTTCATTAAATGTTATTCGTCGCGTTGTGGCACGCTGCAGCGCAACTGGCTTGAACGGCGGAAAAATACGAGAGGTGGCGGATTTTTACTTTCACCCGCCCTCCCGAATCATCTCAATCAACGCCCGCAACCCCGCCGGCACATGACGTCGCCCGGGATAGTAAAGGCACAGCCCATCAAACGCCGGCGTCCAATCGTCCAGCACACGCTGCAGCGTGCCCGCTTCCAGATCCGCCGCCACGTTCCATTCGGTCATATACGCCAGTCCGAAGCCCTCGCGGGCTGCCTCCATGATGAGCAGTGGCTCATCGAGCGTCAGCATGCCCTGCACATCCACGCTGATTGCCTCGCCGCGTCGCTCGAACTCCCAGTGATAAATACGGCCGCTCGGCATGCGCATGCGAATACAACGGTGTGCACGCAGGTCGTCCGGCTTGCGCGGCTTCGGATTTTCGGCGAAATAGGCGGGACTCCCGACGACCGCAAAACGCTGCGGCCGGTTGAACGGCACCGCGATCATTTCCTGCGGCACAATCTCAGCCAACCGAATGCCGGCATCAAAGCCCTCTACCACGATGTCGATCATGCGCCCCTCGGTGACGAGATCCAGTTTCATCTCCGGATAACGCCGTAGGTATTCCAGCAGCAAGGGCATCACCTGGCGCGCCGCGCCCGTCGACGTATTGATCCGCAGCGTGCCCGCCGGTGTGTCGCGAAAGCTGCCGGCCTGCTCGATGGCGACGCGAATGGTCGACAACGCTGGCGCCACACTGTCGACGAATTGCGCGCCCGCTTCGGACAAGGACACGCTGCGCGTGGTCCGATTAAAGAGCCGCACGCCGATGCGCGCCTCCAACGCTGCAATCGCATGGCTCAGCGCCGATGTCGACACGCCAAGTTCCGTGGCCGCTGCGCGGAAGCTGCGATGACGCGCCACCGCAAGCACGCCTTCCAGTTCGCTCAAACCGGGCGTCTTCATTATCCCATCCTGCTCAACGAATCATCCTTGATTATATGGCTAGTCGGCTTAATCGATTGAGCCTATCTTTGAGGCAACAACTTCCTGGGTAGGAGCTTTCATGCAGCAAATCGACAAGGTTTATATCGACGGCGCGTTCGTCACCCCGCACGGCGAGGAGTGGTTCGATCTTCACAACCCGGCTAAGGAAACGGTGATCGGCAAGGTGCGTCTGGCCGACGCGGAAGACGCCCGCCGCGCGATCGCGGCCGCCAAGCGCGCCTTTCCGGCGTTTTCCCGCACCAGCAAGGAAGAGCGGATCGCGCTGCTCGAACGCATGCACGCCGCGGTTCAAGCGAGAGAAGACGAGCTGTATGAAGCAATCGTGGAGGAATACGGTGCACCGGTGTCACGCGCACGCTGGATGGCGAAATATCCAGCGGACGTCCTGGCGGAAGTCGTCAAGGTCTTGCGGCCCTATGATTTCACGCGACGCGCCGGCACGGCCGACGTCGTCATGCAACCGCTCGGCGTCGCCGGACTGATTACGCCCTGGAATAGCAACGGCGGCTTTATCTGCGGGAAGCTGGCTGCGGCAATTGCAGCGGGCTGCACGGCCGTGATCAAGCCGAGTGAAATGAGCGCGATCCAGACACGCATCATCACCGAGGCGCTGCACGAAGCCGGCTTGCCCGCGGGCGTGTTCAATATCGTCACGGGCCGGGGCGACACGGTGGGGGCGAAAATTAGCGCGCATCCGGACGTGGCGAAGATTTCCTTTACCGGATCGACGGCTGTCGGCAAGACAATCCTGCGCACCGGCGCGGAGACATTGAAACGCGTCACGTTGGAGTTGGGCGGCAAATCGCCGGTGGTCATACTCGACGACGCCGATTTCGCGGAAGCGGTGCCGTTGGCGCTCCAGGCAGGGTTCATGAACAGCGGTCAGGCGTGTATCGCCGGTACGCGGATTCTCGTGCCGCAGAGCCGCCTTGCGGAATTCGAAGAGCGGGTGAGCGTTGAAGTCGCTCGCACGCAAGCCGGCGATCCGCGCGATCCGGCTACGCAGATCGGCCCGATGGTCAGCCGCAAGCAGTGGGAGCGCGTGCAACGCTATATCGGCATTGGCATCGAAGAAGGCGCGCGATTGATTGCCGGTGGCGAGGGCCGGCCGGAAGGCGTGGAGCACGGCTGGTTCGTGCGCCCGACCGTATTTAGCGGCGTTAGCAACGACATGACGATTGCCCGCGAGGAGATTTTTGGGCCGGTGCTGTCGATCATTGCGTATCGCGATACCGAGGAAGCGATCGCAATCGCCAATGACACTAGCTACGGGCTGCAAGCGTACGTACTCTCAGCCGATGCAGCGCGGGCTCGCGAAGTCGCCACTCGTATCGACGCAGGGCGTGTACTGATCAACACGTTGGCACACGAACCGGCAGCACCGTTCGGCGGTTTCAAGCAATCGGGCATTGGGCGGGAATATGGCACGTTCGGCTTGGAAGCCTTCATGGAGCCTAAGTCGTTGCTCGGCGTGAACTAACGCGTTTGATCGCTCAGCAGGCGGTGCGTCGTCATTTGCATGACGCACCGCCTGCTGTTTCACCGCCGGTTCGATCCCGACACCACATCGATCCACACAGCCAGCACGAGAATGCTGCCCTTCACAATCATCTGCCAGTACGCGTCGACATCCAGCATCGACATGCCGTTGTCCAGACTCGCCATCACCAGCGCACCGATCAGCGCACCGTAGACCGTTCCGGAACCGCCGCGCATCGATGTCCCGCCGATAAAGCACGCGGCGATCGCGTCGAGCTCACCCATCGATCCCGCCGACGGTGAGCCGGCCGCGAGTCGCGCCGTATTGACGATCCCCGCGAACGCGCACATCAGTCCCATCAGGGCAAAGATGGCCAGCTTCACGCGGTTGGTATTCACGCCGGAGAGCCGCGTCGCTTCCAGGTTGGACCCCACCGCGTAGATACGCCGCCCGAAAACGGTCTGCGTCGCGATCCACGTGAAAATACCCAGCAGCGCGAGCAGCAGCAGAACCGGCACAGGAATGCCGCCATAGCGATCGAGCGTGGCAACAAACGCGGCCAGAATCACGCCCGCCCCGACCACTTTCGCGACGTCCTGCCAGATCGGCACCACCCGCAACTTATAACGCTCGCGGTTGCTTCGTTGTCGCACGGTCAGAAAGGCCAGTACGACAAACAGCACGACGGCCAGCGTATCGCCAGCAAGACGCGGCAAATACCCCTGACCGACAAACACGAAACCATCAGAAACCGGCGCAATCGTCGAACCACCAGTAACGCCAAGCAGAATGCCGCGATACGCCAGCATGCCACCCAGCCCAACAATAAACGAAGGCACACGCCGGTACGTCGACCACCATCCGTTGAACATACCGACAAGCACGCCAAGCAGCATCACCACAGGCACCGTGACACCAATTGGCCAATGCCGATTCACATCGAGAATCGCCGCGACACCGCCGAGCAAACCCAGCAACGACCCGACCGACAGATCAATCTCGCCCGCGATGATCACGAACACCATGCCGCACGCGAGCATGCCGGTAATCGACATCTGCCGCAGCAGGTTCGACAGATTGCGCGGCGTCACGAATGCGCCGTGCGTCAGCAAGGAGAAGAAAAGCCAGATCACGGCTACCGCGATCAGCAACGCGAGAATCTTGTAACGCGCGAACAGTTGCTGAATACGCTGCGGGCCACCGAATGCGCCTCGCGACGCAGCGCCGTCGGCGGGTTGGGAAGTGACGTCGGGAGTCATGCGGCACTCGCTTCGGTTGGTACGGTCGGGTTGAGGGATCGCTGCACAGGACGGATGGCGGCGCTAAGAATGTCCTCTTGCGTGAGACCATCGTTGACGAAATCGCCGCGCAATTCGCCTTCGCCGATAACTAGCACGCGATCGCTGATACCGAGCACTTCAGGCAATTCGGACGACACCATCACGATCGACATGCCACGCTGTGCCAGTTGAAAAATCAGTTTGTAGATTTCGAACTTCGCGCCGACGTCGACACCTCGCGTCGGTTCGTCGAGGATCAGTACCTTCGGGTCCGTCAGCAGCATGCGCGTCAACACGGCCTTTTGCTGATTGCCGCCCGACAGACTCGCAATCGAGAGCATCGGATGCGCCGCGCGCACTGAAAGCCGCTTCATCTCCGTGTGAATCGTGTCGAGTTCGGCGGCTGAATCAATGCGACCACCCTTCGCGAAACGTTGCAACACCGCAAGCGTGATGTTGTGACCGACGCTCAGACCCGGCACGATGCCGTGGCGCTTTCGATCTTCCGGCACCATGCCGATACCTGCGCGAATCGCATCGACAGGGGCGCGAATTTTCAACGGCTTGCCATCCATCACCACCGTCGCCTCGCTCACACCGGGATACGCACCGAAGATCGCCTGCATCAGTTCCGTACGCCCCGCGCCAACCAAACCGGCAACGCCGAGAATCTCGCCACGCCGCAGCGCAAACGATACATCGTTCACGCGCTTTCGGCGCGGATTGTTGACGTCAAAGCAGGTCACGTGGCGCGCTTCGAAGATCACGTCGCCAATCGGGTGCGGTTCACGCGGAAACAAGTTCTTGATTTCGCGGCCCACCATCAGGGAGATGATCCGGTCGGTTGTCAGCGCGCGCATAGGTTCGGTCGCGACGTGACGGCCGTCGCGAATCACGCTGATTGTGTCGCACACGGCTGCTACTTCGTCGAGCTTGTGCGAGATGTAGACACAGGCGACGCCGCGCCGCTTCAGATCGCGCACGATATCCAGCAGGATGTGTATCTCCGTAGCCGTCAGCGACGACGACGGCTCATCGAGGATCAACAGCTTCGCGCGCTTGTTCAGCGCCTTAGCGATCTCGATCAACTGCTGGTGGCCGCCACCGTAATTCATCACCGGTTGCGCGGAGTTGATTCCGCTTATGCCGAGTTCGCGCAGCAGTTCGTCGGCGCGCTGATACATCGCGGCGTAATTCATTCTGCCGCCAGGCAGCGTAATTTCGTTGCCGAGAAAGATGTTCTCCGCGACCGAGAGCTCAGGCACCAGCATCAACTCCTGGTGGATGATGATGATGCCCGCGCGTTCCGTGTCCCTTATGCTCGCGGCCTTCAGCGGCTCGCCTTCCCAGGTGATTTCGCCATCCCACGTGCCGTGGGGATAGACGCCGGACAGCACTTTCATCAGCGTCGATTTGCCCGCGCCGTTCTCGCCGCACAAGCCTACGCACTCGCCTGGCGCCACCGTCAGGTCGATGCCGTCGAGCGCCTTCACGCCGGAAAACGCTTTGACGATGCCGCGCATCGTCAGTAATGGTTCACTCATTCGCTATGCCTCGCTGCAGGGCGCGCGGTCGCGCCGATGTGCCTGACGCACGCCAGGCACATCGGCTTGAACTACGCACACGTTACGCTCATTGGCTCGCGAGCTGGGCCTGGGTGTAGAAGCCGTCCTTGACGACCACATCAACGTTGCTCTTGGTGAGCAACGTGGGTTGCAGAAGCACCGTGTCGACCTTCTTCTTGCCGTTGTCGTACTGTGCATTAAAGGCCGGCTTCTCGCCCTTCGCAAGCGCGACGGAGAGTTTCGCCGCTTCGCCTGCAATCAGCTTCAGCGGTTTGTACACGGTCATCGTCTGCGTGCCGGCGATTACGCGTTTCACAGCGGCCAGATCAGCGTCTTGTCCCGACACCGGCACCTTGCCTGCCATGTGCTGCGCAGCCAGTGCCTGGATCGCGCCGCCTGCGGTGCCATCGTTCGAAGCGACGATTGCGTCGATCTTGTTGTTGTTCGCCGTGAGCGCATCTTCAACGATACGCAGCGCCGTCGACGCACTCCATTCCGGTACCCATTGCTGACCGACGATCTTGATGTCGCCCTTGTCGATTGCGGGCTTCAACACCTTGAGCTGGCCTTCACGCAGCATCTTGGCATTGTTGTCGGTCGGCGCGCCGCCGAGCATAAAGTAGTTGCCCTTCGGCTGCGCGTTGAAGACACCTTGTGCTTGCAGCTCGCCGACCTTCTCGTTGTCGAACGAGATATAGGCATCCACGTCGGCGTCGAGAATCAGGCGGTCGTACGAGACGACCTTGATGCCGGCTTTCTTGGCTTCGGCAACCACGTTGCCCAGTGTCTTCGAATTGAACGGCACGATCACGATCACGTCGACCCCGCGCGAGATCAGGTTTTCAATCTGCGAAATCTGCCGCTCTTCGCTCGCATCGGCGGATTGCACCGATACTTTTGCGCCGAGCTTTTCTGCCGCTGCAACGAAGTAGTCACGATCGCGCGACCAGCGTTCGACGCGCAGATCATCGATACAGAAGCCAATTTCCGGGTGGTCCTTGCTTGCATGCGCGAGCGGCGCGACAAGCGACAGGCTGGCGAGCATCGCTCCACACACGAGCGAACTCAGTACGGTACGACGCGTTGCGAATTTCATGTCTCACTCCTTGTTCTGATAGCCGGAATACCGGATTGGACGGTCTGCGCTGCGAGCCGCAGAACCGGACAAGCGACAACCCAAAGCTTCTTTTATTCGCGCGGTCAACGTGGCCGCGCGGTTTTTATGTCTTACTGCGTGCCCTTTTTCGAGCGGTTACTTCATGACTGCCTTTTTAGCGCCGGCTGTAAATCGCCTGATTTACAACGTTTTCCAGTTGCTCTTGCCTGCCGCTCGCGTGCTGCGGATTCAGACCGCGTGCCAATGCATCCGTAGCCAGCGTCGAGAGCGAATAGTCACCCTTCAGAATTTTGCTGCCGAACTCCGACTCCCAGCCCGCGTAGCGCTGACGTTTGAACGTTTCGAGCCGGTCGTTTTCGATCAGCGTCGCTGCACGCTCGACGGCGAGCGCGAGGTTATCGATTGCACCGATGTGGCCGAAGAACAGATCTTCCGCATCGACGCTCTGGCGCCGAACCTTTGCGTCGAAGTTCATACCGCCGGTGGTGAAGCCGCCGTGTTTGAGGATTTCGTAGAAGGCCAGCGTCAGTTCTTCGACGCTGTTCGGAAACTGGTCCGTGTCCCAGCCATTCTGTTGATCGCCGCGATTCGCATCGACGCTGCCGAAAATACCTAGCGCGTAGGCCGTCGCGATCTCGTGATGGAACGAGTGACCAGCAAGCGTCGCGTGATTGGCTTCGATATTCACGCGAATCTCTTTCTCCAACCCGTATTGCAGCAAGAAGCCGTGCACGGTCGCCACGTCATAGTCGAATTGATGCTTGGTCGGTTCCTGCGGCTTCGGCTCGATCAGCAGTGCGCCTTTGAAGCCAATCTTGTGCTTGTGCTCAACCACCATGTGCAGGAAACGGGCAAGCTGATCACGTTCGCGTGCGAGATCGGTATTGAGCAACGTGTCGTAGCCTTCACGGCCGCCCCACAACACATAATTTTCGCCTCCCAGCATTTGGGTCGCATCAAGAGCATGACGAACCTGCGTCGCAGCGAACGCAAAAATCTCGGGATCAGGGCTGGTCGCCGCACCTGCTGCATAACGCGGATGCGAAAACAGATTGGCCGTGCCCCACAGCAGTTTGACGCCGGTATCCTGCTGCTTGCGCGCCAGATAGTCGGCGATGCGCGTGAAGTTCTCGCTATAGGCTTTCAGGCTATCGCCTTCCGGCGCAACGTCGGTATCGTGAAACGTGTAATACGGCGTACCGAGCTTCGAGAAGAACTCAAACGCGGAATCCGCCTTTTGCTGCGCCCGTTCCATGGCGTCGCCGGCTTGCTGCCAGGGACGCCGAAACGTCCCTTGCCCGAAGATATCGACGCCTGGCCAGACAAACGTATGCCAGTAGCACACAGCAATGCGAAGATGTTCTTCGAGTGTCTTGCCGAGCACCCGCTTACTCTTGTCGTAATGGCGATAAGCAAGCGGGTTATCCGATTGCGGGCCCTCGTAGCGGATCTCGGGAATGTGTTCGAAGTAGGACATCAGCGTCTCCTGTTTTATGCTGCACTGCAACCCGTGCGGTATCGCCGCGCCGGTCGACAAGGTGACGCCATGCTGCCGCTTGCAAGGTGCATCGGCAATTGCGAAATTGCGCAGCGTGCTTGATGTTTCTTACCGCCCATGCGTTTGTTTCACACCGGCGCGATGTTCGCGGCCTAGAATAACCAAACGCTTAAAAACGGTGCTGCCTTCAGAGCACGCCTAACAGGAGACAACGGCGCTGCGAATCTTGACGATCCGCACGCCACCACTGCCATGACCCGTCCGCAAACACCACAGACGACCCATCGGATCGCGCTGCTGTTCAACGCGAACAAGGTGTATGACCGCGAGATCATCACCGGCATCGGCAATTACCTGCTGTCGACGCGCGTGGCGTGGGATCTCTTCCTCGAAGAAGATTTCCGCTGCCGCTTGACGGGTATCGAGCGTTTCGACGGCGACGGCATCATCGCGGATTTCGACGATCCCGCCGTGGGTGAAGCGCTGCGAGATTGTCCGTTGCCGGTGGTGGCGGTCGGTTCATCGTTCGAAGATCCGGCGCACTATCCCCCGGACTTACCCTATATCGCCACCGATAACGCCAAGCTCGTTTCGCTTGCGTACACGCATCTGATCGGCGCGGGACTCGAGCACTTCGCTTTGTATAGCCTTCCGCAAGCGCAGGAGAATCGCTGGGCGCAGCAACGTGAGTTGGCATTCGCTCACTTGCGCAGCACGGACGGCCATAGCGCCGAGCAAATCGGCACCGAGATCTATCGCGGCCTGTCGACCAGCGCGCCGTCATGGAATCAGGCAACCGAGCAACTCACCGCGTGGCTCGCCCAGTTGCCGAAGCCGGTTGGCATCATCGCCGTCACCGACGCCCGCGCACGGCATCTGCTGCAGGCCTGTTTGATCGCGGGTATTCCCGTGCCTGAAGAAGTGGCGATCATCGGTATCGACAACGATCCGCTCACGCGTACGCTGACCCGCATTCCGCTTTCCTCCGTGATTCAAGGCACCGAGGAAATGGGCCGCACCGCCGCTCACTTGTTGCATCAAATGCTGCACGGCGCGCGTTTTCCGGGGCGGCGCATTCTCGTACCACCGGTCGGCATCAATGTGCTCGAATCGACGAAACACCAGCCGCTCGCAAGTCCGTATGTGATGCGCGCGCGGCACTTCATCCGCCAGTACGCGTGCCAGGGCATTCGCACCGAACAGGTTGCCGATTACGTGGGCGTGTCGAGATCGTCGCTCGAAGAGTACTTCCGGCGCGAACGACAGTGCACCGTGCATCAGGAAATACTGCGCCATAAACTCGACGTCGCGAAAGCGCTGCTGGCGAAGCGCGATGCGTCGAGTGCCGAGGTGGCGATTCGTTGCGGCTTCACGTCGCTGCAATACATGTACGCGGTGTTTCGCCGCGAACTCGGCTGTACGCCGCGCGAATACCAGGACCGTGTGAATTCGACCGCAACACCCGGCTGAGCATGCCTTTCACCTATTCTTTCCACCGACGACATGATCAGCATCGCACCACTTTCTTCTGAGCCATGGGGCGCTCTGCCCGGCGGCGATCCTGTGCGGCTCTTCACGCTGCGCAATGCGCACGGCATGAAAGTCGCCATCAGCGACCTGGGCGCGACGCTGGTGTCGTGGCATGCGCCGGACCGCGCGGGTCGTCTCGGCGACATTCTGCTCGGACACGACACGCCCGCCGAATACGTTGCGGCCACAACCTACATGGGCGGGCTGGTCGGCCGTTGGGCGAACCGCATTGCCGATGCGCGTTTCACGCTGGACGGTATCGAATACATGCTCGATCGCAACGAAGGCGCGAATCTGCTGCATGGCGGCACGCAGGGTTTTCATCGCGCACTGTGGGACGTGAGCGAAGACAACGGTGCGCTGCTTATGCGTCTGGAATCGCCCGAAGGCGACGCCGGCTTTCCGGGCAATGTCACGGTGCAAGTGCGTTACACGCTCGACGACGACGGCACCTTGACGATCGCGTATGAAGCGATCACGGACGCCCCAACGCCGCTCAACCTGACGAGCCATCCGTATTTCAACCTGACAGGTCGGCGGGATGCCGACATTCGCGGCCATGTGTTGTCGATCGATGCCGACCGGTTCTTCGAAGTCGACGCGTCGATGATTCCTTGCGAGCTTGCCGAAGTGGCAGGCAATGCGTTCGACTTCCGGCAGAGCGCGCCGATCGGGGCGCGGCTCGACTGGCCGCATGCGCAGTTGGCGAAGGCCGGTGGTTTCGATCACTGCTATGTGCTGCATGACGCGCCCGATGCCACGATGACCCGACGCGAACCGCAGGTACGCCAGGTTGCCTGCGCCTATGACCCTGGCAGCGGACGCGAACTGACCGTCTTGACCGATCAGCGCGGCTTGCAGTTCTACACCGGCAATTTCCTGAAGGGCGACACAGGACGCGGCGGCGTCGCCTACCAGGCGCACGCCGGACTGTGTCTCGAAGCCGGCGGCTTTCCGAACGAAGTTAATATGGCTGAGCAGGAGCAAGTCATCGTGCGGCCCGGCAGCACATACCGGCAGGTGACGGCGTACCGCGTGGGTGTACGTTCTGGAGTCTGAAGCAATTCTTCATATGTTAGGAAGAGCATTACATAACGCCGACTTATCATTTGCTGCAAGACTGAATTACGGGTTTAGGGGTTTGCCCTAGATCACCCGCTTCCTAGAATCCCTCCATAGGTCGCCGAACACATGTTGCGGCGCCGAATAAAACATCCCCGGAGGGAAGCATCATGAAATCGCTGATCAAAGCAGTGGCACTGGTCGTTGTACTCGCAGCCCCGGTCGCTTCGTTCGCACAGTCCGAGCAACCGCTGACCCGCGCGGAGGTCAAGGCGCAACTGATCCAGATCGAACAGGCCGGCTACAACCCCGCCACCGCAACCGACTCAACCTACCCCGCTGACATTCAGGCAGCCGAAGCACGCGTAGCAGCACAGCATGACGCCACCGGTTATGGTTCGTCGGCAAACGGTTCATCGCAAACCGGCACACCGATGCCCGCTGCGCCCGCAGGCCAGTAAAACGCCAACGCTATCCGCCGTTGCGTAGTTCGATGCGAGCCACGCTTGTTGAAGCATGCGCTCGCATGAACGCGTTTCTCCGCGCATGACGATGACAGCGCAGTGTCAGAAAATCCTTTGACGAAAATAATGGCTCATATATCCTAGCGCGGCAGTCTGGTGGTTCTCGCAGAGTGGTCAATTTGCATCAGCGAGGACTTCTACTCAACGTCGCTTCGGGTTCCATCGTGAAAGTCCGTGGTCCATTGGTGAGATATCAGCCTGGTCGGGAAAGAACGTTCCTGTCCGGCTGTTCGATCGCTCATCAGGGGAGCAACTGCGCTTCGCCATCCCGCCCCCTGTCTATCGATACCGTGTTGTCGCGTCGCTCCGTCCGCCGACACAACGTCATTGCAGCACCCGCAGCTATCGGGGTGCGTACTGACGAAATCGCGTCGCTTCTGCCTTAGCCCCCTTCTCTTTTCGCGAGCACGTGTTGCATGCGATCAGGCCGCTTTATCTGGCGGTCGAACGTCTGCAATGCATTTGTCCGTCCGCGCTTTGCAAGTCGTCTTGCTAGCGTTGGCCGGCTTATAGCGCTCGCCTCTCTGCGTCCCTTTTAGCTCTGCTGTGCGCTTACGCTGCGGCAGGCGGCGTCGCGTCCTTTATTCGTCCGCATTCGTGCGGAACATAAGGACGTGCGGGTCGTCACGTTCGTGCATCGGTGCCTGCGCTGCGGCGAAAACTGAAGATCGAAACCAAGGAGATAGTCGAATGAAGATCCGTCATACCAAGCTTCTCTCGCTCACCGGCACGATGTTGTGCTCGTTGACCGCTTTAACCCCAATGAACGCTGCACACGCAGCGGATACGACGATCAATGTCTACAACTGGTCGGACTACATCGCCAAAGACACGATTACCGGCTTCGAAAAGCAATCGGGCATCACGGTGAAATACGACAGCTACGATAGCGACGACACGTTGCAGGCGAAACTTCTGGCAGGCAGTTCCGGGTATGACATCGTTGTGCCCACATCGAGTTATATGGCGCGCCAGATCGAAGCCGGCGTGTATCAGAAGATCGACAAATCGAAGATGCCGAACCTCGCGAACCTCGATCCGGGATTGATGAAGCTGATTGCCGATGCGGACCCCGGCAATCAATACGGTGTGCCGTGGGCGTGGGGCACGGACGGTGTCGGCTATAACGTTCAGGCCGTGAAAAAGGCACTCGGTGCCGATGCGCCGGTTGATAGCTGGTCGTTGTTGTTCGATCCCCAGAATCTTTCGAAGCTGAAGAGTTGTGGCGTGTCTTTCCTCGACGCTGCCGCGGATGTTTTCCCGGCCGTGCTTCAGTACATGCATAAGGACCCGAACAGCACGAATCCCGGCGACTACCAGGCCGCGTATGAGGTGCTGAAGAAAGTGCGGCCGTATATCACGCAGTTCAATTCGTCCGGCTACATCAACGATCTGGCGAACAACGATATCTGCGTGGCGTTGGGCTATTCGGGCGATGTGGGAATTGCGCGGCGACGTGCGTCGGAAGCGAAGCGTTCGTACGACGTACGGTTCTCGAATATCAAGGACGCCGGCTTGCTCTGGATGGACGTGATGGTGATTCCGAAAGATGCGCCGCATCCGGAAGCGGCGATGAAGTGGATGAACTACATCGAAGATCCAAAAGTGAGCGCGGCGATTACGAACGAAGTGTTCTATCCGACTGCGAATCGCGCTGCGAGACAGTTTGTGACGCCGACGATCGAGCAGGATGCGAATGTGTATCCGCCAGAGGCTGTGCTGAACAAGATGACCTTGATGCGACCGCAGCCTGCACCGATCATGCGGCTTGAAAACCGCCTGTGGGCGCAGTTGAAGTCGGGGAGTTGAATTCGGTTTAGCTGATGTAGTCTGCTGACGGTAAGTGTCACCTTTTGAGCGTGGCGCATGCAGTGGGTGTGTGCGCTACGCCCTTTTTGAAGCTTTGATTTTTAACTCTGTTTGCATCGAGCCATTATGAGCATTCTGAATATCGTAGATTTTGCGCAGCCCGCCAAAGAAAGCGTTGAGTACATGCCGAAGGCGGAAGCGGTGCTTGCCGGCAATCCTTCGCAGCTTGTTCACACGCATTTTGCGAGCCCATGTGGGCAGCTCGCGGCTGGCGTTTGGGAGGGGGCTTGCGGACAATGGACGGTGAATTTCACCGAGAGTGAGTATTGCGAGATTCTCGAGGGCGTGTCCGTGATTCGGGATGCGGATGGGACCAGCAAGACTGTGCGGGCTGGGGATCGGTTTTTGATTCCGGCGGGGTTTAAGGGGACGTGGGAAGTGGTCGAGCCGTGTAAGAAGATTTTTGTTTCGGTGGAGTTTAAGGCGTAGGTTGCACTGGTGCTGCTGCTTTCAGGCTTCGCTGCACGTCAGCACCTAGCTTGGGCTCTCCTCGCAAATCGTCTTGAGCTGGGCGACGAACTTTTCGGCTGCCTCTCGCCCCGGGCTGTCCTCCCGCCAGATGGCTGACAGCGGAAGCGCTCCGAACAGCGGAGCGTAGCCGATCTTACGCAATCCATACATGGCGCCGACTTCGTCGACCGCAAATCCCGGCAATACTGCGATCGCATCCGTTTGCGCGCAAATCGCGAGATTGATCGTGTAGACGTGCGAGTAAATCACGCGATGCGGCAGCGGCACCCGTGCGGCATCCAGTGCATCACGCAAACTCTTCAGTAGCACGCTCGGTCCTTCCGGCAGGAACCACGGGAACGCAGCCATTTCCTCGAGTGTGACCGTCTTGCCGGCGAGCGGATGATGCACACGCCCAACGAATGCAGGGCCGCCATCATGGACCAACGGTTCGGCACGCAGGCCGGGGCGGTTGAGGTCGTTCCATCGACCGATCACCAGGTCCACGTCACCCGCGTCGAGTTCAGACAACAATTGCTCCATCGATGCCTGGCGAAGCGTCAGCCCCACGCGCGGCGCCACTTTCCCGAACACGTCGACGCAGCGGGACAGGGCTTCCCACCAGCCCACCGGCGTAAATACGCCGACCGTCAGCTTGCCCGACTCGCCTCTGGACAAGGCGTCGCACTCGTCTTCCGCACGCTCCAGGTCGGCCATCACCTTGGCGCTATAGCGCATCAACACTTCACCTTGCAAGGTGGCGCGCGAACCGAACGGCGTGCGCTCGAACAGTTGCGTTCCCATCAGCGTTTCCGCCTCGGTCAGCGCCTTTGAAATCGCGGACTGGCTAAGCGCCAGTTGCTCACTCGCTTTTTGCAGACTCCCGGTGCGCCCGATCTCGTAGATCACCGAAAGGTGCCGCATTTTCAGACGCCCTACACGTTTTCTGGTGTCGTCCATTCGGTGTTTTCCCGGGCATGACGTTTCTTCATGTCCCTCGCCGGTTAATTCGTTTTTTTGGCGTGCCAAGTGCCAGCAGACTTGGGTTCAAGCCGCACCCAGTTCCGCCGCGAGCAGAACATCGAACCGATTATATCGGCAAGCGTGTGGTGGCCGAATCAACCTTTTTCGAGCGGAGAATCAGTGGAAAAACAACGGACATTCGGCAAATGCTCCACGGCGATGGCCGTCGCATTCGCACTTGGCGCGACCCACGCCGGCGCGCAAAGCAGCGTGCAACTCGGCGGTCTGGTCGGTGCCGGTCTGAACTACGCGACCAACGTCGGCGGCAGCTCATCGACCTATATGAGCCCCGCCGGCGTGTTGCGGCCGAACGTGTTCTTTCTGCGCGGCACCGAGGACCTTGGTGGCGACCTGAAGTCTGTTTTTCTCCTCTCGACGATGTTCAACATTGCGAACGGCACCAACGTCGGCGGTAGCGGTTCGCTGTTTTCTCGCGAGTCCTACGTCGGTTTGTCGGATCAATGGGGCACGCTCACGGCGGGTTCACACCGCGACTTCATGTTCGACCTGTCCGTCGACGGCTACTCCGGCGCTTATTACGCCGGTATCGTCGGCGCCCATCAGGGACCGTTTGCCGGCTTCGGCGTGCCGTATGGCGGTGGTGGCGATATGGACTTCGACCGCATCAATGGCGAAGCGCTCAACAACAGCGTGAAGTTCACCTCGGCCAACTTCAACGGACTCACGTTTGGCGCGATGTACGGTTTCGGCGGTCTGGCGGGCCGGTTCGGTGCGGATTCGTCGAGCAGTTTCGGTGCGAATTACTCCAATGCGTTGTTCGGCGTGGGCGCCGCCTACACGATGGCCAAATACACGCAACTGAACAATGGCAACGACGGTATCCGCAATATCGGCATCGGCGCCAATATCCGCCCCGCGCCGTGGAAGCTGGCAGCGCTCGCAACCTGGACCAAAAATACCGCAACCGGTGGCCAGATCGCCGCCTACGACGCAACAGTCGGCTTTGACTTCACGCCCGCGGTCGGAGCCAGCCTGACTTACACCTACATGGACGGCAACGAGGTGTTGCAGAACAAGCATGCGCAGAGCCTCGCGGGCACTCTCAATTACAACTTCTCCCGGCGTACCACGGTTTATGTGGAAGTCATCGCGCAACGCGCCACGGGTCCGGGTGCCAGAGCGCAGATCAACGGCACACCGGGCGCTTCGAGTTCCGGTAACCAGGTCGTTACCTCATTAGGTATCCAGACAGTATTTTAGGCGAGCGCCTTCTTCTGCTTCTTTCCCATTTTCTCTGACAATCGAACAGATCAATAACCATGGAACATTTCTCCAGTCAGGCCGCGGCCGTTGTTCAAACTCACTCCGGCAAAGTTCGCGGCCACGTAAACGAAGGCGTCGGAATCTGGCTCGGCGTGCCTTACGGCGCGGCCACCGGTGAACTCGGCCCGTTCGCCGAAGTCGGGACCGCACCCGCGTGGGACGGCACGCTCGACTGCGGTGGCTTGCCCGCGGTGTTCACGCAACCGCAAAGCAGACTCGCGGCCGTCATGGGGCCGGCCATCGATGCATATCCGCAATCCGATCAGGCCTTCACCGTTAACGTTTTCGCTCCGCCCAATGCGCAAGGACTCCCGGTGCTCGTGTTCGTGCACGGCGGCGGCTTCAGTTCAGGCGGCGGCACGCGCTGGTACGACGGTAGTACCTTGGCGCGCGACGGCAACATCGTCGTCGTGACCGTCAACTACCGGCTCGGCATCTGGGGCAGCCTGTACGCACCAAACGCGCCCTCGAACAATACTGTGCGCGACGTGCTGGCCGCGTTGCGCTGGGTCGCCGCGAATATCAATGCATTTGGTGGCGACGCGGCCAACGTGACGCTGTCGGGCCAGTCTGCCGGCGCCTTGCTGACCCGGTTGCTCACCTTGTGCGCCGAGGCAAAGGGCCTTTTCAAGCGCGCCATCATGCTGAGTTGCCCGGGGCGCCTGGGTGCGGCGTCGGACGATATCGGCGATGCAACACGCCACGTCATGCGGATTCTCGGTGTGTCCGATGTCGCCGCGCTCGCACGGGAACCCGCTGCCCGCGTCCTCGAGGCGGTGACAACAGCGACCCGTGAGCGCACCGTGCCGGGTTCAGTGGCGCCACTCTTTCGCCCCTACGCGGACGGCGTGCTGCTGCACGACTGGATGGACGACCTGGATACTGCTGCCGGGCGCGCGCACTGCAGTGAAATCATGGTCGGCTTTACACGCGAAGAATTCACCTCGTTCCTCTGGCAACAGGCGGAGTCAATCAATCACGCACCCGACTCTGTCCTCGCCTGGTATCGGAATACGCATGGCGCCGACGCTACGCTGCGATATCGCCAGGCGGCGTTGCACAGGACGGGCGCGACGCCTTATACGCAGTGGGTCGACGCTATGTCGGAAGACATATTCGGGTTGCCCGCGATGGCGATGGCGAGCAGCTACGCCAGGCATGGGCACGCATTCGCCTATCGCTTCGATCTGCAGACCCGGCAGCCCAATCTGTATGCGCCGCACTGTCTCGAACTGCCGTTCTTCTTCGGCAATCTCGCCGACTGGTTCGATGCGCCGATGCTCGAAGGCTTCAGCCGCGATGAGTTGCAGCCGCTCGCGTCACGCTTTAGCGCCAGCGTCACGAATTTCGTTCGCACTGGCAAACCCGGCCTCGGCAAGTGGCATGCGTTTTCCGACACGACGCCATTTCTGATGTCGTTCGACAAAGACGCCGTGTAGCCGCAGCGTGCCTTGCCTTCCACACCATACTCAAAGAGCGACATCATGAAACCTGCATCACCTGCGCAAATCGCCTCGCCATCATTGGCGGTCGACGCGAAGTTGTGGATCATCGGCCTTGTCTGCTTCTGCGTAATGGCGGTGGATGGCTTCGACACAGCGTCGATTGCGTACGTCGCGCCGACGCTCGCTCGCGAATGGCACATCGCACACGCGGCGCTGACACCCGCCTTTCTCGCCACAAGTATCGGTGCGGTGATCGGCTATGTATCGAGCGGTGCGCTCGTGGCGCGCATCGGGAGGCGCCGTCTCATCGTGCTCGCTACCGTGGCGTTCGCGCTGCTCTCGCTCGGCACCGCGCTTGCCGGCTCCATCGTCAGCATATCGGCCGTGCGATTGGTCACTGCGGTCTGCCTCGGCTGGGTTGTGCCGGCCGCGATCTCCTGTACCGCCGACCATGCCGGCGAGCAATCCCGCGCTGCTGCAACTATTGCGGCCACAACGGGTTTGTCAGCCGGTGCTGCGTTGGGCGGCGTGCTGGCATCGCTGTTGATCGCGCATCATGGGTGGCGGTCGGTTTTCATCGCAGGTGGCGCCCTGCCACTCATGTTGTTGCCCTTTGTCTGGGTCGCACTCAACGGAACCGATAATCAGAAAGCGGACGGCTCAACGATACACACAGACACGCCCAACGCATCACAGTCGTCGGGCATCGTCGCTTTGTTTAGGCATCAGCTAGCGCTGGGAACGGCTCTCATCTGGTCCATCGCATTCCTCGCCTTTCTGGTGACCTATCAATTCATGTTCTGGATACCGACTCTGCTCGTGTCGTACGGATTTTCGCCAGCGAGCGCAGCGTTGGGCTCCACAGCGAGCGCAATCGGCGGTATTGCAGGGAATATGGCCTTGTTGCTATTTGTCGGGCGATACGGTGTTCAGCGCTCGCTTATCCTCACTGCATGCCTCGCGATCGGATGCATTGTGTGCCTCGGACTCCTGAGCGTGGAGCAGAGCGCCGTGCTGTTGCTCATTGCCGGGGTGGGTGCGGGCACAACCAGTGCCTGCGTCGGGCAAGCCACACTTGCTGTCATGGCGTATCCGCCCGCCCTACGCCCAACCGGGGTTGGGTGCGCTGCCGCAGCGGGCCGCGTCGGTGCAGTAGTCGGCCCGGCAATCGGCGGCATTCTGCTAACGCTTGGGTTTTCGCCACAGCGAATCGTGTTGTTGAGCTGCTTGCCGATTTTCCTGATTATTGCCTTGCTCGCGATCTCGCAGGGCTACTCGCGACGCTCGCCAGCGGCTCACGTCGAGTGAGAACTCACCCGGCTCGGTACTCTCGGGGCGAACAGCGATTGTGTCGAGGCGCTCTGGCTGTCTGACACTCGGCGCCGGCACCACCACCCAGCATCGTCAATTCACACTGAATGGCGACACCACCGTCGCCTTCGTCGCACTCACCCCGGTCCCGGTCGATGCGGGCGGTGTCCAGCGATACACCACAATGCTCGAGTCGTTGTAGTTGTCTTTCGTCACCTCATATTCGCCGGTCGAACGCCGATAGGCCCGAAGTCCGTACATCGAGTCCACATCGTTGCCGACGTCGACTTTGTTCGGGTTGCTATTGGTAAACGTGATGTCGAGCTGTCCCGTCGTGAGGTTGAAGGCATCGATATTCGGCACGGTATGCACGTAGCCCACAAACAGATAATTGCCGGTGGCCGCAATGGATTTGGCATTCGCGCCAGTGAGATTGATCACGGGGTTCGGCGTGTTCCTGTTGCCGGCCAGCCAGCCGTGATAGACCTCGACGCGCGAGCCGACCGCGGTCCAGTCCGTGCTGCCGCTTGGCCCCTGCGTGAGAATCATCGTGTCGCTATCAGCCAGGTAGATGATTCGCGTCAGTTGCGAGATTGTGCGAGGGATCGGCATCGTGACCGCGGCACCCCAGACCGGTTTGCCGCTCGCATCGAATCCGGTGAGCGGATAGTGAGAAATGACGTTGGTTTTGTCGAGACCCGCCCAGATACCGCCCTTGCTATCCAGGCAGAAACCATTGCGGACTTTCGCCATCGTACCGAAGGACGTTCCCGGCAACGTGCTATCCGGAATCGCAATGTATCCGCTCCCCCGGTTGAAGTGGAAAAAGTAGAAGGTATCGGGATTCTGGCTCGCAGCGACGAGTATCCGATGGTCGCTCACGCTCGCGACCTGAGCGAAATGTTCGCCGCGTTCGTGGTCGGCGAGATTGATCCGCGGATCGGACGGATAGGTGATCGGATCGATTGTGTTGGCGACGAAAGTGCCTCCCACGGTGCCCGAATAGATGTTCATTCCGCCGTAGAAGATCGCTCCGTCGGTGGCTGGGTCCGGTGCCGCGCTGCCCTCAAAGTTCACCGACTGGAGCTGCCAGCGCAGAATCCCGCTTCCGTCGTACGCGTGGATGTCGGTGCCGCCGTTGCGGCCGAGGTCCCATGAGCCGCCCCACGGGTTGTTCAGGACATAGAGGTTGCGCGCGGCATCCCTGCCGATGCCGGTGACGCGCGTAAAGCGCCTGTCGCCCACCTGCCCCTTGATGCCAGTGACCGTATTGAGGAAGCCGCCTTGAACACCGAACGTACCCACACCATAAGGTGCGCCGGACACGTCATAGATCTTGATGTTCATATCCGGGCCCTCGTCACCGATCCATAACTGCCCGGTGGACGAGTCAAAATACAGCGAAGAAGGTTGCGCTTTGGCCGGCAACTGGATGGCGTTTCGCTGCTCGCCGGTCGGGCTGAACTGGATCACAGCGCCCATGCTTTGTTGCGCGACCCAGATATTGCCGCCCGCGTCCACCGCGAGTGCGCCCGGCCCTGCCACGCTGATATCGCGCAGCCAGACACCGGAGGTCGTGAACACGCGCACGCGGTTGCCTGGAAAATCGCTCGCGTAGAGCAGCGAGCCGGACGTCGCGAGTCCGGTGACGACATCCGCGAGACGTTCGGTGGTCGTCGCGCTTACCGTGATGAGCAGGTCGCGCGTGCGGCTTGTCCGGTCGTATCGGCCAACCTTGCCGCTTCCATACGTGGCGTTGAACTGCAGCGCAGCGAAAAGCGAGGTCGAGTTGCCGGTGATCGCGCCCCCCTGAAATTCGGCGTGTGCCCCGATCGAACCGATGTTCTGTCCGTTCTGATAGATCGCGATGCCGCCTTCACCTTCGTCCCACATTGATGCGGTATAGATCACCCCTTCTGGTGCCACCCACATCGAGCGGGCCACATTGCCCACTCGAGTCGTGGTCGTGCCATGTGTGTTGGCTATCCACCCAGTGGAGTATTGTGCTTCGCAAATGGACGCAGCCGCTGCGCTCAGCACTACCGCGACGAACGCGGTACAGAGTCCTTTGAAAACCATGAGGGAAGTTTCTTCGATCGCACGCCGTGCAGTACAGGCGTCCATAGCCCGGTGTTGCCAACCCTGGCAAACTTGGAGTCCGAACCCAGACGATTCGAGCACGTGCGTCGCGAAGCGTGTGACGTGACGCGTCGAATTGGTCTGGGATATCGTCTGAGTTAACGGCGGCGCGCGGTGCGAGTTAAGCGATTTTTCAACGCACGCAGGCGGTCCCCTCGAGTTTCGGACTGATCGGCCAGCACTTCGCACTCAAGCGACGTAACGGACCCAACCGAACGGATCGGCGATCCTGCCGCGCTGTATGCCGGTGAGCCTGGCGCGAATCAGTTGCGTGACGGGGCCTTCGCCGCCGTCGCCGATCCTGAACTCGCCGCCGGCATGACGGACCTCGCCGATCGCCGTGACGACCGCCGCGGTGCCGCAGGCAAATGTTTCCTTAACGCGGCCGCTGGCGGCGTCCGCTTGCCATGCTTCGAACGAGTACGGCGACTGGTCGACAGCGATACCTTCACGCGCGGCCAATTCGATGATCGAGGCTCGCGTGATGCCCGGCAGGATCGTGCCCGACAGCGGCGGGGTGCGCAGCGATCCATCGTCCAGCACGAAGAACACGTTCATGCCGCCCAGTTCTTCGATCCACTTGTGTTCCGCGGCGTCGAGGAACACGACCTGGTCGCAGCCCTTGCTGGACGCCTCGGTCTGCGCAATCAGGCTGGCAGCGTAGTTGCCGCCGCATTTCGCGACACCGGTACCGCCCGAAGCGGCGCGCGTGTATTTATCCGACACCCACACGGTGACGGCCGACTTGCCGGGCTTGAAGTAGGGACCAACCGCACAGGCGATCACGCAGAAGATGTACTCGTGCGCTGCGCGTACGCCCAAAAAGCTTTCCGAAGCGAACATGAACGGACGGATGTACAGGCTCGCACCTTCGTCGGACGGAATCCATGCGCGGTCGATGTCAACCAGCTTCTCGACCGCTTCAACGAACGCGGCTTCGGGCAGTTGCGGCATCGACATGCGTTCGGCCGATTCACGGAAACGCCTGGCGTTGGCTTGCGGGCGGAATAGCGATATCTTGCCGTCCTCGCCGTGATACGCCTTCATGCCTTCGAAAATCTCCTGCGCATAGTGCAGCACCGCGCAGGCCGGGTCGATCTCGAACGGACGACGGGCTTCGACCTTGGCGTCATGCCAGCCCGTACCCTCGGTCCAGCGGATCGTGACCATGTGATCGGAAAAGACGCGCCCGAACGCCGGGTTGACCAGCTTGGCGGCGATCTGGTCAGCGGGGGTAGCGTTGGCGTGCGGCTCAATGGCAAACCGCAGTTGATTCTCAGTGCTCATATCTCGGTACCTCCCAAAAAAATGCGTGTCCTGAATTCTGCCATCGTAAACGGCATTGGTGCCATTGGCGACGCATTGGCTGGCACAAGAGCAATATCCGGCCACAACCCGCTAACACAACCGATAACAACGCGCAGCCGTTCGTTGCATGGCCCGATTCGCCGGATTCGCCCCAAACTAGGCCGACGTCGCTGGACGATCGGGAAGGCTGACCTTGATCGCGGTGCCGGTTCCTGGTGAGCTGACCACCTCGATCCGACCGCCCAGCATCAAGACCCGCTCTTCCATCCCCGCAAGGCCGAACGATGTTTTTCTGATTGCCTGTGCGTCGAACCCCTGACCGTCGTCGCGGATCTCCAGCACGCAGGCGTCGGGCGTTCGTTCGAGCGTGATGATCACTTCGTTGGCCGCCGCATGACGAGCGACGTTCGTCAGTGCCTCCTGGACGAGGCGAAACAGCACGATAGCGCGGTCCTCGCTCATCACGATGGTCTCGTCCTGCACGCGAAGGCGGCACACCGTACGACCGTTGCGGTCGAACTCGGCAGCAAGCCACTCGAGCGCTGCCACGATGCCGGCGTCCAGTGCCGGCGGACGCAGCGACGCGATGACGCCGCGCACAACCTGCATGGTTTCGTCCACCAGGGCAATCAGCGCCCGGGTCCCGTCGAACAGCTCCGGGCGATCGTTGCCAAATTGCATGCGCAATGCCGACGCACGCATGCGAAGCGCGGTGAGATACTGCCCGAGCTCGTCGTGCATTTCCCGTGCGATGTGTTTGCGCTCTTCCTCGCGTGCCGTCTCGCGACGCGACGTGAGTTCCCGCAACATATCGTATGACTCCCTCAGGCGGTGCTCTGCCTCCTTGCGATCGGTCAGATCGATCACGAAGGCGACGCCCTCCTTCCCGCTTCCTTCGAAAGCGACCCTGCCGATCATCACGGGCACGCGGCTACCGTCTTTTCTGAGGTACTCCTTTTCCTCCGGCTGCAAGCGCCCAACCCTGCTGAGCTCTGCCAAAGCATGTTCAGTGCTTTCCCGCCACTCCGGCGGCGTCAGATCCGTCCAGCGCACGCGACCCGAGACGAGATCCTCGCGCTCGTATCCCACCATGCGCAAAAATGCGTCATTGGCCTCGAGAATGTCGCCGTTAACTCTCCACACGATGATGCCGATGATGTTGGCGTCGACCAGCCGCCGGATTCTGGATTCGCGTTCTGCCAGATCACGGTAAAGGCGGGTATTTTCGAGCGATGTCGCGGCCTGGGAGGCGAGGAGCCTCAGTCCGGCGATCCGTGCCGGCGCGAATACGCGGGTGATCAGATTGTTCTCGAGGTACAGCGCGCCGATGAGCTTGGCCCGATTCATCAAGGGCAGGCAGAGCATCGAACGGATCTGGTGTTGACGGATGTACGGATCCGCGGCGAACGTGGGATCGCCCGCGGCATCGTCGAGAATTACGCTCTCCTGCGTGCGCAGGACATGGTAGAGAACGGATTCGGGCAGCATCGCCGGGCTCACCGGGACATCGCGTAGTTGCACGCGCCGCGTGTCGCCGTCCGTCGTGACCTCCGCCGCGACCCGTTGTTCATCGCCCTCAGGGAGAATCAGCAGGCCCCGCTCGGCGCCAGCCTGTTCAATCGCCGTGCGCATCACCGTGTCGATCAGCTTGTCGAGAACAATCTCTCCTGAGACCGCTTGCGACACCTTGATCACGGTCGCGAGGTCGAGGTGTTCGACCGGCGTCCCGATTGTGCTGGTTGGTCGAGGCGCCGGCTCGACCTCCCTGAGATACCGGTGCATCTCGTCGAGTTGCCGTACCTTGCCGTCTGCGCCCCAGCGTTGATAAGCTTGCCGGGCGTCCTGCAGATACACGCGCGCGATCTTCTCGAACCCGCGCGCCGCATAGAAGCGGGACGCGAGTTCGCCAGCAAGCGCTTCGTGGTGCACGAAACCGTTTGCGCGTGCCGACCGGATCGCCTCTTCATAGAGGCGCATCGCCTCGACGTCGCGGCCCTCCAGGCGGGCTAACTCGGCACTGACCAGCATCGCGCGGTTCTCGAAGTTTTCGGGGCAAGTCTGCGCTCGCAATTGCAGCTGTCTGTTGTGAGCCGTTATGGCTTCGAGGGAGTCCCGCCGCTTGAGCTCGGATATGGGGCCGCGCCAGGCGGCGAGAGATAGCGCGCTGTAGAAATGATATTCGGCCTCTTCCAGATAAGAGGCCGATGTCCACAAAAGACCTTGTGCCCTCAAGGAGGCCTCCGCGGCCGCTGCGTAATCGCCCGCAAAGAAGCGCGCCTGCAACTTGCGGGTCCAATACCAGCAATGGGCAATCACCAGGTCTGGATTTTCCGCGAAGTGGCGCTCGATCTGCATCTCGTCAAACTGTCCGTCGTCAAAACAGCCGAAGGCGGGCGTCAGGCCTCGCAGCGTTCGTATCAGACCAAGCTGGGTAGAGCTGACGTCGATGGCGAATCCGAAATGCGATTTTTGCGCGAACGTCAAACTGGCTTCGGCTTCGCGCTGCACGTCCGCGAGCGAATCTCCCGCGAAGAGCAAATTGGTCGTCATATGGGTGTAGCAGTAGGCCTCACAAACCAGATCGCCAGTATTCTTAGCAGCCTCGACCCCGCGACGCATCAGTTCGCGGCCACCCCGCAGATGTCTGGCCATAGGCAAAATGACATTTCCAAAGTGCATATAGGTTCTTGCGCGAAAGCGCATCAACCCGCGCCGTTCGACGAGGTCGTAACCAAGCTGCCCGAATTGAAATCCGACCTTGTAGTGGCCAAAACGCGCGCCGGCAATCATGCCGAGCCGGACATAGGCGGAGGAGGATCCATCGCAATTGCCGCGTTCGAGGCTCAGATTCACTGCCGTGGAGACGACCAGCGACCACAGATTGGCATCGGTAAACAACGCCGCGGGCATGACTTTGACAAGGACGTCCATTGTCGCCAGCGATTCCGGGTCGGTCATCAGCGGCAGATCGATGAGTCTTTCGATCGGGAGGTTCCCAAGCTGTGACCAGATTCGCTCGTATTCCTTTCGCGCTTTCTCTTCTCTTGTATGCGGCGACCAGTCGATCCCCAGATGCTTCAGATAGTCGAGAGCGACCGCGACGGCGCGGCTGGCCTGATCGAGCGTCATGTACAGGTCGATGCGCAAACACGCCACATTGGCGCGCTCAGGCACAGTCGCGGCACGGCGTGAGAGCACGTTCAGGCGTTTTTCCGCGATCGGTAACCAACCGGTCAAAAATTCGCATTCGGCCCGGTTCAACTCCAGCGCGAAGATCAGTTCATGCCTGCGCGCCCAGCAGTCGTCCGTGAGGAGTTCAGCGCCGGTGCTCAGATAAGTGAGCGCCGATTCATAGGCTGACGAGGCCTTCGCGCGCTGGCCGGCAATCAGATTGAACTCAGCCAGTTGCTCCCGCTCTTCCTGTCGCGCAACAAGGGCCACGCCGCGGTTGAGTTGATTGACAATCTCGAAGATGGCTTCTTTCCGATTCTCGGGCAGCGTCTGCGCCGCAAGCAGCCTCCCTATGCGCAGGTGGACCTCCTCGCGCGCGGCCTCCGGGATCATCGAGTAGGCACCCTCCTGCACCCGGTCATGCGCGAACCGGAAAGATTCCTCAAGCTGCTCGATAAGCTCCTGTTCCACTGCCGGTCGCAACAACGCCCGGATCTCCTGCCTCGAATTTTCAAGAACGTTCGACAGCATCGCCATCGTGGCGGTGTTGCCAAGGCAGGCAAACTGCTGCAACGCCTGCTGCGTTTCGGCCGGCAAGCGGGCCAGCTTCGCAACCATCAGGTCCGCTACGTTGTCCGTATAGCCCTTGCCATGAATGTTCGGCAGATCCCAGAGCCAGCGGGCCGCGTCGTGATCGAAGCCGAGTAAGCCTTCGTCGACGAGCGCGTGTAGAAACTGAATGACGAAAAACGGGTTGCCAGCTGTCCTCTCGTGTACGAGTTGCGCGAGCGGTACGGCGCGTTCCGGTGCATCGTGCAACGCCTCTGCGATCAATTGCTCGACGTGCTCGCTGGCCAGCGGCGCGAGGGCGACTTCATCGAACTTCGCGCCCGCGTTTCTGACGGCCTGAAGCGTGCGCATCAGCGGATGCGTGGCGTCGACCTCGTTGCTGCGATAGGCCCCGATCAACATCAAATGACGCAGGTCCGGACGCGTAAGCAGGTCCTCCAGCAAATCGAGGGTCGCGGCGTCGAGCCATTGCAAATCGTCGAGAAACAGCGCCAGCGGATGCTCGGGCTTGGCAAAGACTCCTATGAAGCGCCGGAAAACAAGCTGAAAACGACGTTGCGCATGATGCGGTTCGAGTTCCGGGACCGGCGGCGGATCACCGATGATCAGCTTAAGTTCGGGGATCAGATCGGTCACGAGCCGTGCGTTAGACCCGAGGGCCTCCGTCAAGTCGTCGCGCCAGATCGCCAGTTCCACTTCGCGTTTGCCGAGCAGGGGTCGCACCAGCCCCCTGAAGGCTTGCACCAGCGTCGAATAGGGTATGTCGCGCTTGTACTGGTCGAATTTGCCGGAGGCAAAGAGCCCCCTCGGCGGAACCAGCACCTTGTGCAGTTCATTGACGACCGCGGATTTGCCGATGCCGGAATAGCCGGAAACCAGCACCAGTTCCGGCGCGCCGCTGTTGACGACGCGGTGGAAAGCGCCCACCAACGCTCCAACCTCGCGCTCCCGTCCATAGAGCTTCTCGGGGATGAGCAGCCGATCGGGGGTGTCGTGCGCGCCCAGCCGGAATGCGTCGACGCAATGCCGGTGCTCCCATTCGGCAAGGCAATGCCGCAGATCCCACTCGACGCCTGCTGCGGTCTGGTAGCGCTCCTCGGGTGTCTTCGCGAGCAGCTTCATGACCACGGCGGAGACGCCGGGCGGGACCATCGTGACCCGCGCGCTGGGTGACATCGGCGTGCGGGCAACATGGCAGTGCACCCATTCCATCGGGGCGGCAGCGCTGAACGGCAGTGTGCCGGTGAGCATCTGGTAGAGAACGACGCCGAACGCGTAGAGGTCGCTGCGCGAATCGATCGAACGATTCATCCGTCCGGTCTGCTCGGGTGCCATGTAGGCGAGCGTCCCGGCGATGGTTTCGGGCGGCTCGGGCGGTTGCCGCTCGCGTGGGAGCCGTGAGGCAATGCCGAAGCCGGTCAGCCGCACTTGAGCGTCCGCGCAGCTCACCAGGATATGAGCCGGCTTGAGGTCCTTGTGGACGAGGCCGTGCTGATGGAGCTTGCCCAGCGCTGCCGCGATTCCCCCGGCAAGGCGTAGAACACTGCCCGCCTCCATTGGCGCACCGACCAATCGCTCGAGCGGTTCACCGCCCGGGTCCTCGAGCACCAGCATCGTACGGCCGTCTGCCCGCAGCAGTTCCTTGGGACGCACCGCCCACGCGCTGCCGAGTTGATCCCTCAGCGCGAACTCATGAGCGAGGCGCGCGAGGCTGGCGGGCGAGGGATGTTCGGCGGCGATGCGCGCAACAAGCACGCTATCGCGGCTGTCTTGAGTCTGCCACCGACAGAAGACGCGCTCGCCGTCCTCCCAAAGAATCTGGACGCTGCTACCTGGGTCGAATCCGTGTGTGGCGTCCATCTGTTGTGGCTGGTGTTCGAGCTTCGCCCGTCATGGCTCAAGAGGGCGCGAGCCCCGTTCATTTGGCTCATCTGCGCCGGTACGCATGACATGTACGGGACAAGGCGACATCTGTGCGGTCGGCGATGCTTACAGCTGACAGCATCGTTGTCACGATACACCTTGACGACCGCAACAAGATATTCGCCTCAACCCTTTGGGAAGCCTTTGGAAAGGCCGGTGCCATCTCCTTTGTGCCGAGCCGGCAGCGCGGTTCTGGCGAAAGCGATTCGCCTAAAGTCTGATGAAAGGCGCGGCATTCCGCGCCTTTGTTTGGTTATCCAAACTTGACGAAGTTGTGCACCGGCAGCGGACCGCCCGGGATCTGAACTAGCTGGCCACCAGCTTCGAGCAAACCCAGGTCGATGCCGAAGAAACCGAGCTGCTCGATCAATCCGCTCACTGCCGCTTTCGCCTGCGCGTCGTCTCCCGCGAAGAACAGCACGCGGCGTCCGCCTTCGGCCTGCGGATCCTTCGAGAGCAGATGTGCCGGAAGATGGTTGAACGCCTTCACGACGCGTGCGCCCGGCACGAGTTCCGCGAAAATTCCGCTCGACGTCCGGCCATGCAATTCGGCCGGTTTGAACAGCGGCGGCTCGATCGGGTTGTTCGCGTCGATCACGATGCGTCCGCCGAAGTCCGGCAGCCCGGCCAGGGCGGTCGGCAGCTTCGTCCAGTTGACGGCGACAAGGACGATGTCCTGCGCAGCCGCCTGTTCACGCGTTCCCGGCGTGATCGAGGGGCCGAGCTCGCGCACGAGCTCGGTGAGTGAGGCCGGGCCTCGGCTGTTCGCAATGACGGCTTTGAGGCCTTTGCCCGCAAGCGCTCTCGCGAACGCGGATCCGATGGCGCCTGCTCCGATGATACCGATGGTGCTCATAACGATGCTCCTGGTGAAGAGTGATGAATCAAGTGGTAAGCCGGCAAGGAGAAGGACATCTGAGGTTCACTCCCGCGGCTAGGTGACTGAATGTTGCCGCCTTTATTGCTTGATGATTAGCCGGGAATCGCTTGAATTATTTTCAAGCGATGCTTTAAGATTCCAGCATGGAAACCCTCGCCAACCTCGAGTCGTTTGTCCGCAGCGCCGAAACGGGCAGCTTCTCCGCGGCTGCGCGGCGCCTTGCGCTGACGCCCGCAGCGGTCAGCCGGAACGTTGCGCTGCTCGAACGCAATCTCGGCGTGCGGCTGTTCCAACGCTCGACACGCAAACTCACGCTGACCGAGGCAGGCGAACGCTTTCTCGTGGAAATCGACAGCAATCTGGATGCGCTGCAGGCGGCAATCGCGTCCGTCTCGAACGATCGCAGCGAGCCGGCCGGCGTGCTGAAGGTCAGCATGGCGCCCACGTTCGGCATCACGTACGTCATGCCGCTGCTGCCGGCGTTCCTCGCGCGCTATCCAATGATTCGTCCGGATTGGCACTTCGAGAACCGGCCGGTTGACCTGATTGAAGAGGGATACGACGCGGCGCTCGGTGGTGGTTTTGATCTCGCGCCGGGTGTCGTGTCGCGCGCATTGGCGCCCGCGCATCTCGTGGCGGTCGCGTCTCCGGCTTACATGGCCGGCCGCCTAACACCGACCGATCCCGGCGATCTTGCGGACCTCGACGGCATCGTGATGCGCTCGAGCCGCACAGGCCGCGTGCGTCATCGAACCATGCGTAACGCGGTGGGCGATGAGATGGCCGCACAACTCGGCGAGACCATCATGGTCAACGACCCGGCAGCGATGCGCGAGGCAGCGATTCTCGGACTGGGCGTGACGCTGCTGGCCGTGTCGGACGTGCTGTCGTCGATTGAGCAGGGGGAACTCGTGCGATTGCTACCGCGCTGGTACGCGGACGCTGGGGCGATCTCGATCTACTACGCGACGCGAGCGCTGCTGCCGGCGAAAACGCGGGTGTTCGTCGATTTCGTTGTCGAGGCGTTCGAGCGGGAGCGGTTGGCTGAGAGATTTGCAGGCAGCATCGGGTGAGTCGCGCCGCGCAGGCACGCTCCCTTCTTCCCCACGAAATGCACCGTTCCTGAACGCGTTCGCCAGTAACACGCGCAGGCGCACGGAACCGGTGCGCCTACGGCGGCCACGCCTCCGTTAAAGACCAGCCGGCATCTCTCGCACAGCCGCGCCAGACCCACATCACAGCGCGCTTACCCATCTCGTCGTTTCCCTGGCTCGGATTCTGCTTATGCAGGAATTATTGTTGAACAATATGTTTTCTATTGTTCAACAATGTATATTACCTCCACCCCGACGAGCGAGAACTCCATGAAAGCCCAACTTCATCTGAAAACGGTCATGCCCTCCCTGCCGCGGATCGCGAAGTGCGCCGCCGCGCTCGCGCTATGCGCCGCGTCTCACGCGTTCGCCTCGAGCGGCGCGCCGACCGTGGCGCCCGGCAAGCTGACGATCGGCGCGGATCTGACGTATCCGCCGTACGACTACGTGCAGGACGCGGATCCGGCCGGCTTCGATCCCGCGTTCATGACGAAGCTCGCAGGGCATCTGAAGCTCCAGCCCGGCTTCGTCGACACACGTTTCGCGAATCTGATCCTCGGCGTGAACGCCAATCGCTTCGACGTAATCGCGTCGGCGCTCTATGTGACGCCGGAGCGCGCGAAACAGATCGACTTCGTGCCCTACCTGAAAACCGGCGGGTCGCTGCTCGCCTTGAGCCACACCGGCTTTGAGCCGAAGAAGCCCGAAGATCTGTGTGGCAAGCGCGTGAGCTCGATCAAGGGTGCGTCGTGGATTCCGAAACTCAACGACGTGTCGAAGCAGGTCTGTACGCCTGCCGGCCGCGGCGCAATCGACGTGCGCGAGTTCGAGACTTCGCCGGAAGCGGCCCAGGCCGTTCTCTCGCACGCCGTCGACGCGCAATTCGAAGACTCGGCCGTCGCGCAGATGACCGTCAACAAGCTCGGCGGACGCGTGGCGATTACGTCGACAACCCCGCTCTATCCGGTCGTCATCGGGCTCGGCGTCAAGAAAGGCAATGACACGCTGCTGGCCCAATTGAAGAGCGCGTTTGCGTCGATGAAACAGCTGGGCGAATACCAGGCGCTACTCAAGCAGTACAACGTCGCGGAGCCGACGGGCAATGACATTGCCCAGGCGCTCGGCACGGCATCGAACTAACTGCACGTTGCGCGCGCAGCCTGAGGCCGGGCACTCGCCCGCGCCCTCGCGGCTACGCGTCGTAAGGGGAAGCACATGGTATTCGACTGGCACTACACGGCTTCGCTGTTGTTCGACGCCGCCTTCTGGAAAGCCACCTGGCTCGTCGTCGAACTGAGCGCGGCGACCTGGCTGATCGGCATTGTCGCGGGCTTCGCACTCGCGCTCGGCAAACAGTCTGCTTTCATGCCGCTACGCGTAGCATGCAGCACCTACATCTGGCTCTTTCGCAGCCTGCCGCTGCTGGTGCTGCTGATCTTTGTCTATAACCTGCCGCAGGTGCTGCCCTGGACGGGCGGCCTGTTGTCCGACCCGTTCTGGGCCGGCCTGCTGGCGCTTTCGATCAGCGAAGCGGCCTACATCGCCGAGATCCATCGCGGCGGCCTGCTGTCGCTCCACAAGGGCCAGCTCGAAGCAGGCAAGGCGCTCGGGATCCGCTTTGTCGGCCTGCAACGGCTTATCGTGTTGCCGCAGGCGTTTCGCGTCGCGCTGCCCTCGCTCATTAACGAGTACGTTACGATCGTCAAACTGACGTCGCTCGTGTCCGTCATTTCGCTCGCGGAAATCCTGCTGGTCGGCGAACGCCTGTACACGCAGAACTTCAAGGTGCTGGAGACGATGCTGGCCGTCTCGTTCTACTATGTGCTGATCGTCACGGTGTTCGGCCACGCGTTGAAAATGCTCGAAAAGCACCTTGATGTCACGCTCCGCACACGGGCTGCGAACGCTGTCATTCCCGTGGAAGCACCGCGGCCCGTGCAGGCAGCAAAGGACGTTCGTACCGCGCGGACAAGCAGCGCGACGCGTTCGCTGGAAGCCATCGGCATCCGCAAGCGCTACGGCGATCATGAAGTGCTCAAGGGGATCGACTTGACCGTGCGCGCAGGAGAAGTGGTGTCGATCATCGGCCCGTCCGGTTCGGGCAAGACCTCGCTGATCCGCACGCTGAACGGCCTCGAGACGCTCGACGGCGGTGAAGTGCGGCTGCATGACAAGGCGTTCCTGTGGCCGCCCCGTGCGAGGCATGGCAAGGTGCCGCACGCGCAGTACATGCGCGGCATCCTCGATATCGGCATGGTGTTTCAGAGCTTCAACCTGTTTCCGCACAAGACTGTGCTGCAGAATGTGACGCTCGCGCCACGCTATCACGGGCGTCTGACCGGAACCCCGCTCGACGAATCCGGCATGCGTTTGCTGGCAAAGGTAGGCATGGCTGCGCATGCGCACAAGTATCCGCATCAGTTGTCCGGCGGTCAGCAGCAGCGCGTCGCGATTGCGCGGGCACTCGCGATGCAGCCGTCGATTGTTCTGTTCGACGAACCGACGTCGGCGCTCGATCCGGAACTGGTCAACGAAGTACTGAAGGTCATCGAGGGACTTGCCCAGGAAGGCATGACCATGATTATCGTCACACACGAAATCAACTTTGCGTTCCGTATTTCAGACCGCATCGTGTTCATGGAAGCAGGCACGATAGTGAGCGATGCGCCGCCGCGCGAACTGGCGACGCTCGACAAGACTTCGCGTATCGCCAGCTTCCTCAAAGACGTCCACCTTGCATAAAACACCGTATGCCCACCTCGCAATCAACTGTTACCCCCCTCGCTGCACAGGAGCCCGAGCAATCGGTCACGGACCGGATCCTGTCGACGATCCGCAACGAGATCATTGAAGGCAAATTGCCGCCTGGCACCGCACTCGTCGAGAACGATCTCACCCAGGCGCACGAGGTCTCGCGCAACACGCTGCGTGAAGCGCTGCGTCTCTTGTGCCGTGAAGGGCTCGCGGTGCATTACCGGCATCGCGGCGTGATCGTGCGCACCCTGACGCGCCACGATGTGCGCGACATCTATCGGGTGCGGCGCACGCTCGAACTGCAAGCCCTGATGCGCGAAGACCCGATTGAAGAGGATGAAATCGCGGCGATGCGCGACGCCGTCGTGCACGCGCAAGCGGCGGCGGACGAAGGCGACTGGCGCAGTGTCGGCACCTACAGTCTGCTGTTTCACCGGCGCATCGTGCAGTTGCTCGGCAGCCCGCTGTTCGACACATTCTTCACGACGATACTGGCGCAACTGCGTCTTGTGTTTGCCTCGGCCCCCGACGAGCGGCGCTTTCAGCGTCCCTGGATTGCGAAGGATCAGGAGATTCTCGAACTGATCGCGAGTGGGCGCACCGCCGAGGCAAGCGCCGCGCTTGCCGGTTACCTGAAGCAATCGGAGCACGCTCTGCTCGATTACCTTTGATTCGTTGCCTCCCATTCCTGCTTCGTCCACCGATTCACGGCTACTGCTCACACAGGCGACAGCGCGTGACAAGCGCATCCTGTCCGTGTGCTTTATCAAGGAGTCTCCATCGTGTTGAATTACCCCGCCGCCTATCAATCCACCAAGGGCTCAGCGCTCGACCCTGACAAGGCGTTTTATGGTCGCATCGCCTCCGAACACGATACGCGCACGCTGGTTGAATCGATCGTCGTGCCCATCCGCTCGGGTCAGGCATGGACCGTACCGGCTGGCCACGTGTTTCGCATCGTCACGATTGAAGGTCCGCAAGTAGCCGACCTGAACATGTGGAATCTGCACAACCCGCGCGAGCGCATGTGGGCCTCGCGCACGCGCCAGTTGCAACAGGCGCACGTGAGCACCTTCGACCGTTTGTGGTCGACGCTACCCTTCCTGCGCCCCATGGTGACGATCACTGACGACAGCCTCGCCGATTACGGCGTCGACGAGCATGGCGGCCGCGTTCACGACCTGCTCGGCACGCGTTGTGATCCGTACGTGAACCGCATGCTGACGGGTGAGGATTTCCATTTCCACTGCCACTCGAACCTGACGCGCGCAATTGCTCCGTATGGCTTGACCGAATACGACGTGCACGACGTGCTGAACGTGTTCCAGTGCACCGGGCTGAATCTCGAAGACAAGTACTTCATGAAAGCATGTCCCGCAAAGAAGGGGGATTACCTCGAATTTTTCGCGGAGATTGACCTGCTTTGCGCGTTGTCGACGTGCCCAGGCGGAGATCTCTCGTTGCCGATGTGGGGGCCGGACGCGCGCGATCCGCTAGAGGTATGCCGTCCGCTCGGCATCGAGATCTACCGGCTCGCTCCGCAGATGCTGGAGGGATGGACCTCGCCCGCAGTTGCCGCGTACAAGGGGCAGCATGGGATGACGTTGCAGCAGCCGCAGTGGAAGTGTGGGTGTTGAGCATTCCGCATCAGCACAAGGCTTGCAGGCTCGTGTGGCAAACGCAACGCGTCGATCTAACTTCTCGCCGATGACAGCTCGATGCGCTTGCGCTGCAGGAACCGACGCACGGCCGGATCGCGCTCGAGTCCGATCGCGAGGTCGTACGCACCGAGCGCTTCGGCCGTTGCGCCGGCACGCGCGAGCAGATCGGCGCGCGCGGCCCAGTACGGCTGGTAGTCGGCCAGCCGCGGATCGTCCGCATATGGCGCGAGCGCGTCGAGCGCCGCCTGCGGGCCGTCCCGTTCCGCCAGGGCGAGCGCACGGTTCACCGCAACCACTGGCGACGCCGCGATCGCGAGCAGCGCATCGTAGAGCTGCACGATCTCGTCCCAGTTCGGCCGATGCGTCTGACAGCGGTAAATGTGTGCCGACTGCAGCGCGGCTTCGAGCTGAAAGCGTCCAATTGCGTTGAATGTACTCGCGCGTCGCAGCAGTGCGTTGGCTGCGTCGATCATCGGCGTGTTCCATGTCGCCGGATCCTGAGCCGACAGCGGCACGTAGTCGCCAGCCGCATCGCGTCGCGCATCGCGCCGCGCCTGCGCATACAGCATTAGCGCGAGCAGACCCAGCGCCTCTGGTTCCTCGGGCAGCAACTCGATGAGCACTTGTGCAAGAAACAGCGCCTCGCCGACGAGGTCGCGCCGCTCGGTGTCGCCGCCGACCGGCTCGGTCCACCCTTCCGCGTACGCCGCATAGACCGCTTCCAGCACGGCAGCGAGCCGGCCGGGCAACTCCTCGCGCTCGGGCACGCTGAACGGAATGCCCGCTTCGCGGATCTTGTTCTTCGCCCGCGCGAGGCGCTTGCTCATCGCTGCGGGCGACGTCAGGAACGCGGACGCAATCGTCTTCGCTTCGAGCCCCAGCACCACCTGCAGCATCAACGGCGTGCGAATCGCGGCCTCGAGCGCGGGGTGCGTGCACGCGAACAGCAGCGCAAGCCGCCGGTCGGGCAACACGCCTGCTTCATGCTCGTCGATCTCGTCGGAGAGGATCGCGAGCTGGTTCACCACTTCGTCGCCGACATGCCGATGGCGCGCGCCATCGATCGCCCGGCGGCGCGCAACCGTCATCAGCCACGCTTCGGGATTCGCGGGGCAACCGCGCTCGGGCCAGTCCGCGAGCGCGGCCGCAAACGCGTCGGCGAGCGCGTCCTCGGCGGCGGCGACGTCGCGCGTGCGCATCGCCAGCAGCGCGACGAGCTTGCCGTAACTGCGGCGAGCGACCGCCTCGGCAATCGAACGCTCGGCGCCGTCAGCTTCGCGGCCGCCGCCGGACGGACTCATACAGCAGATGGCGCGTCGTAGGGGGCAGTCCAGACCGGTCGCACTTCCATGAGGCCGTGCGCCGCGCCTGGACAACGCGATGCCCACGCGATAGCCGCGTCCAGGTTGGGCACGTCGATCAGGTAGTAGCCGGCGAGCTGCTCCTTCGAATCCGAATACGGTCCGTCGAGCACCTGCGGCTTGCCGTCGACGAGCCGCACCGTGGTGGCCGAATTCGTGTTCTGCAGCCGGTTGGCGCCCACCAGCACCTCCGCTTTCTTCAGCGACTCGGTGTACGCGTGATACGCGGCGACGCCTTGCTGCCGCTCGCTGTCGGTCATCTTGTTCCAGCCGTTTTCTTCCGAATAGATCATCAATAGGTATTGCATATGAGCCTCCGTCATGGGGTTAGGGCGGGTGAACATATCGGGCCGCCATGACAATGACGCTCGGGCGGCGTGCTAACGGACAGGTGGTGGCGAAAAATTGCGGACGGTGCATCCACCCTTATTTTTCGCCTCCGTCGAGGGCCCTGCGCACGGTCACTTTTCGGATCACAGGTTCGCTTGCAACAAATCTATCACTTGCGATTCGATCTGGAGGTGAATCGAATACAAATCAACTAACCAGTCGATAAAAATGTCGACCCGCCGCGGCTTGGTTCGATTAGGCATATACACAACGGACACAGGACGAGGATTCAACGGATAGTCCCTCAGAACTTTTCTCAATCGGCCGGCTCGCACATGAGCGTCGAGAATGAAAGTGCTCCCCTGTATCAATCCGAGGCCCGCAAGCCCACACGCCACATAGGTATCTGCGTCGTTAACCAGGATCGCGCTCTTCAGCGGAACAGAACGGAGTTCGTTCCCCTCGAGAAATTCCCAACTTCTGATACGGCCTGACTTCATGGCGTAATTCACGCCGACATGATCGCTGAGGTCATCCAGGGTGGAAGGTTCACCATGGGCCTGGATATATTCGGGCGACGCGTATGTTAGCGTTTTGTAATGACCCACCGTTTTGGCGACCAGTCCAGGCTCGCTCACCGCTCCCACGCGCACAGCACAGTCGAGCCCCTCCTCGATCAGATCAGAGTGTTGATCGGCAATGCGGATGTCCAGTCGAATATCCGGATTGCTGGCGAAAAATTTCGGCAGCTCCGGGATAACAGTCGACTTCGCGACGAGCGAGGGCATGCTGACGCGAACTATTCCGCTTTTGTTTCCCCTGGAAGCCTGAGCATCCGCGTCCATTTCATCCAGATCCCGAAGCAGCGCGACGCAACGTTCGTAATAGCGAAGGCCCGCATCGGTCGGCTTGCTCCGGCGGGTTGTTCGGATAAGCAGTTTCACGCCCAGATCCGACTCAAGGGCCTGAACCATACGGGTCACATAGACTGCCGACGTATGCAGAACTTCGGCAGCCCTCGTGAAGGTGGTCGCTTCGACCACCTTCACGTACACCTTCATTGCGGAAATCTTGTCCATCGTTTGCTGTTATGTCGTTCTCGAACCGAATACAGTACCGGCGCCCGACATCGATTCGCCGGCAAGCGATGCTTCCCGGAAGGCGCCTGAAACAACGTTTGAGTTTCGGTTCATGACTGGCTCGCATACTCCGCAAATGCACTCGAAATAAGCGCCGCCTGTCTTGCCGCGTGCGCCGCGTGGTAACCCGGCGCAGTCGATGCGGATGCGAGCGGTCCCGCATACTGCAGTTGCGCGGTCGAAGGCAGAATCTCACGCAACTGCGGCTCGATGAAACTCCATGCACCCTGGTTGCGCGATTCCTCCTGACACCAGACCACCGTCTTCAGATTCGGATAGCGCGCAAATTCCGCCGCCAGTTGCCGGGACGGAAACGGATACAACTGTTCGGCACGGATGAGCGGCACATCCACAACGCCAGACGTGCGGCGGTGCTCGAGCAGTTCGAAGTAGACCTTACCCGAAGATACGATGACGCGCTCCACGCTCGACGCCCGCAACGGCTCGACCTGTGTGTCGCCCAGGACCTCACGGAACGCGCCCCTGGCCAACTCGTCGAGCGTGCTCACTGCTTCCGGATGACGCAACAGCGACTTCGGCGTCATCACGACGAGCGGCCGGCGATCGAACACGACCGCTTGCATCCTCAGTAAATGAAACAGTTGTGCAGGCGTCGTCGGCTGGACGACTCGCATGTTGTCTTGCGCGCAGAGTTGCAGGTATCGTTCGAGCCTCGCCGACGCGTGCTCTGGACCTTGCCCGTCCTGCCCGTGTGGCAGGAGCAGGGTCAAACCGCTGAGTTGCCCCCACTTCGCGGCACCCGCTGCGATGAACTGGTCGATCACAACCTGGGCACCGTTCGCGAAGTCGCCAAACTGGGCCTCCCACATGACAAGCGCGTTGCGGTTCACCGTCGAGTAGCCATATTCGAAGGCCAGAACGGCCGCCTCCGAGAGAATGGAATTCGTCACGGTAAACCGGCCTCGTGCTTCGTCGACGTGATCGAGCGGGATGTACACGCCTTCCGACCGGCTCGTCCGTTTTTGATTGTGCAGAACGGCGTGACGGTGGTTGAACGTCCCCCGCGCGCTGTCCTGCCCGCTCAAGCGCACATCCACTCCAGCGGCCAGCAGCGAGGCGAATGCCAGGTGTTCGCCCATCCCCCAATCGATCGGTTTTCTTCCGGCCGCCATCTCGTGGCGTGCAGCCATCATCTTGCCGACTAGTGGATGGAGTTCAACACCGTCCGGCACGGTCGATATCTGCCGCGCCCATGCACGCACCTGCGCGGGCAACGGAGGACCATAGTGGACGGGGCCGGCATAGTCCTCGAGAAACTTCGGCCATGCCGGCATTTCGTCTGGCTGGACGGAGGCCGAAGGCGCCTCGCTTTTGCGCGCAAGCTCGAGACCGTCGCGATAGGCGTTGACGTAGTCGCTGACCTGTACGGACGTCACCACGCCCTCCTGAATCAACTGTTCAGCGTAAACGGTCCTCGCGCCTGGATGGCTGGCGATCGAGCCGTACATGAGGGGCTGCGTGATGCTGGGCGTGTCCTGCTCCTGATGTCCGTGCTTGCGGAAGCAGACGAGATCGATGACTACGCTGCGCCTGAAAGCGCTGCGATAGTCGAGCGCGAGCCGCACTGCCATGGCCACCGCTTCGGGGTCGTCGGCGTTGACGTGCAGCACCGGTGCCTCGATCATCTTCGCGACGTCCGTGCAATAGAACGACGAGCGCGTATCGCGCGGATCCGAGGTCGTAAAGCCGATCTGGTTGTTGACGACGACGTGGACGGTTCCGCCGGTACCGTGTCCGCGGGTGTACGAAAGATTCAACGTCTCCATCACGACACCTTGCCCGGACATCGCCGCATCGCCGTGAATTTCGACGGGCAGCACGTCACTGCCGTCTCCTGCACCTGACGCTTCCCCTTTGGCGCGTGCCATGCCCTGCACCACCGGGTTGACGATTTCCAGATGTGAGGGATTGAATGCCAGCACGACTTCGACCGGTCCGTCGCTCGTCTGCGTGACACTGCTATAGCCCTTGTGGTACTTGACGTCGCCTGCCGGAAGATGCTCCCCATCCTTGCCGTCGAACTCGTCAAAAAGCGCGCGCAAAGACTTGCCGGCAATGTTGATCAGGACGTTCAAACGGCCGCGGTGCGCCATACCCATCACCACGGTGCTGACTTTCTTCGACGCGCCATAGCGCACGAGTTCGTCCAGCAGCACGATCAACGATTCCGCGCCTTCGAGTGAGAATCGCTTTTGCCCGACATAACGGGTGTGAAGGTACTTCTCCAGTCCTTCGGCGGCCGTCAGGCGCTCGAGAATCCGATTTTTCTCCGCAACTGAAAACGAAGGTCTTGCGCGTGTTGACTCAAGCCGCATCTGCCACCAACGCCGCTCGCTGGCATCGGTCAGATGCATGAACTCGGCGCCCAGCGTGCCGCAATACGTCTCTTCGAGCGCTGCGACGATATCGTGCAACGTTGCGTCTTCGTCAAACAGAAATGTGTCGGCCGTACTGAATCGCGTGGACATGTCTGCTGCCGACAAGCCGTAGAACGTTGGTGTGAGTTCGACCGAAGCCTGCGGCGCAGTCCACAGCAGCGGGTCCAGTTTCGCCTTGCGCGTGCCGACCATGCGGAACGCAGCAATCAGTGACTGCACCGCCACCTGTTTTCTGGCGATCGCAAGACCGTCATCGCGCGTCATCCCGGTGGCGCGCGACCGCTTGCCGAGATCGACGAAGCTGGAAACAACAGGCGCGTGCGGCTCGTCATCGCGGTCACTCCCGTCGATGGCGGGGGTTTCACGCAATGCGTCGAAATAGGCGCGCCACTCATCGGCGACCGACGCCGGGTCAGCGAGGTAAAGTTCGTACTGCTCCTCGACATAGGGGGCGTTTCCCCCGAACAGGAAAGAGCTTTGATGTTTCTGCATTAGCATGATGAATCCGTCCTCGATTGGCGCCAGGTCCGAACGTCGACATGGCCGCATTGGTGAGATCAAGAATAGATAGTCGGCACGGCAACTGGAATACGCGGATGGCGCGGTGCCAGGCCAATCGGGATGAGATTTGGGCCACGTAGCAGCGATCGGCATGCGCGTCGGCCATGAACAGTGCGCGGAGCATGACGCGACCCTCGCATCACACGTGCGCAGGCCGTTGCCCGGCTTCCCGGGTTGCATACCCATCCTCCATGTAACAAGTGACTTTCAGCGCAGACGCTTTATCCGGCCGCGCTTCGCTTATAGACTTGCGCGCATCGAAGGCAAATTTGTATCGCGAATCGGCAGGCAAGCCACCCACCGGGCGGCGCGAAGTCGTCCCAACGGTGGCGTGCTTACAATCAATGAGGGTCACGGCATGAAAGTCGGCATTGTTATATTCGACGGTGTGCAGGCGCTGGATGTCGCTGGCCCCCTTGACGTGTTCGCGGAAGCAAACACGTTCCTGCCTGAGCATCAGCGCTATCAGGTCTCTCTCGTCGGATATGAGGCGGGCACCGTGGCCTGCTCGAACGGGATGGGACTCTCGGTTCCTTACGGCTACGCAGAGTTCGACACGCCATTCGACCTGCTGTTGATAGCAGGAGGACCGCAGTTGCCTGATGCCCAGCCACGAAGAGAGTTTCTGACATGGTTGCAGGACCAGGCGCGCGGCGCGGCGCGGTTTGGCTCCGTTTGCAACGGCGCATTCGTGCTCGCGCACGCCGGACTGCTCGACGGCAAGGAAGTGACGACCCACTGGGCCGATGCGGACCGTCTCACTGACGAGTTTCCGCAGGCGTGTGTGCAGCCCGACAGGATTTTCATCCGCGACGGGCGCCTCTTTACGTCTGCCGGCGTGACGGCAGGCATCGACCTGTGTCTATCGCTCGTGGCGGAGGACTGGGGGCACGAGCTTGCGGTGCGGGTTGCGAAGCGTCTGGTCGTCTATATCCAGCGAGAAGGCGGGCAGTCTCAATACAGCCCTTACGTTGGCGTACGGAAGGACCAGGATCCGATCGTCAGCAAGGTGCTCGGATACGTGACCGAGCACATCACCGATACGCTATCAATCGAACAGCTTGCGAGCGCGGTTTCAGTCAGCCGGCGTACCTTCTCGCGGCTGTTTTCGAAGTATGCAAAGGTGACGCCGTCCGCGTTTGTCGAACAGGTTCGTGTTGACACGGCGAGGAAGCTGCTCGAAGAAACCGATGCGCCGCTCAAGACCGTGGCGTTCAACTGCGGTTTTCATAGCGCCACGCATATGCGAGCAATTTTCTTCCGACGGCTCAATGTAACGCCGAGACAGTATCGCCAACGATTCCGTGGTACGGCAGGCACGCAGCAGTTGACTTCCAGCGATGTCAACGAGGAACTCGAAATAGCCGAGATGGAAGCGTGAGATAGCTTTCCGGTCTTCCCGAGGCCGGCCGGGCCTGGAGAAGCGCCTCTCACGCGGAGAGGCGCAGGTATGTAACGTCGTTGGCCAGAATCCGGGCACGTTTGACCTGGAATCGAGCCTCCTGTGGCTTGCCCGCTCTGACGCGGTGGCTCAAACTGTTGCGCTTGCGGGGGTCTCTCCCAGGAAGCCCTCCCAATCAAGGCGCACACCATCCGTGACTCACTCCGATCCACTTCAATGTCTTCCTGACCTCCTTGAACCGGGTTTATCGGTGGTGTTTTGCGGAATCAATCCGGGCGCCCTTGCGGCAACCACCGGGCGCCACTTTGCCGGCAGAGGCAATCGGTTCTGGCGGGTCGTTCATCTGGCGGGTTTTACTCCTGAACAGATTTCTCCTGAGGACGATCGCACGCTCCTGCAGTTCGGTTGTGGCCTGACAACCGTCGTGTCGCGTCCAACCGCACGAGCCGACGAACTATCACAGTGGGAGTTCAAAGCGGCTGCAACAGAATTCGAGCGGAAGATTGAACGATATGCGCCGCAATGCGTTGCCTTCCTCGGGAAGATGGCGCTCTCCGCAATGACGGACACGCGCGACATTCACTGGGGCCTACAACCCGCAACGTTCGGTGGCGCCCGCGCATGGGTGCTGCCAAATCCCAGCGGCCTGAACCGGACCTTCAGCCTGGACGCGCTAGTGACGGCTTACCGCGAACTTCGGCTTGCAGTCGCGCCGGCCGGTTCAGCCCTTCGCGATACTCCACCTCAGTGAAATTTTCCTGATCGGTGCGTTGCCAAGGCATCCCTGAGGGGCCTGGCAAATTTCCCGCATGAAATGGCCCAATACGCGGCCTACCTGGACTTTAAGAACCTCGGTCCATCTCCGACAATGATGTAACGCATCGCGCGGCAGTCGCCAGTTAATCAATCGACTGATCGCCCGATGCAGGGTACGGACGCGCGCCGCAAGATCGCCATCACCACTGCGCCGCAAGTGCCGCAAGTGCCGCCACATCATTAGGCATCCTCACCCAGACGAGGGAATCCATGTTTTCTGCAATGCTTGAAGTCAATCCAGAAGTCGAACAATTCGACGCCTATCTCGGCATGGCGAAGATGCTGCGCCCCGAGCTCGAAACGATCGACGGCTTCGTCGACAACACCCGCTACGCCAGTCTGACGCGCCAGGGATGGCTGCTCTCGCTATCGAGCTGGCGCGATGAAAAGTCGCTGATACGCTGGCGAGTGACGGCGAACCATCACAAGGTGCAACAGGCGGCGCGTGATCGTGTGTTTGCGGACTACCGCCTGCGCATTGGCCAGACCGTTGCGGATACGCGCTTGCCTGCGGGGCAGACCTTGGTCGAGCAACGCCTCGACACCACCGAAGCGGGAATGGGTAAGGCCGTCACGCTGCTCGACGCGAAGTACGCGCCGGACTGGGTCAAGCAAGCAGGTGCAGAGGCAGTCGCGAAGTCGCTCGGACTAGATACAGAGGCATCCAGCCTCCTTGCGTGGGATGCGTTCGACGCGCTGCTGACGCCCGGCGACGTCATCGCGGTGGCGACATGGGCCGACCTGGAAGCCGCTGAAGCCTTTGAGCGCAATGCGGCTCTGCCGGCAGGCGTACGCCTGCGGCACATCCGTATCGTCCGGGAGTACGGAATGTTCGATCGTCGCGAGGCGCCTCAATACTTTGCAGAGGCGCAGCCCGAGGCCAGACCCTTATGAACGCCGCCAACCCACGGACAGCCGGCGCGCGAGAACCGAAGCTCGCACAATCGCCGGCGCCGGTTTCTGTACGCATGACAGAGACGCCTGTACAGCAGACGTCCGCGGAAGCAAAGCTGCCGCTTCGTCTTGCGATCGGCCTGATCGGAATGTTGCTGGCGTCGCTGCTGGCGATATTGAACGAACAGGTCACCGCGGTGGCGCTGACTGATATTCGCGGTGCGTTCTCGATCGGACGTGACGACGGGACGTGGCTGACCACGCTCTTCGAGGCTGCAAACGTAGCCACGATGGTATTTGCTCCGTGGTTTGGGATGACGTTCACACTGAAGCGATTCACGATCGGCGCCGTGCTGGCCGTGATGTTGCTTGGATTCCTGTGTCCGTTTGCGCCGAACCTGCATACGCTTTATGTGTTGCGTGCGCTGCAGGGCGTGGCCGGCGGATGTCTGCCGCCGATGCTGATCATCGTGGCACTCCGCTATCTGCCACCGAAAATCAAGTTATACGGACTCGCAGGTTATGCGCTGACTGCGACCTTCGGCCCGGCGCTCGGCACGCCGCTCGCAGCCTTGTGGACCGAATACGTCGGTTGGCAAATGGCCTTCTGGCAAATCGTGCCGCTTGGCTTAGTGAGCTGCGTGGCAATTTACAAGGGACTTCCGGCCGATCCCACCAAACTCGAGCGGTTCCGCTTGTTTAACTGGAGCGGATTCATCCTGGGGTACCCCGCCATAGCCATGCTCGTCATTGGCCTTCTGCAGGGGGACCGCCTTGACTGGCTGAATTCCACGTTTATCTCCACGATGTTTTATGGCGGGGCGCTTTTGTTCGCGGCGTTTCTTGTCAACGAGTGGTTTCATCCGCTGCCGTTTTTCAAACTGCAACTGCTGTCCCGCCGGAACTTCGCACACGGACTCCTGACACTCGTAGGCGCAGTTGTGCTGCTGGTGGGCGTTGCCGCCATACCCGGCCAGTATCTCGCACAGATTCACGGTTACAGGCCGCTGCAAACCACGCCGCTGTCTTTGCTGGTCGCCATTCCCCTGTTGATTGCGCTGCCTGCGACCGCCGCCGTCCTGAACCTGCGGCAGGTCGACCATCGCTGGATCATGGCCATTGGACTTTCGCTGATGGCCACCTCGTGCTTCATGGGGAGTTTCATGACCTCCGAGTGGATTCGCGAGAACTTCTACTGGCTTCAGTCGTTACAGATCGTTGCGCAACCGATGGTGATCATGGGGATCCTGATGGGCGTAACGACAGGCTTGCCGCCAACGGAAGGTCCGTTTGCTTCGGCCATGTTCAACACGCTCAAAACGTTTACTGGCGCTGCGGCAACCGGTCTCATCGAAGGACTGGGTACGACGCGCGAGCATTTTCATTCGAGCATGCTCGTGGACCGCTTGGGCAACAACACGTTGGTTGCGGGCCAAAGCATCGATGCGGTTCATGGCCTCGGTGAACTCGCGCATCGGATCCACGAGCAGGCCGTAGTGCTGACATCGGCGGATCTTTATCGCGTGATGGCAGCTATCGCCGTCGCCTTCCTTTTCGTTATTCCGGTGTTACCCGTGCGCATTTATCCGCCATGGAGTACTACGCCTCCCTCTTCCCGCTAAGCGGAGATAGATATGTCATCCGTTACCCGTTTTTCTCCCAAAACAATTCGTCTTGCCGCGTATGTGGTCATACTCGCCGTAGCCGTATTGGCCGGCACACGGCTGTTTGCCAACTCGAATAGCGAGACCACGAACGATGCCTACGTGACGGCCGATTTCACGCTGGTAGCGCCACGCGTTGCGGGCCAACTGTCAGAGGTACTCGTAGAAGACAACCAGCAGGTGAAAGCTGGACAATTATTGGTGCGTATCGATGACCGCGACTTCCGCGCCGCCTTGATGAGTGCGCAAGCGGACGTAGCGGCAGCAACCGCATCGGTCGCGAACTACGATGCCGAGATCGCACGGCAACCCGCGCTCGTCGATCAGGCGCGTGCCACGCTTCGCTCAGATGCTGCTGCACTCGAGTTTGCGCGAGCGAATGCCTCGCGCTACCAGAATCTCTCGGAAGCCGGCGCGGGAACCACGCAGGAGCAACAGCATGCTACGAGCGCACTGGCCGAGCAACTCGCGCAGCAGTCCCGCAATCAGGCTATTTTTCTGGCGACTGAGCAGAACCTCGATGTTCTGCGTACTCAGCGCGACAAGGCTGCAGGCGCGTTGGCGCACGCCGAGGCCGCGCTCGAACAGGCAAAGCTCAACCTGTCCTATACGGAGATTCGCGCGCCCATCGACGGCAAGGTGGGACGACGTTCGGCGCGGGTCGGCGCATTCGTTACGCCCGGCGCGCCGCTGCTCGCGATCGTCCCGCTGTCGGATGCCTATATCGTCGCCAACTTTCAGGAAAACCAGCTCGCCAGAATGCGGCCCGACGACGCCGTGCGTATCAAGGTCGACAGCTTTCCAGGCGAGGTGATCAAAGGGCATGTGGATAGTCTTGCCCCCGCAACCGGCGTGAGCTTCGCGCCGATCGCACCCGACAACGCAACGGGCAACTTCACCAAGGTCGTCCAACGCGTGCCTGTGAAGATCACCATTGACCGCGGACAGCAAGCCGCGTCTGTGCTGAGCGTGGGACTTTCTGTCGAAACGGAGGTCGCCGTCGGCAAGCATGCCGATACCCGCACAGAAGGGGGAGACAAAAAATGAAAGCGAGCGAATTCTCCCTCCGCGAGTTAGCGCTGTTTATGCTGGCGTGCCTCGTGATGGCCGGCTGTACTGTGGGCCCGAACTTCGAACCTCCGCAGACAACTACGCCAGATGTGTTTAACCGCACCCAGTCTGCGCAAGCGCCCAGCAAAGCAGTCGAATCCGAGTTCAGTCAAGAATGGTGGAAGCTGTTTAACGACCCCGTGCTGGACTCGTTTGAACAACAACTGGCGGACGCGAACCTCGACGTGGCGGCAGCGTCCGCACGTCTGCGGCAAAGCCGGGCCGAGCAACGGATCGCCGGTGCCGAAGAGTATCCGACGCTGGACGGCGCCGCATCCTATGACCGCGAGCGCGGCAGTCCGAACGGCATTCTGTCATTGCTCGGCACCACCCCGACAGGAAGCCAGGCGCAGTCGGCGTCAGGCGGCACGCCGCTTGGCGTGGCCCCGTTGCCGGGCGCCAAGGGCTCGCCCGCTTACAACCTCTACCAGTTCGGTTTCGATTCATCTTGGGAACTCGACATCTGGGGTCGGGCGCGACGTGGTGTCGAGGCTGCAACGGCGCTGTCCGATGCCTCATACGAGGACCGCAATGCGATTCTGTTGTCCGCGCGCGCTGAACTCGCGCGAGACTATATTCAGTTGCGCGACACACAGGCTCTCCTTCAGATAGCGAAGCAGAACCTTGAAATCGCTCACGACGCCACGAGGCTCACGCAAACCCGGGTGCACGAGGGCGTCACTACGGACCTGGACGTGGCCAACGCGATGGCACAGGCGGAGTCGATCGAAAGCCTGATCCCCACGCTTGAATCGCGTTGCGAGACCACGATCAATGCAATTGGCGTACTGCTGGCCAAGGAACCGGGCGCGCTACAGCAAACGCTCGGCGAGTCGCACGATGTACCGGCGCTGCCTGAACAGGTGCCCATCGGATTTCCGTCGGAGCTGGTGCAGCGCAGACCCGACATCAGAAAAGCAGAGGCTCAACTGCACGCGGCCACGGCGACGATCGGCATGGCCAAAGCCGACTTCTATCCACGCATATCGCTGAACGGCAGCGCGGGGTTCCAGAGCCTTCAGCTCTCGAATCTCGCCGACTGGGCGTCCGGCCAGTTTGTCGTCGGACCGTCGATCACGCTTCCCATATTCGAAGGCGGGCGCCTCAAAGGAACGCTCCATTTGCGCGAGGCACAACAGCAGGAGGCTGCGATTGTCTACAAACGTACCGTACTCGAGGCGTGGCGCGAGGTGGACGATGCGCTCGTCGTCTATGACGCTGAACAGCGGCGACGCGATCGCCTGACGGCGGTGGTGAGCCTGAACCAGCGTGCGCTTTCGATTGCGCAGCAACGGTACAAGGCAGGCGCGGTCGATTTTCTCGACGTACTTAACGTGCAGAAGCAGTTGCTCGACGCAGAGAGCAAGCTTGAGCAAAGCAGGGCCGACGCCGACGCTAACCTCATCACGCTGTGCAAGGTGCTCGGCGGCGGGTGGGAGTCAACCTATGCCAAACAGGACGGCATCCATTGACGTAGTTTCGCCTCTTCGTCAGCGGTCATTTCCGTCAGCGTGAAATCTGTTACCCATACTGCCTTCCCTGAGGTCCGTCTTGTCGCTGAGTCCGAGCGTCGCGGACCTCGTCTTGAACTTCCGCGCAGATAATTTCAAAAAGCTTTCAACGCACCTTCCCGCTCGCTACGCCCCCCGCCCAAAGAACACCCCTACGATCGCCGGTTCATTGCCGCCGGCTGCGGGCCGAAAGACTCCCGACGGAGTCTTTCAGACCCCAACATGTATCACTCCGGTAACTCAAGCCTTGCGCGCCTTGGGTACATTGATGCCATGCTTGGTCTCAATGGTTGTCCAGCCGCTTCCACCAAGGCGAACGTGAGCAATACACGGTCTGTCAGCAAGGCCTTCGCGGCCGTCGGCGATTCGCCGTACGCGCTATTTCGCGAGGCCACCTCGACAAAACGTTACCGCCAATTACGAAGCGCATTCATCGTCACGGATCCCGTCACCAGGCCATAACATCGCCATGTGCCGGTCAAGACGTTATGCATTTTGCGCAGTCCGCTTTGCTTGCAATTAGATAACAGCAGTCCAAACAGTCGTTGGGTTGTGACAACGCGCGAGAACCATGGCATGTTCCCAACATCCCGGCAGAGAATGACTCCCCGTCCGATCATCAACGGCAGCATCTGTTTTCGGAGATACCTATGAGCGAAGCCGTGTCCAAGCAACCCAAGCGCTCCCGACGCGGGCTCATTCTGTTTGCGGTTGTCGTGCTGGCGCTAGTCGCGCTTGTCGTTGTTCACCTGTTGACCCAGAAGAAACCCACGCGCGACGTCGCACCCATCGTCGTCACTGTAGCGAGCGCTACACTCGGTTCGATGCCAGTCACGTTGAGCGAACTCGGCACGGTTACGCCGACCGCCACCGTGACCGTGCTGCCGCAGCTAAGCGGCTACCTCACTGCCGTCGGTTATCACGAAGGCCAGGAAGTACGGAAAGGCCAGTTCCTTGCCCAGATCGATCCACGCCAGTATCAGATCAGCAAACAGCAGGCTCAGGCGACACTCGCCAAAGACCGCGCAACGCTGGCCCAGGCGCGTGCCGATCTGGTCCGCTTCACGCAGTTGAACGAGCGCAAGTCGATCGCCCAGCAGACCTTTGCGGATCAGCAATTCCTGGTGCAGCAGGACGAGGCTGCAGTCCAGGCCGATCTCGCCAACATCGCCCAGTTCGACCTCGACCTGGCCTATTGCTACATCACCGCGCCGGTCGCCGGCAAGGTCGGTCTGCGCCTCGTGGACCCGGGCAACTACGTGACGGCGTCATCGTCGACGGGGATTGTCGTCATCACCACCATCAAGCCGACGACCGTGCAGTTCACGGTGCCACAAGACGCACTGGCCTCCATCGTGCAGCGCCTGAATGGCGGCGCCACCTTGCCGGTCACCGCCTATTCCAGCGACAACGCGCGCGAGGTTGCCACCGGCACGCTTTACGCCGTCAGCAACCAGATGGCCACGTCGACCGGCACCGTCACCTTACGCGCCACTTTCGCCAACCAGGACGAAGCGCTGTTCCCCAACGAGTTCGTCAACGTCAAGCTGCTGGTCGATACGATGCAGAATGCCGTGCTGGTGCCAACGCCCGCCGTGCAAACCGGCGCGCCGGGCGACTTCGTCTATCTGGTCAACGCGAACAACACCGTCTCAGTACACAAGGTCAAGCTCGGCCCGAGCGACGGCAAGAACACGGTCATCCTGTCCGGCCTCTCGCAGGGCAACCAGGTGGTCACGGACGGCACCGACCGCCTGAACGACGGCGCCAAAATCCAGCCGGCCAAGCCGAAGCCCGCGGCAGCTAGTGCGTCGGCCAGCGGCGCCGCCGCGGAGCCTGCCGCGTCCGAACCCGCTGCCGGGTCCGCGCCAGCAGCGGCGTCGGCCAATGCTGCTTCGTCGTAGCAAGCTCACGCGCCGATGAACATCTCCCGCCTGTTTATTCTTCGACCGGTAGCCACGCTGCTGCTGATGATCGCCCTCGTGCTGGTGGGCCTCGTCGCTATGCGCGTGCTGCCGGTTTCGTCGCTGCCCAACGTCGACTATCCGACCATCCAGGTGCAGACGTTCTATCCGGGCGCGAGCCCGGACGTGATGGCCACCACGGTCACGGCGCCGCTCGAAGTCCAGTTGGGCGAGATCCCCGGCTTGCAACAGATGACGTCGTATAGCTCGGACGGCGCGTCGGTCATCACGCTGCAGTTCGATCTGTCGCTGAACCTCGACATCGCCGAACAGAACGTCCAGCAGGCAATCAACGCCTCCAACAGCTACCTGCCCTCCGGTCTGCCGGCGCCGCCGACATATGCCAAGGTCAATCCGGCCGACCAGCCGATCCTGACGCTCGCGGTCACGTCGAAATCGATGTCGCTGACCCAGCTTGAAGACGTCGCCAACAACCGTCTCGGCACCAAGATTTCCGAAGTGTCGGGCGTGGGCGTGGTCACGACGAGCGGCGGCAATGTACCGGCGATCCGCGTGGAAGCGGACCCACACAAGCTGGCCGCGTATGGCCTGAACATCGACGATCTGCGCACACTGCTCAGCTATGTCAACGTCAGTCAGCCGAAGGGCAATTTCGACGGCCCGGAGCTCGATTACACGATCAACGGCAACGATCAGATCACCGATCCGAAGGACTATCTGGACACGGTGATCGCCTATCAGAACGGCGCCCCGGTGTTCATGCGCGACGTCGCGCGGGTCAGTCAGGCCGCTCAGGACGTCGAGCGCGGCGCCTGGTACAACGGCTCGCCGGCGATCGTGCTCAACGTGCAGCGGCAACCGGGCGCGAACGTGATCGCGACCGTCAACCAGATCATGAAGCAACTGCCGCAGCTCGAGTCCACGCTGCCGGCCGGCATGAAAGTGACCGTGGTGTCGGACACCACGGGCGTGATCCGCTCGTCGGTCTCCGACGCGGCGTTCGAGCTGATTCTCGCCATCGTACTGGTGGTCGCGGTGATCTTCGTATTCCTGCGCAACGTGCCCGCCACGCTGATTCCGAGCATTTCGGTGCCGGTCTCGTTGATCGGCACGCTGGCTGTGATGTACCAGTTGAACTACTCGATCGACAACCTCTCGCTGATGGCGCTCATCATCGCCACCGGCTTCGTGGTCGACGACTCGATCGTGATGATCGAGAACATCGTGCGTTATCTGGAGGAAGGCAAGACACCGCTCGAGGCCGCGCTGGAAGGCGCGGGCCAGATCGGCTTCACGATTCTGTCGCTGACCATCTCGCTGATTGCCGTGCTGATTCCGCTGCTCTTCATGGGCGGCGTGATCGGGCGTCTGTTCAGCGAATTCGCGGTGACGCTAGCCGTCACCATCGTGATCTCCGCAATCGTCTCGCTGACCGTAGTGCCGATGCTCTGCGCGCGCATGTTGCGCGCGCAGGCCGACCGTCATCCGAGCCGCTTTGAGCGCATCAGCGAGGGCCTGTTCGACAAAACGCTCGGCGCCTATGAGCGCGGGCTGCGCTGGGTGCTGGATCACCAGGTGCTGACGCTCGTGGTGGCCATCGGCACCGTCGTGCTGACCGGCATCCTGTACGTGGTGATTCCGAAGGGCCTCTTTCCGGTGCAGGACGTCGGCGTGATCGAGGGTATTAGCGTGGCCGACAACTCGGTGTCGTACGCCGCGATGGTGAAACGCCAGGGCGCGCTCGCCGACGCGATCCTGAAAGACCCGGATGTCGTCTCTTTGACCTCCTACGTGGGTATCGACGGCACGAACTCGACGCTGAACAATGGCCGCTTCCTGATCAATCTTCGCGACCGCGACAAACGTTCCGACACGGCGCAGGAAGTGGCGCGGCGTCTGCAGCAGGAAGTCGCCAATGTGCCGGGCGTCAGGCTCTACATGCAGCCCGAGCAGGATCTGACGCTGGACACGACGGTCTCGCCGAACCAGTACAGCTTCGTGCTGCGCGGACCGAGCCAGCAGGCGTTCCAGAAGTACGTGCCGGAACTGATAGCGAAGCTGAAGCAGATTCCGTCGCTTGCCGACGTGCAAAGCGACATGAATACCGACGGTCTCAGTGTGAATGTCGAAGTCAACCGGCAACTGGCGGCGCGCTTCGGCATTACGCCCGCGACGATCGACAACGCGCTGTACGACGCGCTCGGCCAGCGGATCGTCTCGACCATCTTCGAGCAGTCGAACCAGTACCGCGTGATTCTCGTCGCCAAACCGGAATCGTTGCCGAACGTGCAGTCGATCGGCAACCTGTATCTGCCGAGTCAGACCAGCAGCACGGGCCAGGTGCCGCTGTCGGGTATCGCGAAGATCCAGATCACCAAGTCGCCGCTCGTGATCAGCCATCTGGCGCAGTTCCCATCGGTCACCATCTCGTTCAACCTCGCGAAAGATGCTTCGTTGAGCACCGCCGTCAAGGCCATCCATCAAGCCGAGCAGTCGGTGAACCTGCCGCCGTCGATCACCTCGTCGCTGCAGGGCGCGGCCCAGGCATTCGAAGATTCGCTGTCGAGCGAAGTCTATCTGCTGGTCGCGGCACTGGTGGCGGTGTATATCGTGCTCGGCGTGCTGTATGAGAGCTTCATCCATCCGGTGACGATTCTTTCCACGCTGCCCTCGGCGGGTATCGGCGCGCTGCTCGCGCTGATGATCGCCGGCAGCGACCTGGATGTGATCGGCATTATCGGTATCGTGCTGCTGATTGGTATCGTCAAGAAGAACGCCATCATGATGGTGGACTTCGCGCTGGATGCCGAACGCAATCACGGCAAGCCGCCGCGCGAGGCGATCTTCGAGGCTTCGTTGCTGCGTTTCCGCCCGATCCTGATGACCACCCTCGCCGCCATGCTCGGCGCGTTGCCGATGCTGCTCGGCAGCGGCACGGGTTCGGAATTGCGCCGGCCGCTGGGGCTCGCGATCATCGGCGGTCTGATGTTAAGCCAGGTGCTGACGCTCTTCACCACGCCCGTGATCTATCTGTTCTTCGACAGAATGGCCGAGCGTACGAGACGCTGGCGCAACCGCAATAAACCGGAGAGTTCGCCTCCTGGCGGTGCGGAGGAAACGCCGTGAACATCTCGGCGTTATTCATCCGGCGGCCTGTCGCGACCACGCTTCTGGCCGTCGCGATCCTGATCTCCGGGGCGCTCGCCTACTTCCGGCTGCCGGTTGCGCCGTTGCCGAATATCGCCTTTCCGGTCATCGTGGTGCAGGCGAACATGGCGGGCGCGAGCCCGGAGATCATGGGCACCACGGTGGCCGAGCCGCTCGAGCGGCGGCTCGCCACGATTGCCGACGTTGAAGAACTGACGTCGACCAGCTCCGTCGGCTCGTCGTTGATCGTGGTCGAGTTCGGCCTGAAGCGCGACATCAACGGCGCCGCGCGCGACGTCGAAGCGGCCATCCAGGCGGCGCGCGCCGATTTGCCGACCACGCTGCGCAGCAACCCGAGCTATCGCCAGTACAACCCGGCGGATGCGCCGATCATGGTGCTCTCGCTGACCTCGGACACGCTCACCAAGGCACAGCTCTACGACTCCGCGGATTCGGTGATCCAGCAGCAACTCTCGCAAGTTCAGGGGGTGGGTCAGATCACGCTTGGCGGTGGCGCGTTGCCTTCGGTACGCGTGGAATTGCAACCGGGCAAACTGAACAGCTACGGCATCGGCCTGGAAGACGTGCGCGCGGCGATCAGCGCCGCCAACGCCGACAGCGCGAAAGGCCATCTCGACGAAGGCGACCAGCGCTACGTGGTCACGTCCAACGACCAGATCACGCATGCCGCGCCGTATCGCGACCTGGTGGTCGCCTACCGCAACGGCGCGCCGGTCCAGTTGCGCGACGTGGCCCAGGTCAGGGATTCGAACGAAAATATCCGCAATGCCGGGCTCTTCAATGGCAAGTCCGCCATCCTTGTGATCGTGTATCCGATGCCCGGCAGCAATGTTGTGAGCACCGTCGCGCAGATCCGCAAGGTCCTGCCCTCAATTGAGGCGACGCTGCCGAGCAGTGTGCACGTGGGCATCGCGATCGACCGCTCGGAGTCGGTCAGAGCGTCGGTGGGCGACACCGAGCGCACGCTGTTCATCGCCGTGCTGCTGGTGGTGGGCGTCGTGTTTATTTTCCTGCAATCGCCGCGCGCCACGCTGGTGCCGGCCGTCGCGCTGCCGCTTTCGATCGTGGGCACCTTCGGGCCGATGTACCTGCTCGGCTACAGCATCGACAACCTTTCGCTGATGGCGCTGACCATCGGCACCGGCTTCGTGGTCGACGATGCGGTGGTGGTGCTGGAAAACATCGTGCGTCACATGGAGTTGGGGCTCAGTCCGAAAGAGGCCGCCTTGAAAGGCAGCGGCGAAGTGGGCTTCACGGTGATCTCGATGAGCCTCTCGCTGATCGCGGTGTTCCTCCCGATCATGCTGATGCCGGGTGTGGTCGGCCTGCTGTTCCATGAGTTCGCGGTCACGCTCTCCGTCGCCATCCTGATTTCGCTGGTGATTTCGCTGACGGTCACGCCGGCCATGTGCGCCTACGTGCTGAGCCGCGACAACGCCGGGCATTCGAAAGCGCGCTGGGCGATATGGGTCGAAAAACAGTTCGATCGCTTCAAGAATGCCTACGCGCGCTCGCTCACCGCTGTACTGGACCATGCGCTGCTGGTCATCCTGCTGTTGATCGGTCTGCTGGTGGGCAACGTGTTTCTGTTCAAGCTGGTGCCGGCCACCTTCTTTCCCGAGCAGGACACGGGCATCCTGATCGGACAGATCATCGCCGACCAGAGCATCTCCTTTCCGGCGATGCAAAAGAAGCTCACGCAATTGCAGGAGATCGTGCAGAAAGATCCGGCCGTGGCCTCGGTAGCGGGCTTTACGGGCGGCCGCGCGCTCAATACCGCGAACGTGTTCATCGAACTCAAGCCGCTAGCCCAACGCCACGCTTCGGCCACCGAGGTCGTGAACCGCCTGCGGCCCAAGCTCAATGCGGTCTCGGGCGCCCGGCTCTTTATCCAGGCACAGCAGGATCTGCGAATCGGCGGACGGCAATCCGCCGCCGAGTATCAGTACACGCTCACCAGCGACGATTCCGCCGCGCTGTTCAAGTGGACACCGCTGCTCGTCGCCGCGCTCGGCAAGGAGCACGCGCAGTTGCTCGACGTGAATTCGGACTTGCAGCAAAACGGTCTGCAGACCTACGTCACCATCAATCGCTCAACGGCGGCGCGCTACGGCTTCGCGCCGAACCAGGTCGACAACGTGCTGTATGACGCGTTCGGCCAGCGCACGGTGTCGACCATCTACAACCCGCTCAACCAGTATTTCGTGGTGATGGAGGTGGCGCCGGATTACTGGCAATACCCGCAAGCGCTCAACCAGATTTACCTGAGCAGAGCGTCGGGCAACGCCACCGGCACGGCGGCCACGCAGATGCCGGGTGCCACGGTCTCGGGCGTGACCGTCGCGACCGAAGCCGGTGCCACCACGACCACGAATGCGCTCAACTCGAACGCGCAAGCCAACGCGACCACCAACAGCATTGCCAACAGCAAGGGCGGCAGTTCGACCGGCAGTGCGGACAGCACGTCGGCGGAAACCATGGTGCCGCTGGCGGGGCTGGCTTCGTTCTCGAACAGCCATACGTCAACACAGGTGAACCACCAGAGCGGCCTCGTGGCCGGGACGATTTCGTTCAACCTGCCAGCGGGCGGTACCCTGAGCAAGGCGGGCGTGGCGATCAACAACACGATCCGCGAGATCGGCATGCCCGCCAGCATCCACGGCTCGTTCGCCGGCGCGGCGGCGGCCTACTCGCAGTCCATGGGAACAGTGCCGCTGCTAATCCTGGCCGCGCTCGGCGTGGTGTATATCGTGCTCGGCGTGTTGTACGAAAGCTCGATCCACCCGCTGACCATCCTGTCGACACTGCCGTCAGCGGGAATCGGTGCGACGCTGGCCTTGCTGATCTTCGGCACTCCGTTCTCAGTGATCGCGCTGATCGGGATCATCCTGCTGATCGGTATCGTCAAGAAGAACGGCATCATGATGGTCGACGTCGCGATTCATTTGCAGCGCACCGAAGGCATGCCGGCAAGGGACGCGATTCACTCGGCCGCCGTGGTCCGTCTGCGGCCGATCATGATGACCACATTCGCGGCCGTGCTCGGCGCGGTGCCGCTCGCCATCGGTATTGGCCAGGGCGCCTCGCTGCGGCAACCGCTCGGTATCACGGTGATGGGCGGCCTGATCCTGAGTCAGGTCTTTACCTTGTACACGACGCCGGTGATCTACCTCTACCTCGACCGCTTGCGTTCCAAGCTGGTCAGATGGTCCGCCAACCTGCCATGGAATCGCGACGCGCAGCAACCCGGACAACCGGATACGAGGGCATGACGATGAAGATTTCCCGTAACCGCTTTGACCGCCTTGGTCGCTTTGGCCCGCTTCGGCCGCTGGCCGTCGCGACGCTGGCCCTGCTGGCCAGCGGCTGCATGGTCGGCCCGGACTACCACCGGCCGCAAGTCAACGTGGCCGCCACCTACTCGGAGTTGCCGGGCTGGACGCAAGCCGAGCCCGCTGCTGACAAACCGAAGGGCGACTGGTGGACGGCCTTCAACGATCCGCTGATGGACCAGCTCGAACCGCTGGTGTCGGTGTCGAACCAGACCGTGCGCGCGGACTACGCGAACTATCAGGAAGCGCTGGCAGAAGTGCGGGCGGCGCGTGCCGGCCTGTTCCCGACCATCGGCGCAACCGGTTCGGGCACCAAGGCGCGCAGCTCGGTCGGCAATACCGCCCGAGTGGTCAACTCGGCCTCGCTCGAAGGCAACGTCAGCTGGGCGCCTGATCTGTGGGGCCAGGTGCGGCGCACGATCGAAGAAAACGCCGCGACGGCGCAAGCGAGCGAAGCGACGCTCGCCAATGCGACGCTCTCCGAGCAGGTGGCGCTGGCCACGGCGATCATCCAACTGCGCACCAGCGACGCCAATATCGACCTTCTGCAGAAGACTGTCGTGGCCTACCAACACTTTCTGGATGTCGTGTCGGACCAGGATCAGGCGGGCACCGTCCCGCCGTCCAACGTGATCTCTGCCCGCACCCAGCTCGAAACGGCGCAGTCCAATCTGATCGCTCTCGGCGTGGCGCGCGCTCAGGACGCACACGCGATTGCCGTGCTGGTGGGCAAAAATCCGGAAGAGCTGTCGATTACGCACAGCACCACGATGCCGACACTGCCGGGTGTGCCCGTCGGCGTGCCGTCGACGCTGCTCGAACGCCGGCCCGATATCGCCGCCGCCGAGCGCAAGATGGCTGCGCAAAACGCGGCGATTGGCGTGGCGGTGTCGGCGTACTACCCGGAGATTTCCCTTTCCGGGCTGGCCGGGCTCACGCAGTCGCCGTTGTCCGGTCTCTTCAATGTGGCTAACTACGTCTGGTCGCTCGGCGGCAGCGCCACCGAAACGCTTTTCGACGGCGGCTTGCGCAGTGCCGATGTCGACGCGGCAAAGGCTGCCTACGACTCGGCCGTCGCCAACTACCGGGGCACGGTGTTGACGGCGTTCCAGAACGTTGAAGACGACTTGTCCGGGTTGCGAATCCTGGCCGAGCAGTCGGTCGTTCTGGACACGGCTGTGCAAGATGCGACCCGCGGCGCCGAGATCGCGTTCAACGAGTACGAGGCCGGTACGGTGGACTACACGACCGTGGCAACCGCGCAGGCCACACAGCTGGCCACTCAGCAGACCGCGCTGAATGTTCAGGAGACGCGCTTACTGGACGCCGCCTCGCTATTCGGCGATCTGGGCGGCGGCTGGTCGGCAGATCAGCTACATGATCCGCGGCATCCGGACAGGCAGGCAGCGTCACAATGAGCGCCTGAAAGCAGGAGCACCGTTCACGGCATCTCCAATGCCAGATGCTCCTGATGACGCAGTGACTCCAGAAAATCACGCGCGTCGAAGGCTTCGCCGGCGGTGAAGACGCCTGCCCCATGGACCAGCCCATTGACGACGCGCCTGACTGCTTCAACCACCAGAGGCGCGCTGATTGCGTAGATATCCTGACCGCTTGCCGATGCGCGACGTTCATTGCCGCCCGAGCGCACGACAACGTCGACCAGGAAGGTTTGCGCGGAGCGTCCGTTCTCGTCGACCGCGACAGGCGGCGACGCATCCGGCTCCAGCAGGTCTTTAACCGCCACCGCCGTCATGTACGAGCGAATCTCGGGTGTCTTCAGATGGCGCGCGATCGTCACCGTATCCGCCATCGTGAATTCGCCAATAACCGGCTGCGTGCCGAGCGGTGCAGGGAACTGCCATTCGCCAACCGGCGCTGCGTCCGTGCGGAACACCATCTGCCCGTTCGTAAAGACAAGTCGCCGCCCCTCTCTACGCTGCCGCGAAACCTGGCCCGCCGCCCTTGTGCCGAGCGTCGGCTTCCAGCTGCTGAGCCCATAGGCGATGCAGATTTCGTCCGCTGCCGTCCAATCGCCCATTGCCGCCGTGGCGAGAAGATCGCCCAAGCCGCCGAAGAATGCCATCCCCGGCACGATCACGACGCCCGTCTCGCGCGCCCGTTCAGCGTAATGCTTGAACGTATCCAGATTGGCCTCTAACTCCGCCGCGACGTCCAGATACGGAATCCGTGCGCGCAACGCGGCTTCGATCACCGGCGCGGACGTACTGGCGAAGGGGCCGGCGCAATTGATCACAGCGGCAGCACCTGCAAGCGCCCGGTCGAGAGAATCCGGGTCATCTACCGACGCGGGCCGAATGTCCAGCCCGGGGGAAGCGGCGCCGAGGGCGTTCAGCTTGCTGGCATCGCGCCCGGAGAGGATAGGTCTCCAGCCACGCCTGACCAGTTCAGACACCACGAAGCGGCCGGTGTGGCCGTAGGCGCCGAAGACGGCCACGGTTTGATTCGACGGCATTGCAGACCTCCAGTTGTTATGGTGTTTCTTCGAATGGGGGGACAGCAGCTTGGCAAGACAACAACGCTACAGATCGGTATCTTTTTTGTAGATTAGAGTACAGATCTGTAGCGTGTCAAGGGATATGTTGGTACAGTAGCCGGTAAGCAAAAAGATTCCGTCTCTCAAGAGGACTTGCCATGAGCAGAGGCACACCTACCGCAGCAAAAGAAGCTGGAGCCACGAGTTCCGCCAGCGTCCGGGAACGCATACTCGATACGGCGGCGGAGTTGTTCTATCGGGAGGGTGTCAGGGCCGTCGGCGTCGATCTCGTCGTCGAACGCTCAGGGGTTGCGAAGACCAGTCTCTATCGGCACTTCACAACCAAGGACGATCTTGTCGCTGCGGTGCTCGAGCGGGACGACGCGAATTATTGGGCCGATTGGGACAAGACCGCGACGCGCCACCGGAACGCCCCGAAAGATGAGATCACGGCCCACCTCAAGTGGATCGCTCGTGACATCGCCGCGCCGAAATACCGCGGCTGCCCTTTTCTCAATGTGGCAACAGAGTTTCCGGCGCCGGATCATCCCGCGCGGGTGGTGGCCCTCCGGCATAAGGTGGAGTTGCGCCGCCGCCTCGGTGCGCTTGCGAAGCAAATCGGCGTTGCCCGGCCGGACAATCTGGCCAACCAGATCGCGCTTCTTATCGATGGTGCCTACGTCTACGGACAGTTGGCAAACAAGGAGGCAGCGCAGCCGCTCGTGCCGGCGGCGCTTGCGCTGATCTCGGTTGCGGACAATCCTGGCTGAGCGGACGATTGGGTCCGAACGGAGTATGGGGGCTGACAATCATGTGGCGCCCCGCAGGCATCTTGCTGCTATCGATGACGTGCCTGTTCAGATATCCGAATCAGTTTGCGCGTAGTTGAGGAAGTAGCCCGTGAACATCGTCAGCCCAAGGAACGCGAATGCCTCCGTCAGGTGTTCATCGCTCCAGCCCGCTTGTTGAGCGGCCTTCCACGTGGCGTCGGCGACGTTTCCCGAATTGGCAGTCGCTTCCCTGACCACGCGGGTCAGCGCGTCGACCTTGGCGTCGCCCGTCGTTGTGCCTTTCCGCAGCGCGGCGATCTGCGCTTCGGCCCAACCGCTCATGCCGGCGAATCGACTGGCGATACCAATCATGTAGTCGTTCCCGACCGCGGCCGCAATGGCGAGATTGAGCGCCCAGCTCACCTTCGGATCCAGGGTGCCGTGCTCGGCGGTTACGGCGCGCAGCGATGCGTACGCCGCCAGCACCGCCGGAGAATGCGCCATCTGAGCATGCAGGTTCAGGGGACGTCCCGTCGGCGCAGACTGGGCAATCTTTTGCAGAAGCGGGCGCGACGCATCGGGCGCGCTTTCGATTGTGTGGGTAGGAATTCGGCTCATGGCTACTCGCTCGTTCGTAGTTTGATCAGGGCACTTCGTTCACGTGCCTGCCGGGATCGCGAAGTTCGCCTTGGCCCATGCGGCAAACTTCGTCGGCTGCTGCCCGGCGACTTTGTTGGCAAGTGCGATAGCGTCGCGCGAATCCGAGCCAAGATAGGTGTGCGCCTCGAAGTAGGCGAGCATCGCCGCGATACCGTCGGCGTGCGGAAACCAGCCGGCAAAAACCTCGCGCGGGACCTGCTTGAACGAGAGCTTGTTTCCTTGTTGATTCAGACTGGCGATGATCTCGTTGAAGCTCAGGAAATCGCCGACCAGTGCCAAATGTTCGCCGTGCCCCACGAGTTCCGGTTGCGCGAACGCGCCGGCCACGAGGCGACCGAGTTCCGTGATGTCGCCCATGTGGATGACGCGCCGCTCCGGATCAAGCGGCAGCGCCCAACCCACGGCGCCGTCTGCCTGTTTCTGCGGAGCCATCAGGCCGATCAGGTTCTGGTAATAGAACGGCGCAATCACGAACGTGTGATACGGGAATCCGGCTTCACTCACGGTGGGTTCGATTTTCGCCTTGACCGTGAAGTGCGGGACGTTGATCGTGCCGCCGCTGATCGTCTCCACATTGGGGAGCGTCGACCAGATGAAGTGCTGTACGCCGGCGTCTTTCGCTGCGTTGACTGCGGCGAGCGCCTGCTTGGGCTCGTCATCTTGTGCTTCCCAGGAATTGGTCACCAGGAAAACGCCGTGTACTCCGGCAAATGCGGCTTTAAGCGTTTCCGGACGATTGAAATCCGCCAGAACGACTTCGTCGCCCAGCTTCGGATGCTTACCCGGATTGCGCGTCAACGCGCGCACTTTGAATTGACCGCTCGCCTGCAGCGCGCGCACAACGGCGCCGCCTTGCTGGCCGGTTGCGCCCACTACAGCGATGAGCTTCTGGGTGTTCGACATGGTTGTTCTCCATGGGGTATTTTGTTGGGACGGTGCCAGCTCACGCGGCGAGCGCAGCGGTCCGATGGGATTACTGCTTCAGTGCTTCGGCCGAGATGAGCAGCCTGGTCTTCATACTGAAGCCGTACGCCTTACCGAAGTCGACGCCGAAGTCGCTGCGATCGAATTCGCCCACTGCGTCGACACCGCACACTTCGCGCTTCAGCATCGGATGCGGCATGCACTTGAACGAGTCGATTTTTAGCGTCAACGGTTTGGTCACGCCATGCATCGTCAGATTGCCGACGACAGTGGCCGGCTTGTCTCCCTTGAACTTGATCGTGCCTTTGTAGGTCGCTTCCGGGAACTTCGATGCGTCGAAGAATTGGTCCGACTGCAGGGTCTGGTCGAGCTTCGTGCTACCCGTGTGGATCGACGCGATGCCGGTCGTCACTTCAACCGTGCCGGTCTCCGCAGTGCGGTCGAGCGTTACCGTGCCTTGTGACTTGTCGAACTTGCCACGCCAGACCGACAGGCCGCCGATGTGGTCGGCCTCGAAACTCGGGTACGTGTGTTCCGGATCTAGCTGGTATGTCGATACGTCTGCGAAGGCCGAAAACGACAGTGAGGCGGCGAGTGCACCAGCCGCAATCATCAGATGCTTCTTCAAATCAATGTCCTTGAATCATTAAGTTGCCGCGCCCGTGCGCGGTATCGGGGATATGCAATGCCACCGTAGAGTGGAGCAGGAGAATGGCTTTTTACGGCCGCTTCCTGTGTGACATGCCAAGTATGGGGATTAAAGGCGCTTCACACTAGATGGTAAAATCGGATTTGATTAATCCATTTATGGAGAGATGTCATGCTCGATCTGAATGATCTGGCGATGTTCGTTCAGGTCGTCCGCGCCGGCAGCTTCTCGGAGGCGGCACGGCGTCTGCAGATGCCGGCAAATACGCTGAGCCGCCGCATCGATCAACTCGAAGGGCAACTCGGCACACGTCTCTTGCATCGCTCGACTCGCAAGCTCGCGCCGAGCACGGAAGGTCAGGCGCTGTTCGAACGCTATGCGCCGGCGCTTGATCAGATCTTCGAGATCGGTCGACTCCATGCAGACGAGCAGACACCGTCCGGCTCGGTTCGCGTCACCGCGATGGCCGGCCTGTTCGAATTCTTTCGCATGGAATGGCTGGTCGAGTTCTACGCGCGCTTTCCAAACATCAGCGTCGATTTTCTGCTCGACGATACGCCTACCGATCTGATCGCCGAGCGCGTCGATCTGGCCTTGCGCATGGGCATTGAGAGCCGTAGTGGCCTTAAGGTACGTCGGCTGGCGCCGAGTGCCATGATCCTCGCGGCGAGTCCGGCCTATCTGGAACGGCGTGCTGCACCACGCACGCTGCGCGAACTGGCCGAACACGACTGTCTGACGATTTCCAATCGCCAGGGCCGCAGCACGTGGCGTCTGCAGGGTCCACGGGGTAGTCAGGAGGTGTCGATCAACAGCCGGTTCTCAGTCAACGACATGCGTGTGCTGGCGCAGGCGTGTATAGCAGGACTAGGCATTGCGCTGCTGCCGCAGTTAATCGTTGAGCCAATCATCACGCAGGGGAAACTGGTGCGCGTGCTGCCGACCTATCGGCGCGCCGGCACCGGCCTTGGTCTGCAGCTCGTCTACACGAGCCGCCCACCGGTGCCGCCTGCGGTAGCGGTCTTCGCTGAGTTTCTTTTGGAGAAACTGGACAAGGCGATGACAAGCCCGTCAGGGCGATAGAAGTGCGCGCGTGATCAATGGTACGTCGTCGTAGACGACTGCAGCTTCGTCAGCACGCCGCGCTTGAATCGGAACCAGCCTTGCGAGCTTTGCATCACGACTTCATCGCTTTGCCAGAACACGCGCTTGACCGTCATACGCTCACCCAGGCGCTGCACAAGCGGCGGACGGTGGCGAAAGTCGTACAGCACCGGGCCGGAATCAGTTTGCACGAGCATGCGCGTGACGGTGTCATTTGCGTTGCCGACATCATCGAAGTGCGAGAGCGTGTTCGCACCGAAGCGATCGAAAATTTCCTTGTCGAGCATCCCCACGAAGTCATGGTCGACGCGCTCGAACTGCAGTTTGCCCGCGGGCGTGACGAGCGGGCCGGAGTCGTTGCTTTGCGCATGAACGCAAGTCGCGAAAGAGGTGGCTGCGAGCGCAGCGAGGAATAGGCGTTTCATGCTTCCTTTTGGGTTCAGCGGCGTCTGTGACGAAGGAGGCCGATGCAAGCGCTTCACAGACGAGTTATCAGTTCCGCCGTCTCACGTTTTCTGCTTATCCGCGAGATCGTCCGCCAACACAGCGCGTGAGGTGTCGCCCGACAGATATCGCGCACCGCTTCCACGTCGTCGGGCGACATCGTCGGGATTGTAGAGAGAACATGACTTCAGCGAAAGGCAGCCGCAGCCGACACAGGACGCAAGCTGATCGCGCAATGCAATAAGACCGTCGATGCGTTCCTGAAGCAGAGGCTGCCAGGCGCGCGAGAGACGTTGCCAATCCTGCTTGGTCGGCGTGCGTTGCCAGGGCAACGTCTCAAGGGCAGAACGAATCTCCGAGAGGTTCAATCCGACAGCCTGCGCGGCGCGGATGAAACCTACGCGGCGGAGGACCTCCCTTCGATACTGTCGATGACCGCCTTCTGTCCGGGTACTGCTGATCAGCCCCTGTTCCTCGTAGAAACGAATCGCACTTGCCGCTACGCCCGAGCGGCTGGCAAGCTCACCAATTGTAATCGTCGTCTCGTTCATGACGTTTCCACGAATTCTCTCTTGACTTCAAGTCTACTTGAACTTTCACAATGGATTCATTCCTTTGATCGAGAGACGGCAATATGCGCAAGGACCCCGTTAAGCTAAAGTTGAATGAGCTTCTGGATGGAAACGCTCGCTTCGACCTGATGGCCAGAGGTACGACCAACCATTGTCCAATGGCGCTTGTCGCGTTGGCCGGGATGGGAGCGTCGCCTGCTCGACTGCAGGAATTCTTCGATATGTGGGAGCGCGAATATGCATTGAGCGCGCCGCCTGTCGACACAATCGTCAACCGTCACGAATGGTCGCGGCAGCTCGGCAATGCCGCGGCATTCGGCGCTTTGCGCCTGTGTTTTCTGGACTGGATTGCTGAAGGCGGCCCCGTCCCGGTTATCACGGCAGTGCTGGAAGAGGCGCCGTTCGCGCCTGCAACGCAGGCATTTCACGCGCTTATCCGCTTGGCATACGGCATCGAGGCGGCGCATCCCGGCGAAATCGCCTCCGGCCTCGCCGCATTAATCTCCTCGCATCTGCCGATTGATGCCCGTTTCAATGAGGCCCGCACGGCGGAAAACGTCGAAGCCGGGTTTGACAACGTCGTACGTGCAATAGGCGACAGTGTCGTACAGGGCAACTCGATCACGTCACGCTTGCGCGCCGTCGCAGGCGATGTGCGGTTCAGGCAGGCCGTCCTTGCGCCTCCCGTCACTGTGTCCTTACTCGACGATCTCGCACGGGCGACGATTAGCGCTTACTGGCGCTCGCCGGACTTCACGGTGCTTCATACGGTTACTGCGACACACGCGGCGCAAATCCTCCTGGCACAATTGCCTGACGCGTTGGCGGAACGATTGCTGCCCGGTTTGTGGATTGCGCTGTGCGCGGCGTATGCAACGGTCCGCACGCCCGCGACGGTTGAAACAGATTCGCTTGACGAAGTTGTTGGCTGGGACGACGTGTGCCGGATGGCCATGGCATCAAACGACGATCACGTGATCAAGTTGACGTACACGTGTCTTTGCGAGGACCGTCGCAATCCATCACCGCTTTACCTGGCGTCAGCGGCGCGCATAGTCAGATTGGACCTGGAAAAACAACAGCGTCGCGATTCGCCCTGACCCGCAACGCCCGCCTAACATCTTATTTTTTTGATCGTTATTGATAACGATTCCCATTTACATTAACATCCGATCTCTTTCATAACCCTTGGCTCACCGCTACAACCACCTTTCTGCGTTCTCGCATGGGTCGGCAGGCGGTCTCCTGACACATGCGTTTTCTGCGAATTTCCGCGCTCCCGGGGCGTTACCGCCGTTTCGGCTTCGGTCTGCACATAGCCTTCCTGATGTACGCAGCTTCGACGCATTCCGCCATCGGCGCCTCGGCCGACGTCACCAGCGATCAAACGCCCACGGAGAAAGAGTTGCCGGCGGTTTCCGTACGCGCCGCACCGGACCTCGAACCGACGGTCGGTTATCGCCCGCTTACCAGCCGGATATCCGGCGGTGGCGAGCGGAAAATCAGCGAGATTCCGCAGTCTGTCGCGGTAGTCAGTTCGAGCGTGATGCAGGATCAGCAGGCGCAAAGCCTCGACGATGTGCTTGGCAATGTCAGCGGCATCACCCAGACCAACACCCTCGGCGGAACACGCGACGCGTTCATCAAGCGTGGCTTCGGCTCGAACAACGACGGCTCGATCCTTGTCGACGGCATCCGATCGCCGATCCTGCACAGCTATCTGGCCACGATCGATCGCGTCGAAGTGTTGAAGGGGCCGGCTTCGTTGCTGTACGGCATTCAGGAACCGGGCGGTGTGATCAACATGATCACGCGCAAACCGGAGGACGAACTGCACGGCTCGGTATCGGCGACGTACACCAGCCACCGTGGCAGCGGAACCAGCTTCGACCTCACCGGCCCGATCGGACAACCGGGTCAGGTGGCGGGAGGAACGCTAGCCTTCCGGCTGACCGGTGAATACAACACCGCGCGTTACTGGCGCAGCTTCGGACGGCAGCGCGACGCGCTAATCGCGCCATCACTGTCGTGGCACGACGCCAACACCTCGATCGATCTGAGCTACCAGTACGTCGATTACACGACGCCCTTCGACCGCGGGACGGTTCTGGTGAACGGTCATCTGGACGACGCGTTGCGCTACACCCGTTACGAAGAAGCATGGGCGCAAAGTACCGGCAAGCAGGAAACGCTGCGGGCCAAGATCGAACACCGGTTCTCCGAGCAGTGGCGCATGCGTGCCACCTATGGGTGGAGCCGCGACCGCTACGATCAGTACCTGACCCGCGCAACGGCATTCAACAGCACGACCGGCATCATGAGCCGTTCATCGGATGCAAACCTTGGCCGCAACGATTCCGACGAGATCGCCACGATCGGCGCGGTCGGCGACCTGAACCTCGCGGGTATGCGCCACGAAGTCTATGTGGGCGGCGAATACGAACGGCAGCGCTCCTTCCGTGGCGACACGATCCGCGGCAAGGCAGTGTCCGGATTCGACCTGTACGACCCGGTCTATGGGACGCTCTCGACGGGCGGCACAGCGAGCGCGTCGCAAAGCGACAGCCTCTCGAAGGTCCATACGTACTCGCTGATTACGCAGGACACGGTCCACCTGACCGACCGCCTGATTGCCGTCGGCGGTGTGCGCTGGGAAAACTGGCAGCAACTGTCCGGCGTTGGGCGTCCATTCGTCATCGCCGATCACTCGCACGGGCAAGTGTGGCTGCCGCAGTTCGGGCTGGTGTACAAGCTCACTCCCGCGTTGTCCGCCTATGCGAACTTCAGCAAGTCGTTCGTGCCGAACGTTGCCACGGAGGTCAGCGAGCCCCTCGCGCCCGAGCGCGGCCGGGTCTACGAAGCCGGCTTGAAGTTCGAAGCGAAGCCCGGCATTACAGGCACGCTCGCGGTCTATCAGATCGACAAACAGAATGTCGCGGTCACCGTCGGCGATACGACGTCGACAATCGGCAGCGCACGTTCACGCGGGATCGAACTCGATGTCGCCGGTCAGCTGACACGGCATGTCAGCGTGATTGCGAGTTATGCCTACACGGATGCGGTCGACCGCGAAGACAACACGCGTCTCGTGAATGCAGCGCGCCATACCGGCAGCGTGTTTGCCGTGTACGACACGATGCTGCCCTATCTGCCGGGGCAATGGCGTTTCGGCGGCGGCGCGCGGCTGGTCGGAAAGCGCCCGGGCGATACGGCAAACAGCTTTACGCTGCCGGGCTATGTCGTCGCCGATCTGTTCGCCGCTTACGAAACGAAGATCGGCAAGATTCCAACGCGCGTGCAACTTAACGTAAAGAACGTCTTCGACAAGACGTACTACCCGTCAAGCAACAGCAATCTGATCATTGCGGTCGGCGAGGCGCGTCTGGTGATGCTCAATACAACGTTCTCGTTCTGAGGGAGCGGGATAGATAGCTAATGGCTGCCGCCATGTTTGCCGTGGTCATTCGTATTCGACCCTCGCCCGCAGCCGGTTGTTGAAGTATTCCGCGCGACGAAAACGTCACCGGGGGTGCAAGTGCGTGTAAATTCGAATCCAGTGGTTTTCGACCCGCCACTGGTCTTCGAATCGGTCGTCATCGGCGTTGGTCTTATGGACTTACAGGAGCCGGTATGAGCACGAAGCACAACAAAAAAGAACATCTTGAAGCCGCAGCATCACATCACGAGCAGGCCTCGCGATTTCACCGAGGGGCGTCACGGCATTTCGAGGCGGGTAAAGACTATGCCCACGCCGCACATCAGGCGATGATGGCCCATGGCCACACCTTGCACGCGATCGATCAGGCACACGACGCCGGCGCACACAGCGCGAACACGCCGCCGGTCGCACCGGCATCGACCGGCTCTGGCGCAGACAACACAAACGCCGCAAAGCAGCACGCATTGGCGGCTGAGCTTCACGATCAGGCGGCGCAGCATATGCGCCACGCCGTCAAACTCTTCGATCAGGACCGTAGTGCAGTCGCGCACGATGCGCAGCTAGCGCTCTCCCTTGCACTGCGCGCTTTGTCGCATGGCAACGAAGCCGCGAAACTATTTATCAAGCTCGCTCCCGTCGATGCGCCGTGAGTGATGTCGGCCCTCACAGCACCGGCACGAAGCAGCACCCGGTGTTGTACGGATCTACGGTCATGGGCCAGCCGTCAGGAGCCGCGCGCGGTGCGCGCGGCTGAATCCAGCGTTGCGCTCGAAACTAGGCCTTTCGGTCCAGCAAATCTGCCGCAATAGACTTCGCGTGCGCGACAGCCTGGTTCGGGTCGGGGAATACACCGAGCTGCTCCCAGTGTTCTTCGACCGCGTAGGTCCCTTTCATACCGAGTGCCCTTTGCACGCGCAACTGCGCCGCGTACTTGCCGTCCTCCAACGGTCGAGCCGTTGCAATCACCTTGTGCGGGAGACCGGATCTCTCCGGTTGAACCAACTCAACGTGACCGCCCGGCTCACCGATATCCTTTAACGCGTTCCTCGCTTTGCAGTCTGGGCAGTAGAAGCACCACCCCGCGTCCTCGTGAATGGATCTAACTTGCCCGCGGGCCAGCACGGCGCGACATTCAACGTTTTCGCAGATGAACGGCATAGCAGTCTCCGGAGTTGTTTGCGAGAAATCCTAGCACGCCCGGCGACGGCCAACCATAAGCATTGTTGCCGTGCCGGTTCCGCGCGCCGGGGCCGGGAGCCGCCCCTACCGGCGCGTCAGGAAAACCTTCAGGCACGGGTCGGCGCGATCGCCGTACGCGGCCGCAGCGTGGCCATGATCAGGTACATGCCGCCGCCGATCACCACGCCGAAAAACCACCCATAGGTATTCCACCAGACGGGCAGCAGATTGGTGAAGTTAGGCAGGAAAGTCGAAAACACACTGCCGACCGCGGCGGAGACCAGCGCGTTGATGTTCCAGCCACCTTCGTAGCGATACTCACCGTGCTCCTGATAGAGCGCCGCAACATTGATATTGCCCTTGGCCACCAGGTAGTAGTCCACCAGAATGATCCCCAGCAGCGGGCCCATCGTGGCGCCGATGGCGTTGACGAAATGCGCGGCGTTGCCTTCCCACGGCGCGAACGGATAGAGCACCAGCGCGATGGCCGCGGCGATGTAACCGCCCTTCTTGAAGCTGATCCGCTTGGGGAACGTGTTGGAGATGTCGAACGCCGCCGAGACGAAATTGGCCACCACGTTAATACCCAGCGTGGCGACCGCGAAGGTCAGTGCCGCGATGAGCGCCAGCACCCAACTGTCGAACTTGGCCGAAATCTGTTCGGGGTGAAGCAGCACTTCGCCGTACACCTTGAAGGCAGCGATGGTAGTGACGCCGGCGACCAGCGAGAACGCGATCAGGTTGACCGGCAAGCCCCACAGATTTCCTTTCTTCACCGCGTCGCGATTTTTCGCGTAGCGCGAGAAGTCGCAAAAATTCAGGTAGAGCGCCGCGAAGTAGGTGATCCAGGTCGCGCCTACCGCCATCAGCGCCCAGAACGAGCCTGGCTCGCCGCTGACGCCGGCGTCGCCGGTCTTCTGAAGCAGCACGTCCATCGGAATGCCATGGGTGAACGAGAAGCCGCCGGCTTTCACACACAGGCCGATCGCCAGAATCAGCATCGCGACCCACACCGCCGGACCGGCCCAATCCTGGAACTTGCGCACCGTTTCCATGCCCTTCTGGATGATGAGCAACTGCAGCGCCCAGATGATCACGTAGCAGATCACCTCCAGCCCCGAGTGGCCGAATACCTGCGTGCCCTTGTGGAACGCCATCAGGCTGTCGCTGCGAATCAGCAGCGCGACCATCGCGCCCGACGCGGCCGCCGTCTGCGCGCCGTACCAGAAGCAGGCCACCACGGCGCGCACCATGGCTGCCAGATTGGCGCCCCACACGCCAAAGGAGGCGCGCGCCAGTACCGGATAAGGCACGCCGGTCTTCTCGCCGGCGTAGCCGATCAGGTTCATGAGCGCGAAGATCACCAGCGAGCCGAGCCCGATCGCCAGCACGAAGTTGATGAAGCTGCCGCACAGCAGGAACAGGCTGGCGGCGAGGTAATAGCCCCAGAGGCTGTGCACGTCCGAGGTCCAGACGTTGAAGATGCTGAAGGCACCCCAGTTGCGCTGTCTGGCGGGCGCGAGATCTTCGTTGTAGAGGCCGGGGGAAGGATCGCGGATTTCCATCTGTCATCTCCTTTGATCTCGTGGAACCAAGGAAACACCGCCGGACACGCCCCGGCGGAGATCTACCCGCGTCAGAAGCCTGCTGGTATGTCAGAACTGTATGTGCTTTGCCGCCTCGTTTCGAATGGGTTAACCCTGGTCGGGATGCGTACTGGCGCAAGCCTGCTGTTCATCTAACCGCGACCGAAACAAAACTGCGCGCGTGGCCGCGCTGGATCAGCACGGCGACCTGTTTCCCTGCCTTTGCTTCCAGCGCACTCACGTCCGCCTGCGTTTCGACCAGCGTGTCATTGAGCGACAGCACGATGTCGCCAGGCTGGATGCCGGCGCTCGCCGCCGCCCCATCAACGCCGTCCACCATCAGACCCACCGCCAGATCGTTCGCGCGCCGCTCGTCTTCATTCAGCGGATGCATGCTCAAGCCCAGGCGGTCCCCTGAGCCTGAGCCGCCTTCGGCTGGTCGAGTTTTGGGGCTTTCCGCGGACACGCCGACCATGACGGTGAGTGTCATCGGCCTTCGATTGCGGATCAGCTTGAGTGTGGTTTTCGTCCCGGGCGGCAAAGCGGCCGCATTCTCGCCGAGTTCGGTCGAGCGATCAATCGGCTTGTCGCCGATCCGGACGATCACGTCGCCAGGCTTGAGGCCGCTCGCGGCGGCCGTTGTGCCGGGCGCAACGGAATTGACCAGCGCACCTGCCGGTCGCGGCAGGCCAAAGGCTACGGCGAGACCAGGGCCGACGTCCTGCACCTCCACGCCAAGACCGCCAGGAGAGGTCGCTTGCGCGGCTTGCACCTGCGATCGCACCTTGGCCGCCATGTTGATCGGAATGGCAAGGGCCAGGCTGGGGGACCTGTCCGAGTCCGCGTAGATCTGCACGTCGATGCCGACCACCTCGCCGGCACGGTTGAACAGCGGGCCGCCCGAATTGTCCGGGTTGGCCACGATATCGGTTTGAAAGAAGGGAAAGCTGCTCCCGTCCTGGAGCGTGCGAGACGTGGCACTCACGATGCCGGCGGCAACGGTATTCGCGAAGCTGTCGGGCGAGCCGATCGCCAGGACCGATTCACCGACACGCACCCGCGACGAGTCGCCAAGTTTGACGGTCGGCAGCTTCGTGGCATCGATCTGAATCAATGCGACGTCGCTCTGGGCGTCGACCGCCAGGACCTTCGCTTTGAACTCGCGCCGATCGGTGAGTTTGACCGTCACTTCGTCGGCCTGATCCACCACATGAGCGGTGGTCAGAATGAGGCCGTCGGGGGTAACGATAAAACCGGAGCCCGTACCCGTAACGGCGCGTGCCGAACCGTCCTGAGACGCCTGCGATTTCGGCGTCACATGCTTGACGAAAGCAAGAATGGGATCGTCAGCATCGATCGCTGCGGGAGCGGGTGTCGACGATGACTGCTCAGACGCCGTCGCGCTGATATTCACGACGGCGGGCCCGTATCGTTCCACGATGGTAGGGAAATCGACCGATGCTGAAGCGCCGGCCGGCGGAACCCGCTTCTCCTTCACGGGCGGCGGAGCGACGCTCGCGGCATTCGCCGTCGGAGGCAGACACAGATAGCTGGAGAAAACCGCCGCTATCAGGGCGGCGTGGAGCAACGTGCGCGCAAGAGTCGGGGCAAACACAATGCACCTCCGTGGCGGTCGTGATGCCAGGGCCAGGCGCGCGCGATCACAGGCCGGTCGATACACGAATGCATCGACCGTGCCGGTACGACAATACGCAGCCCTCCCCTACGATGATTTATAGCGGAGCGGCGGGGAAATTACAGGGAGTGCTAATCCTGGGGTCCGGTTGCGGCCGGTTGGGGGTCGGCGCAGCGAGTCGCGGCAGCGCCGCGACCCAGCTTGAAGTGCGTGCCAGGCATCCTGGTTTACGTGACGCGGATCAGTGAAGCGGCGGCGTGCGCCGCCGAACACTTAGAACGTCTGCCGGATACCCACTCGAACGAGTGTTTGCACATTGTTTGCCGACGAAATTCCGTTCCCCACGTCACCAACCGAGGCCGTCGCGTTGACCGTATTGCCAAATGCGTCGAGCGTCTTGCCGCTCGCCTTCTGGTAACCGACCAGTCCGTAAAGTGCCGTGCGCTTGGACAGGAAGTAATACGAGGCGAGATTGAACTGGTTGTACTTCGGCGCCGACGCGCCTTTGATAGAACTGCCCTGCGTGTAGTCGTAACCTGCGGCGACGCGTAGCGCCGACGTCGCCTGCCAGGAGACCGTCGCGCCCGCCGAGTTGAACGTCTCTTTGCCGGAGAATAACGAGAAGCTGCCGGCCTGGTATTGCGTATTGCTATACGACACACCGAGCGTCACCGAGCCGATCTGATACGTGCTTGCAGCCGCGATGATCTGCTGGCTCTTTGCCGACGCAAAGCCTTCGTTGATCGACGAAGCGAATGTGCCGTCATACGCGCTGGTCCAGGCGCCGCCATTGGCCCCGTAAGCGTTGGTCGCCTGCATGTAGGCCGCGCCGATGGCGAACGGACCACGGGTATATTGGCCGCCCAGGCTCCACGTGTTCTGGTTCTTGACGCTGCCCGCCTGACCGCCGAAACCGTACAGTGCGCCGAACTGAAGCCCTGAAAATACCGGGCTCGTGTACTTGATCGAGTTACTCTCACGCGACTGATTGTCGATGTTATCCAGATCGCCGGGGTGCGCGCCCATGCCCGTCAGGAAGGTGCCCGCGCTGATGGTGCCGACGAAGTCGACGATCGGATCGTACTGGCGACCCAGCGTGAGCTTGCCGAGTTTGGTGCTCGACAATCCCATCCATGCCTGACGACCAAACTCGCGGCCGCCCTGGCCGAGCTGCCCCGTACCGATGTTAAAACCGTTCTCCAACTGGAACACCGCCGACAGGCCGTCACCCAGATCTTCGTTGCCCTTCAGCCCCCAGCGATCGCCTGACCAGGTGCCACTCGCAAACCCATAACTCGATCCATTACTGTAGACGGCCGGCTTGCCTGCAGCACCCTTGGTCTGCACGACGCGTTGGCCGCTCGTATAGCCAACGCCTGCGTCAACAATCCCGTACAGGGTCACGCTGCTCTGTGCGTGTGCGGTGAGCGACAGGCTGCTCATCGCGAGTAATGTAACGGTGGTTTTTTTCATCATGATAAGGATGCCTATTTATTAGAGAGAAGTGATCAAATTGGTTTTAGTACCTGTTACGTCAGAGCTTCGAACGCGAGTCGGTGACTCGCGTTCGCATTCCGTTTCACTCTTTGGCTGTTTGCGTCTGTCTCGCGGTTACAAGCCAGTTCGCCACACTGGCGACGAGCGTATCAACATCGTCGAACACCTCGGCCCCCCGTACCAAAGGTGCGCCTAGCAGGGTGAAGACGGGCTTGTTCCACTGCAGGCCAAGCGCCATCTCTGACAGCGTGCCCAGTCCGCCTCCAATCGCAATGAGACAGAGCGAAGCACGCGCAATCAACGCATTTCTTGTGATGCCCAGTCCGGTTGGCAGCGCCACGGTAAGGAACGGGTTAGCCTCGTTCGCATCGTCCTCGGGCAGCAGGCCGACCACGATGCCGCCCGCGCGTTTCGCGCCGAACGCGGCCGCTTCCATCACCCCGCCTTTGCCACCGCAGAGAATCGCCATGCCGGTGCCCGCTAACGCGTAGCTCAGGCTTCTCGCCGCCTGCAGTTGCTCCGGTGTGGCTTCCCTCGGACCGATCAATCCGACCGGCATCGCATGCCGCATCGGCCCCGTCTGGTGAACCGCCAATCTCTGCAGCGCCAGATACGCTGCGTTGGACCATTCAGTGTCGTCGTTGCCGTGCAAGGCATTCTCCTAGTGCCAGAACGCACGTACAGACCGCCATCAACACCAGCGAAAGCGCGGCTGCCTGCGGGAAATCCGTCTGTCCGTCTGAAAGTTTCAGGTACATCAGTAGCGGCAGGATATTGATCTGCGTCCCGGCGAGCGCAAGTGCGGTACCGTAGGTTCCCAGTGCAATCGATGTGACGAGACACCAGGCCGCGGCGATCGATGGCCACAGTTCCCGCAACGCCACGTCGAAGAGCGCTCGCAGCGGCGACGCGCCCAGTGTCAACGCGGCTTCGATCGGACGGCGGTCCAGGTTGGCAATCGCCGGATAAAGCATCAGCGCCACGCGTGGGATCAGGTAGTACGCGTAAGCCGCGACCAGTCCCGCGGTTGTATAGATCAGCGCCCCAACCGTGGCCGGGTCGGCGCCGAGTCGAGCGAAGATGCTCGTCACGAAGCCGGCGCGGCCGAAGGCGAGAATGAAACCGTACGCAATCACCAGACCGGAAAATGCCAACGGCACACCAAGCAACGCGAGCAACCAGCCGCGCCGCTGCGGCGGCTGTCCGGCCAGCACCATCGCAAGCGGCAGTCCTACCGCCAGCGACACGGTGCCGGCAGCAAACGCCAGCGCGAGCGAGTGACCGAGCGCACTGACCACCAGCGGATCATGGGCGAGACGCACGAAGGCCGCGCCGTTCCCCTCAGCCGCCGAGACCAGCAATGCGCCGAGCGGCAGCGCAAAGAACAGAGCGAGGAGGAGGCCCGCCGGAACCGCGCCGAAGCGCCGCGCCAGCCCTTCGTTCACTTCGTTCATCGAGGAAGTCCCCATCTGCCGCACCTCATTTCGCGAGCGCGGCCTGCGCCCACAACTGGTCGACTTCCGCCTTCTTCGCTGCGGCCTTGACCACGTCGAGCGGATGCATCTGCGGCACGTCGGGCATCTTCGCGCGGATGTCCGCGGAGAGTTGCACGTCAGGCACCGCGGGACGCACGTAGCCTTGCGCGAACAGCGCCTGGCCGACGTCGCTCATGACCAGGTTCAGCCACAGACGCGCTGCGTTCTGATTCGGACCGTCCTTCACGAGACTCATCGCGTACGGCGCGGACACCGTCGCTTCCTTCGGGATCACCACCTCGACGGCGTCGCCCATGCCGTCGGCATACTTCGCCTTCAGGCCGTCGTTTTCGTAGCCGATCAGGATCGGAATCTCGCCCTTGACGAACTTGGCGTACGGGGTGGTTCCTTCGACGCGCATCACGTTGCCCGCCTCACGCAACTTGCCGAAAAAGTCGGCACCCGGCTTCGGATTGTCGACGCTGCCGCCGAACGCATAAGCCGCGGCGAAGACCGCGACCTGTCCCTGTCCCGTCGAACGCGGATCCAGATAGACCACCGAATTCCGGTACTCGGGCTTGAGCAGATCGGCCCAACCTTGCGGGACGTCCTTGATCAGTTTCCGGTTGACCAGCAAGGCGATGTTCAGCGAATGGACCGTGAACCAGCGGCCGTCGCGCTCGCGAAACACCGGCGGCAGTTTGTCGAAATTGAGCGGCTTGAATGGCGCCACCACGTCCTTGTTGACGGCGTCCAGTGCGGACGCGGCAAAGTAATACGCGGTGTCGGCCTGCGGACGCCGCCGCGACTTGTCGAGCGCCACCACCGTCGCCGCCGAGCCGATGTCGTTGTACGTGATCTCGACCTTCGGATAGCGCTTTCTGAACTCGGCGAACAGCGCCTTCCAGTTGGCCCATTCGGGACCGGTGTCGAACGACACGACGAGCCCTTCATCCGCCGCCTTCGCGTACAACGCTTCTTCACCGGGATAAAGCGGCGCGGCCGGCGCGGCATAAACGCCTGACGCGGCAGTCAGTATCGACAACGCACAAACGACTCCGGCGACACGGCGGACTCGCGACAAAAGACTAAGCCCTGCAAACATTCTGGTTCTCCATCAAACAAGGAAGGTGAATTAGCAAACTTGACTGGTCTGCGCGGGCAGCACGCGCAAGTGTTCGGGGTCGATGGCGATAGCGTGTTCGGCAAGACGGCGCCCTTCGCACAGAAGCGGCTTCTGCGTGGCATCCGGAACGAAGTCGTAGCGACACGTCGCCCCGAAGTAGCGCACCTCGGCGCGGCGGCCGGCGAGCCGGTTGACCGCGTTCGCCGGCGGATCGGGCTGCACGTGCTCGGGACGAAGCAGCACCTCGACCTGGTCGCCGGGGCGAAAATCACGGGTATCGGCGGACAGCAGCGCAAAGGAAACGTCGACCGTGCCGTTCGCAATCACGCGTCCCGGCATCACGCTCGAATGACCGACGAAGCGCGCGACCTGGGTCGATACCGGCTGCTCGTAGAGACGTTCAGGCGTGTCCACCTGCAAGACACGCCCGCCGTCGACCACGGCCACGCGGTCCGCGAGACTCAACGCTTCGTCCTGATCGTGCGTGACCAGCAGGGTGGTGGCGCCGCATGCGCGCTGCAGCGTGCGAATCTCGTCGCGAAGCTGCTGGCGGATGCCTGCGTCGAGCGCGGCAAGCGGTTCATCGAGCAGCAGCACCTTCGGTTCAAACGCCAGTGCGCGAGCCAGCGCGACGCGCTGCTGTTGCCCACCCGACAGCAAAGTCGTACGCCGCCCGGCGTGTTCGGCAAGACCGACCCGTTCGAGCATATCGAGCGCGCGAACCCGGCGTTTTGCGGCATCGATGCCGCGCATCCGCAGCCCGTAGGCCACGTTGTCCAGCACGTTCAGATGCGGGAAAAGCGCGTATTGCTGGAACACCATGCCGACCTCGCGACGCCACACCGGAACGCCCACCACGTCGCGCCCGTCGATTGCGATGCGTCCTCGATAGCCGTCCAGCAGACCCGCGGTCAAGCGCAGGATCGTCGACTTGCCAGAACCGCTGCGGCCCATTACGGCGAGCAGTTCGCCCGGCGTGACCGACAGCGTGACGGCTTCGATACCGTGTTGCGCGCCGGGATAAGTAAAGCTCACGTTGTCGAAATGGAGGCTCATCGTTTTACTTCAGTCGTTGAACAGTGTTGATCGATACCAGGGTCGCAATCACCGCGAGGCAAAGCAGCACCACGGTGGCGGCACATGCCATGCCGGTCGCGCCGTAAAACGCCTGCAGCAGCACGACCGGATAGTTCCGGTAGCGAAAGCCGGCGATCAGGTTGGACACCTGAAATTCTCCGATCGACAGTGCGGCCACCATCACGAGTCCCGAAAACAGGCTTTGTCGGAGATTGGGCAAGACAATCGTGAAGAACTGCCGCAGCGGCGTGGCGCCGAGCGTCGCAGCGCAGGCTTCGAGGCGCGCGATGTCGAGGTGGCGCAAGTCGCTAAGCAGTGTTTGCATGAGGTAGGGCAAAGTCAGCACCGTATGGGCGGCAATCAGCAACGACAACGATCCGAGCCAGGGCAGCGTGTCGCCGCTGAAGATGGCGATGTAGCCGAAGCCCAGCGTGAGCGCGGGCACCCCCACTGGCAGCAAGGCGACCAGCCGCGCGGTCATGCCGCGCCCGGAGAGCGAGCGATAGTGCAACGCATACGCGAGCGGCAAACCGATCACGGCAGCCGCGCAGCAACAGGCCAATGCGACCATCAGGCTCACGCCGAAAGCGCGGCGGAAACTCGTATTGGCGGCAAGGTCCGCGAACCAGTGCCCGGTGACGCCGGTCGGCAGCACGGTGTTGGTCCACGTTTCACCGAATGCGCCGATCAGCAGCAGAGCGATCGGCAGCAGCATGTAGATCGCGAAGAGCACCACTACGGCCTGAAGCACGACGCGCTGGATCGACGCGAAGCGCCCGCTGCTGTGACGAGCGGGAACATGGGGCTGGATGACCGGTGCGGCAGGCGTTTGCATGCAAGCTTTCCTAGTAAAACGGACGGAAACCCGCGCGCCCTGACAGGACGGGGCGCAAGATTTCGATTTGCTTGCAAGTGTGCGGATGCGACATGGCGTCGTCATGAAAAAAACGTACAAAACACGCATTGCGCTGTGCGCATCCGGAATACTTCGACGCCAGACCGATGAAACACCTTTACCCGAACCTCACCGAATTACTTGCCTTCACAAGCTCCGCCAAGCATCTGAACTTCTCGAGAGCGGCGCGTGAACTGGGACTGACGCCGAGCGCAGTCAGCCGGCAAATTGCCAGCCTGGAAGATTCATTCGGTGTGCAGCTTTTCATTCGGGACGGCCGCAATCTTGCGCTTACCCGCGCGGGCAGCCTTTACCTTGCGCGCGTGGCCGCCCCGTTGCGCGACCTGGGCAACGCATCGCTCGAACTCATGAGCGCCGCCGGGCAGAGCGACGTGCTGACGATCGCGAGCGTGCCGACATTCACGACCAAATGGCTGATTCCCCGGCTACCGGAATTCCTGTCGAGCACCCCGGGACTCACGATCAGCTTCAGCCGACACCTCGCGCACGGCGATCCGTTTCCGCTGGATCTGGACGCGGCTATCCGCTATGGCGATGGAAGCTGGGAGGGCGTTCAATGCGATTACATCGACGGACGTACTTTTCTGTTGGTCTGCGCGCCTGAATGTCGGCAAAGGTATGCGTTGCGCCGATTGCAGGATGCCGCGCGTGTGCCCCGGCTGTTGCACAGCCAGGCTGAACAGGTATGGAGTCAATGGGCCGAGTTCTACGATGTGCGCGACATGCATGTGCTTGCAGGCCCGCGCTTCGAGCAATACTCCGTGCTGATCCAGGCAGCTCAGGCCGGTCTGGGACTGGCGCTCATCCCGGCCTTTCTCGTGCGCGACAACCTCGCCGCTGGCATGCTTGTCGAGCCGCTGACGGCCCCGATCGACGTCGATCATGGACACTATCTCTGCTATTTCCCGGGGCGCATGGAAACACAGCCGGGGTTGAAGCGGTTCCGGGAATGGATGTTGTCCAAGGTCTGAGACTAGATAGGCCGAGACATACGTTACCGGCCTCGGCGGGCACCCGTGCGCCGCTTTGCGGGTACCCGTGTTGAGCCTAAACTAGTCAGATTCCGTCGGCCCCCTTGGAACTCATGCCCCGTCGCGAAGACCATCACGCCCAGCCGCTTGCCTCGTCCCCCACACCGGCCGGCGCCGACACGTTGCAGGACCCGGCCCTGCTGCGCCGCCTGCTACGCGCCAAGGACCGCATGGACGCCGCCTCGCACGAGGCCTGGCCCGTCAAGCGCCTCGCCGAGGTCGGCGGCGTCTCGGAGGCCCATTTCGCGCGCTCCTTCAAGCGGGCCTTCGGCCTCCCACCGCACCGCTACCTGCTGACACGGCGTATCGAGCAGGCCACCACCCTCCTGCGCGACACCGAACTCAGCATCACGGAAATTGCCTTTGCCACCGGCTGGGAGAGCCTGGGCACCTTCGGCCGCATCTTCCGCGACATCACCGGCCAAAGCCCCAGCGCCCTGCGCCTCGAGGCTCGGGCCAACATGCCTCCACTCGACCGTGTGCCCGCCTGCGTCCTGAAGGCCGCACAACGCCCCGACCTCAACATCGCAGTTTTGGAGAAGCGCCGCCGCGTGGCCAAAGATACATTCTGACCATCAACCAGGGAGGTGCCATGAACCAAGGTGTAAATGTTGTGGGCTTGTACGTGGATGACCAGGACGAAGCGCTCACGTTCTACGTCGACAAGCTCGGATTCCGCGTCCACACGGACGTGCGCAACGGTCCCTACCGCTGGCTCACGGTCCAGCATCCGGATCAGCCCTCGTTCCAGCTCGGCCTGTTCACACCCGGCCCGCCCATCCACGACGACGCCACTGCGCAAACCTTGCGCGCGATGGTCGCCAAAGGGGCCATGCCGCCCCTGGTTCTCTCTGTGGACGACTGTCGCGCCAGCTACATCCAGCTGAAAGCCCGCGGCGTGGAATTCACGCAGGAGCCGATAGACCGCTTCGGCAGCGTCGATGCCGGTTTTCGCGACCCTGCCGGCAATGGCTGGAAGATGATCCAGGCGCCGAGGAGCACGACATGAATACCAGCGCCTGGATTCGTCGGTCCCACCGGTGGATATCCATCGCCTTCACGCTGACGGTTATCGCCAACTTTGCCGCCATGGCCCAAGGACGCGGCGCCCCGCCGCCCTGGATCACCTACGCGCCGCTGCTGCCGCTGGCCCTTCTGTTGCTCTCGGGGCTCTACCTGTTTGCTTTGCCGTACTTCAGCCGCGACAGCAGCCTTCGTAGCCCGCAGCGCTCTGTTGGAGACCAGGAGGCGCCGCTCGCCTGAAGAACGGCCCTATCGTGCGAGCTGAGCCTGCCTGGGCGTTGGTGATCAGTTAGTGGGTCGAGAACACTGAGATGCCGCCGTTGGGGAATCCTGCGGCGCCGGGCTGGAACGGCACATACACTTGCCCAAGCGAACTGTTGATGGCGACAGAATGCGCGCCTGTGCCCACCGGAATCTTAAAGAGCAACTGCCGTGACGCGCCATCGACTACGCCCATCTGCGGGCTAAACCCTGAGGCGGCAGCAATACCGCTCGTCACGTAGTGCCGGGCCGGCAGGAAATAGCGGTTGGACGCCGGATCGTAACCGACCTGGTCCACCCCGCCAAATGGCAGGCTGGCCTGAATTGCGCCACTCGTGCGATCGAGGATCAGCGTGATGAGCGGATCGCCGGCCGGTGGATCGCATCCAATGAGCACGTCGTTATTCGGACCGAGCACGATGCCCGCGGGCCCGCATTTCCCTAGCGGAAACGACTTGCTGACAGCAGGACTTCCCGCCACCGCGGAGCTGGCAGTGATGACATCGAGTTCGCCCTCGGGATTGGCAGTGGTCCCGTCGTTGTTAATCAAAAAGCTCTTCGAGGCAGAATCATATGTGCATGCTTCCAGCCCCGACGAACCGTTGAAAGGAAGCTTTACCAGCACCGTTTGCGTCAGCGTGGAAATGAACGTGACGAACGGCGGCGAGTCTCCGGGGCTCGCATACATCACGAGATGATCGTCAGGATCGTAGCAACCCTCATCGACGCGCTGTCCGGAATTACTGATGGTGATGGTGTTGACCGTCTTTTGCGCAGCCGTATCGATCACCTTGACTGAATCGACGTCGCCGGCATAGATCGTGTTCGTGCCGGTGATGCCTACAATTCCATCGGGACCGGACTCGTTCGTCGTGGCGCCGGCACCGATGAACGGCCCTGGAATCTGGGCGATCAACGTGTTCGATTTTGTGTCTACGACATCGACTGCTTTGTTGTTGCGGTCAGCAAGAAAGTACTTGCCAGCCTCGGCGTAGCCGATGTCGAAACTGAATGGTGGGCTCGAAGCATTGGGCACGGCGATGTTCGTCAGTAGCTTTGGCGGTGTCGGTCCGCTGACGTTATCCCCACCGCCACAGCCGGCCAATGCGGCCGCAGCAAGCAATATCACGGCCATCAGGCGCTTTTCCATCGATTCGTCTCCTTTCCGTTTATTGGCTCGACCGTTGGTCCACGGATCGGCCTGAGTATTTGACCTTCCCACCGCTCTCGATCGACGAACCATTTCTTAAGGAATCTTAAGAAATGTTCATCTGAACAGATAACAACATTCCCCATCGATGCGGCTGTATGGCTCACACAATGGCGGCGCAGTGGAAAATCGGAAAGTAAAACTTATTTATGGTCTGCATTCAGTGAATGCCATACCTGTAATGGATCTGAAACATTCCATGGCGCTTGCTAATCTCGCCGATGTTGGTATTTTCAGACGGCGATTCACTCAATACGCCGAAAGAAGTAACCAACGATGGCTTGTGAGGTCCGCGAGCTTCAGTGACCGAAATAGATCGAATGAGTATTTACGGTTGCCGTCGGCGCACCCGCCTGCGATGATCCATCCGACGTTCCGCCTACATCCGTGCTCCCCTGCGCCGCGACATTCTGCGTTTGAACACGCGCCTCCGCCGCCTGAATTTCGTCTGGGTAGTGCACATCTTTGGCGGCCGGCCGGTAGCCGGCCTGTTCTACGCGAATCAGATCCGCGCGTACGTCGGCCCGCGTCAGCGGAGCCGTAGCGTCCTGCGCGAAAGAGGCAACTGGAGCGACAAATATGCCGGCAATCAACGCTGCATAGATAAGGGTCTTCATGATGAAATATCTCCCGAACTTAAGTTTGCTCAGCTTCACGCCACCGTGACTGAAGCCTCCGATCTCACCACCTCTTGGAAACGTGAGTGAGTGTTCCTTATTCTGTACGGTGAAGATGGATGCACGCTGACGCTCACATTACATTGGTGTCATGTTCGCTTCAGCAGCCCCCCGTTTCTTGCTGCAAGAGTGATGACTAAGGGGTTATCCTTCGACACTCACAGCGACACATGCACGTCGATCGTTGACAGTCAGTCGCCTGGCATTTTCTGAGGGTGAATTTTTTACTTGCCACAACTCGTCCGTTGTTTCATGCGGGAAATCTAGCCATGGATTATTTTGCCGCGGTACGGGCCTTCATTAACGCAGCGGAGCTGCAGAGCTTCAGCAAGACAGCCCATGAAATGGCAGTCAAGACCTCGACCGTCTCACGCTACGTCAGCGAGCTCGAAAAGGATCTGGGCATTGCCCTGTTCAACCGGTCGACGCGAGGACTCGTCCTGACCGAAGGCGGCAGACTGTTTCGCGAACACGCCATGATCGCCCTGCAGGCGCTCGATGACGCACGCCAGGTTACGTCATCGTTGAATCTCACACCGCAAGGCGTGCTGCGCGTTACGATGCCCTCGGCATTCGGGCGCCGGCATATCGTGCCGCATCTGCCGGCGTTCATGACGCGCTACCCCGACATTGGCCTCGATATCGTGTCGACCGATGAAACGCTCAACATGATCGAAGCCGGCATTGACGTGGCGATCCGTATCGGCGTGTTGCCCGACTCTTCGTTGATGGCTAAACGCATTGCGCCGCATCGTCGTATCGTCTGCGGTAGCCCGGCGTATTTCGAGCACAGCGGGATGCCTCTTGTCCCTGAAGATCTGGCCGCGCACGATACGCTTCGCTTGTCCCTGCTGCCGGACGACAAATGGTCTTTCACCCGCGTCGCGGATGCACAGGCGTCGCCGGAACAGGTACAGGTGGAATTGCAAGGACGCTTGCGCGCAGACGACTCCGAAGCAGTATTGGAACTCGCTGTGGCCGGCTGCGGCCTGGCGCTTCTGCCGACGTGGCTTGCGTCTACAGCCCTGCGCGAAGGACACCTGCAGCACGTGCTACCTGAATGGGAGGCGCGCACGGGGCGAGCCGAACCAGCGGTCTGGGCGGTCTACCCGCCGAAGAAAATCGTCTCGTCGAAAGTGCGCGCGTTCGTGGATTTCTACGCCGAGATGTTTGGCGAGCCGCCGTACTGGGACGACGGACTCGCGTTGGCGCTTAAGGCTTAACGGGCGAAGCGAATGTCGAGCGTACGCAGCCAGGTCTGCAAGCCGGCATCCTGAATTGGAATCACATAAGCGTTTTCGTCCGTTTCATTGAAATGCGCGTGCCAGTATCCCGGCGGCGTAACGAACGCCATCCCGGCTTCCCAATTGACGCGTGTCGGATTGACGATATTGCCGTTCTCATCCAGTTCGGTACCCACCAGGGTATAGACACCTGGCTGCCCCCCAGCAATGAAGTCGAGTGCAATCGACTGGTGACGGTGCGGCTTCTGGATCGAGTTGGGCGGCACAATGCCGAACATGGCCCACAACACATGCGTGACCGTTCTCGTCTGCGGGAAGTTGGCGTTGCCCATCAGCACGCTGATGCGGTTGCGGCGCCCCGCATTGGCTTCTTCCGAAACCTTGCGCAATTCCGCCTGTGCCTGCGCAGCCGGATAGAGCGTCGGCGCAAAACGCGCGCGGACGCCGGTCGTGCCGAGATAGGTAAGCAGCGGCGCATCGTTGACGTAATAGAGCGTGGCCGTCGCGTCGGCGGATAGCACAGCGGCATCACCGCCTGGCAACGTGAAAAAATCGCCCCGCGCGAACGGGAAGCTCGTTTCGGCCTGCGTCACGCTGCCGGTCCCGCTAATGACGTAGCAGACCTGTGAGGTCGCATTCGGGGCAAGCGTCAATGCATCGCCTGCGTTGATGCGCAGGAAATTGGCGCTCAAGCCGGGACCGGTCGCAGGGCCTGGGCAACCCAACTCTGCGGAGAGGTCGAGCGGCACGACTCGCGTTGCGCCATCCGCGTACAGCGAAGGCGGAAAATTGCGGAAAGGCACGCGCGAGATGAGCTTCGCGCCGATCGGATTGGCGGACGACGTGTATTCGAAGTATTGCGCGTCCAGAGTCGCAGCAGCGGGTTCGGCGAGAAGCGCCGGGGATGTCCTGGTCAACATGGTCTGCTCCTTTGGTTAGGCGGGTTTCGTCCGGGTCCCATCATGAAGTTGGGGTTAGCGTCCGAAAGCTGACCTGACTATAGGTGCGGGCCGCTGGCCTCAGAAGTGCCGGAAATCGAAATCACTTTTGCGCAAATGGGCACACCGTGCGTACGCTTCGGCGGGAATTGCTGCGTGTGCGGGATGGGGCGGTGCGGTCGTTGCTTTCTCGCCTAAACAGGATCAGCCCCGGGATCGCTGACGTGGGCAGCCGTATAAATCAACCACATAAGATGGCCCATTTGCCGTTCAGTGACCTTCCGCCCATCGGTTTGATGGACGACGACAATGTCGTTCACGGGATCGACCACCACGAACTGGCCACCATGGCCATCGGCCCAGAAACCACCGGGCGGCAGATCCATCACCGCAGTGCGTCGATCGGCCAACCCGGTCCACCAGAGATAGCCATATCCGGAATGAAGGCGATTTTCGGACCAGGCCCGGGTACTTTCGCTGACCCAGCTTGCGGGAACAATAGCCTCGTTATTCCATTGGCCGGACCGAAGGTATAGCAAGCCGAAACGAGCCAGGTCGCGCGCACTCAGATGGAACAGATAGGCGGGATACATGGACTCCGGTCCACGGACGTAATGCCCATCCTGCGGACGGTAATCCTGCATCCCGATCGGACTCGCAATGCGCTGCCGGAAGCTCTCGAAAATCGATGCCCCGACCGCACGTTCATAAATCGCACCGAGAACGTTGAAGTCCCAGTTGTTGTAATACCAGAACGTGCCGGGAGGGTGACTGCCGCGAGCAGGCCGCAGCCGCTTCTCCCCGACTGTTTCGTAGAGCGCCGGATGATATACGCCTGAACGCGCCTGGAGTAGCTGCCGAACTGTTGCTTCTTTCTCCGCATCGGTCAGGCCGGGAGGCGTGTCGTCGATATTCAGGCTTGCCAGGCTTGTGTCGGGATCGATTTTTTTCTCTGCCACGGCGATGCCAATCAGCGCACTGAGAAGGCTCTTACGTACTGAATTGACCTGCAGCTTGCGAGCAATATCACCCAAGCTGTCAAGCATGCGACCGCGATGCACGATGACGAGCGTCGCCGTGCCGATCGATTGAGCATAGCCATGGGCCTGCGCAAGCGCGTCGGCCGACCATCCCGCCTGCTCGGGCGTGATACGGTCCCACTCTGCTCCCGGCCAATCTATCGCGTCAGATGACTGTCCTGCGAAAGAGATCGAGCTCTGCGCCACCAGATCAGCGATGGCAAGTGCAAGGAAGGCCCTGCGAGTAACTTTCAAACTCATCTCCTGTAGCCAACGCAAATTGTTGCCGTCTGAACGAAGAGCGTTTCAGGATTAACACCACGAGCCCTTTGGAACCGCGTATCGGTGCGGCTTGGAACATCATCAAAAATCACTTCGTACACTTCGTCTTTAAACGACGGACTGCCGATATTCCGTTGGCAAGTGGATCAGCACATTCTTGCGGAAAATTACGAATTGCGACGCACTCGTCAGGTGACTGGCGAAAGCCGCCACTTTTTAGCCAATGCCATATAGGGCAGCCGCAAACTGTCCGTAGCATAGATGAACTGCGAGTACTATTTGGTCTGAACAACAGCGGGTGATTGCTACAGATGTAGCCTCGTCCGCTGTGTCATTGCGGCTCGCCTTGAAAGCGGTCCTGGGAGACCATGGAATGCGCGTACTGATCGTCGATGATCACGAGCTATTCAGAGCCGGATTGGCGCTTCTACTCAGAGAGCTCTTTCCGGACATCGAATTGCTGCACGCGAGTACGCTGTCGCAAGGCCTGAATCATGCGCTTGGCGAGTTCCTGAACATCGTTTTTCTCGATCTCGATCTTCCCGATGGTCACGGTTACAACGCGCTTGCCGAATTGAAAGAATCGCGACCGTCGCTACCGGTGATCGTGATATCGGCCGACGAGAGTGTGGAAACCATTAGTCGATGCATCGAACTTCGCGCCATGGGATACGTACCCAAATCGTCGCCGCCTGAAGCGCTTCATGCAGCGATTAGCGCGGCGCTTGCCGGCGGCGTGTTCCTGCCCGCCTCCAGCATCGCGAAGCTGAGGCATGACATGGGGACGGACGAGGCTCCGGAAAATAACGCCGGAAAAACACAGTCGAGTGGTCATTCGCAAGTGAGCAACGCAACCGAACTGGGACTCACGCCGAGAGAGTTCGAAACGTTGGCGTGGCTGGTGCGTGGACTTCCCTCCAAGGCCATTGCACTAAGAATGGGGCTCGAGGACATTACGGTACGAAAGTACGTCAGTCATCTGCTTGCGCATTTCAATCTGCGGCGCCGTACGGAACTCATCGTCATGCTGGCGGATAGCGGGATCAAACTCGGCGTCCCGCCAGTCACGGATCCTGCCCACGATCAAGGTCTGTCGGCCGGTGGGCGGCAAGGAACCGACTGACTTCAGCAACAGCACGAACGGCTCGGCGAAATCGCGACATGCGCGAGGCGACATCGATCTGCAACGTACCGCGCGCTGTCAGTTTGTCGCTGCCCGCATTGCCCGATATTCGCGTCGCACGATATCCATCAGTTCCTCGACCGACGTGCTGGCTGCTTCCCGCTGGTAAGTGACACGTCCGCGCTGCATCAGCATCACGCGGTCCGCAATGTCGAGCGTCTGAGCGTAGTTGTGCATGATCATGATGATGGACAGGCCACCTTTATTCTTGAGTCGAAGGATCAGGTCGATGATCAGTCCGGCCTCGCGAGCGCCCATCGCGGCGAGCGGCTCGTCAAGCAGCAATATCCTGGCATTCGAATTGACCGCGCGCGCAACTGCGATAGCTTGGCGCTGCCCGCCGGAAAGCTGCTCGACCGGCAGGTCGACCGAAGGCACGTGCACGCCGATTTCTTCAAGACACTCCGCGGCGCGCTCACGCATGGCGCGATTGTTCAAGAGGCGAAACGGGCCTCGACGTATGATTTCCCGATTCAGAAACATGTTGTGATAGATGCTCAGCGAATTGGCGAGCGCCAGATCCTGGTAGACGCATTCAATGCCGAGTGAACGGGCGTGATCGACCGAGCGAAGCATGGTTTCTTCGCCACCTACAAAAAGCTTGCCGCTGGTCTGCTGATGAAACCCGGTCAGAATCTTGATCAGCGTCGATTTGCCCGCGCCGTTGTCGCCCAGCACGCCAAGGATCTCACCTTGTCTTAGCGTCAGCGACACGCCGTCGAGCGCGGTGACCGCGCCGAAACGCTTGACAATATCTTCGCCGCGCAGCGCCTCCAGCACCTCGGACATCACAACTCCCCTTTGCGCGCGAGACGAACCACGTGGATGTTGAAGATCATGGCCCCGAGAATCGCCGCGCCGAGAATCATGTTGAAGGTGAAGGCGTTGATGCCGATCAGCGTGAAGCCGTCGTTGAGAATGCCGAGCACCGCCGCACCGATCAAACCGCCGATGATCGTGCCCGATCCACCCGCGAGCGGCGTGCCGCCAATCACGGCTGCGGCAACGGCGAGAAACATGATCTGATTGCCGCCCGCTTGCGGATCGATCGACGTAATACGAAAACCCTCCAGAATCCCGGTCAAGCCGGCCAGTAGCGCGGCAAGAATAAAGTTGCCGAGCTTCAGCCGCCTGACCTGTATCCCTGCTTCGCTCGCGCCCAGCGGATTCGCGCCCGACGCGATCGTATGCAACCCCCAGCGTGTATGACGAAGCAGCACGTGCATGACCGCGGCAATGGCCAGCGTCCAGATGATCTCGCTGTATCCCCAGCCCCCCATGACTGCAGCAAATACGGAATCCTCCGGTGGCGAAACCGGTGTACCTCGCGAGATTGTCAGCGTAAGGCCGTTCACGAAGAACAACGTACCGAGCGTCGTCACAAAAGATGGGATGCGCAGATAGACCGTCACCGCCCCGTTAATGAGCCCGACGAGTCCTGCCGCAATAACGCCGGTGAACATCGCAAGCCATGCCGGCAGGCCTGCTTCGAGAGAAAAATGCATGATGAAAGGCGCAAACGCAAAAACCATCCCGGCGGAAAGATCGATCTCTCCTCCGATCATCAGCATGATTTCACCAAAGGCAATGATCGCCACCGGGGCGATGAACTGCGAGAGATTCTGCAGACTCGCGCCGGTCAGCAGGAAGTCATGGTTGACTGTCTCGAAGTAGATGCAAAGGATGAGCGCGACGGCAAAGATGCGAATCTCGCTGGAACGCCCGAGCGCGCTTGACCAGCGCCTCGGACGTTTAGCGGGTGGTTGATCCGGCACGGCAGAGCTCACCCTTTGATCGCGCCTGTGCGCGGCACGATCTGGGCTTTCGTGCTTTTGCCTTCATAGCGCGTCGAGGTGTTCAGGTATGGATCGACGGTGCCCTTGGTGACGAACTTCAGACCCGTGTTGATATTGGCCGGCCCAACGAGGCCGCCGGACGAAAGAAAGATGAAGGCCTCCAGCACCGTATAAAAACCCTGTACATAGGGTTGCTGGTCGATCGTGAAGTCCAGGAAACCTTCGTGGATCAGATCGACCGTGCGCGGCAACAGATCAAAGCCGCCGCCGTGCACACCTTTGGCGGGCAGGTTGGATTCTTTCATCACCTCGGCAACGCCCTGGGTGCTGCCCGCATCCACGGCAAACATGCCTTTGAGATCCTGGTGGCCGAGAAAGAAGGACTTGATCTTCGATAGTTCCTCGTTGACGGTCGCACCCGTTGCGATGGTCTGCACGTCGATCTTCTTGCCCGATTTCTTGATTGCAGCCGCTGCGCCGTCAAGCCGGGGCTGAATGTTGAGCTGGCCTGGCGTGGCAATAAAGAGCGCGACGAGGCCGCTGTCGATGAGGCTGACGATTCGCTCGCCCATCTGGTAGCCGGACAGATAAAGATCCTGGCCGATATAGGCAAGGCGTGGATTCGTCGAACCCGAGGGCGCATCGGCGTTATAGGCGAACACGGGGATGCCGGCGTCGAGCGCGGCCTGGATGGGTTTGTCGAACGCCTTGGGATCGACGATCGGTACGGCGATTGCGTCAGCTTTCCCGGCAATCGCCGCGTTGACCGCATTCACCATTTCGCCGATGTCGGCATTGGCCGAGCCGGTCCATTGATAGTCCATGCCCAGCAACGCGGTCGCATCCTGAATGCCGTATTGCGTGGGAACGAAGAACGGATTCGTCGTGACGTGGTTGACGAATACGATCTTCCACCGTTTGTGCGCCGGGAACGATCCGGCTTCCGCCGCCTGCGCCGGCGTGATTATTCCACCCATTAGCGCCAGTGCAGCGGACAGGCCCGCGCCCTGCAGCAAGCCGCGGCGCATGCCTTGCACTTCGTCCTTTTGGTCCCTTTGGTCCGCCTGGTCTTTGTCTTCCTTCGCTTGCGCCATCTCAGTCTCCCGTCTCTCAGTTGTTGAACACTTCAATGTCCATGACGGCGCAAGCAGGAAAAGCCCCGGCAAGAACAGCACCGGAGCCGGGAATCATTCCTTTCATGAAACCCACGTGCACGCGCGTACGCATGACTACCCTCCAGAAAATGCTATATCACGCCCTATTGCCTACTAATCGATGTATACCCTTAACTAGTCCGACTAATTAATCTTTTGCGGTGCAGCGCGGCTATACCCTATTCGCGTCCCGCCGTGCAGCGCAACACAACGACAGGACAGGCCTCGCTCGCCTGCCGCGGGTCGTGCACTGTCGAAATGATCTGGACGATAGACCACTTTAATAGTATTACTATCCAGTTAGCGTCTGGAAGGAAAGAGACAGGAAGAATGAAACGCGTCTGCTACGCTTTTCCCAATAGTTCGGCTAAGCCGACGTGTTCGTATCAGGGTTCTGTCTGAAACTGGCTGCCGGTTTCCAGAACGCGCTCGGCGTCCGCGCGCGCATTGTCGAGCTGGACCAGACTTGCATGCCGCGCGCCCAACGGGTCGCGGCTCTGGATTGCAGTGAGAATCGCCTTGTGCCGCGGCAACGAAAGCGCATGCGTGTCGGGATGACGACTTGTCAGCTTGATCGATTCCGTTAGCGCAAGTGACAGCATGTTGCCGATATAGGCCAGCAGGTCGTTGTGGGTGGCCGCCATGATGGCGCGGTGAAACTCGAGGTCAGGATCCAGTAGCGCGCTTGCGGTTTCCGCGCGCTCCATCTGGTCGTAAGCCGATGCGATGCGCGCAAGATCGTCGCTTGTTGCAGCCGTGGCGGCGAGTGCCGCCGCCGCGGGCTCGATAACGCGGCGCACGGTTAGGAGCGAGCTGAAGAACTCGCCTTCGGGAACACTATTGATCGTCCAGAACAGGACATCGGGATCGAGCATGTGCCATTCCGCGCGAGGCTTCACAACACTGCCGACACGCGGTTTCGACACGACCAGCCCTTTCGCCACGAGCACACGGGTGGCCTCGCGCAGCACGGGGCGGCTCACGCCATAGCGCTCGCACAGGTCGGCTTCAGCAGGCAACCGCTGCCCCGGCTGCACCTTGCCGCCGACGATATCCATGCCGAGCTCCTGCACAATGCGGCCGTGCAGGCTCTTGCGCTGCTGCAGATGACGATAGTCCATGGTCAACGATCGCGGTCGTGTCCGGCTCAGTTTTTGCGCCGACCGGTGCGGCGTTCTGAATGGCACTTACCTCGTCGTCGACACGGATAGAGCTGGGTAGCGTGGAGATACTTGCCGGTCCAAGCATAGCACGCGACATTTGGCGCTAATCGAGTCCAGCTCGATTGGCTAGTGCCCGGCTAGCAGCACATTGGCAATGACACCCGTTGCGATGGCGGCGAGTACATAGTCGCCGTTCACGCCGACCCACTGATACCCGCGCGGCGGCGCCTGCAAGCCGTGCTCGTGCCAGTTGTCGACAACGTAATTACGGTCGCGGTATTCCGTCGGAAGCCGCTCACCCTTGTGCCAGTCGTTGTGAGGAACGGGACCGCCCGGCCCTCCCAAAGATGCATCGTGCGGCGCAGGCCCGTGGCCATGTCCATGCTGGCCCCCGTGACCCTGATTCTGTCTGTCGTGCGAAGGCTGTCCGCCGCCGTGATTGTCGTCGTGCTGCTGCGCAAAGACGGCCGTGGACGTGCCGAGTAACGAAATGAGCAAAAGTGGTGCGGCAATGGTCAACTTCATGGCTTTGCCTCTGAGAGAATGACGCGATAACAGTGTGGCGCTCGAAGCTGTGGCTGCCGTGAAACGCCTGCTGCGTGTTGATTGCATGGCTGCGCGACGTAGTTCGCTCATCAACGCTCACCACGTCTGCGCTGGCAGATAATGTCATAAGAACGCCTGTTCGCCAAAACAGCGCGGGATCGCTTCACGGGTTCGAGTCACGTGACACAGTGGCGTCATCGGAGCATGCGCAGATGACGGTGGCCGGGCTAGGCACGCAACTTACTTTTCTTACTGTTCTTACTGCTCGATTTGCCCTGCTGCAATGTCCTCGAGCGATCTTCCGCGTGTCGGCACTCCCATGAGTAGCACGGCCATTGCACCCGTCAGCAGCACAAGCGTTGTCGCGCCGAACACCCCGCCAAAGCCCAGCTTCGGATAGACGTACCCGACGAGGATAGGTGCAGCAATCGCGCCCAGCCGGCCAACTGACGAAGCGAGCCCGGTGCCCGTTGCGCGCACGTCGGTGGGGAACACCTCGGGGGTATAGGCGTAAACGCCGGCGTAGGTGCCGTTCATGAAGAACGACAGCAGGATTCCCGACACCATGATGCCGGCATCCGTACGCGTCAACGCAAGCCCAAGCGCCGATACGCCGCCCAATATCATGTATGACGCGATCGTCGCCTGCCGGCCGATTTTCTCGTTGAGCCACGCGCCTGAAAAGTATCCCGGGATCTGTGCAATGTAGATCACGAGCGAATACGAAAAGCTCCGCGTGATCGTCATTCCATTCTGAACCAGCAAGCCGGGAATCCACGTGAAGAAAGCGTAATAGCTGAACGTGATGGATAGCCACATCAGCCACGTCATGGCTGTGATGCGCGCGAGTTTCGTCGCCCACAACGCCTTGACGTTCGCAACGATCGAGGCTCGTCCGGCTGCGAGCGGAACGGTTCCGCCGCGCACCGGAGACAGCGGCTCCAACTGCACGCCCGCTTGAGTGACCTCCGCCTCCATCCGAGACACGATCGCATCGGCTTCCGCGTGCCGGTCACGCGCCTCGAGCCAGCGCGGCGACTCGGGCAACGCGCGGCGCCACCACAGCAGCATCAGAATGGGCAGCGCGGTGATGACCATCACGGCGCGCCACGCATTGGGCGCGAGCGGGATCACCAGATAGCCGAGCAGTGCAGCCGCCACGAAGCCAAAGGAGAAAAACCCCGCGAGGCTGCCCGTGAAACTCCCGCGATACCGCCGCGCAACGAACTCCGAGAGAAACGGCGCGACGATGGCGCTCTCCGCCCCCGTCCCCAAGCCGGCGACAATTCGCGTCGCGAGAAAAAATCCCCAGTCATTCGCCAGTGCACTGGCAAGCGACGCAACACAGTAAATCACGAGCGCGTACATCATGACCTTGCGCCGGCCGATGACATCGCCGAGCATGCCCGCCAGCATCGCGCCGACGAAATAGCCGATGAACGTGCCGCTTCCCAGTACGCCCGTCTGTACGCTCGTCAGCCCCCATTGCGTGCGCAACACGGGCAGCAGGAAAGCGAGCACGGCGGCGTCCATTGCATCGAAGGTGTAGCCGAGGCCGCCCATCAATAGCAGACGGCGGTGAAAAGCTGAAAACGGCAAGCGCTCGATGCGGGCGGAAATCATCGTCATGAACAGGCTCCGATAGGGACTGTGGGGCACCGCGGACGAGCGTACTACGGTCAATATCTTTCGAGTTCGTTGACGAAGAGCCGGCCATCCTTCATCACGAGCGGAATATGCTCACCCTGGCCCAACAGGCAATCGACGGACTTGAGAGGATTGCCGTCGACCACCAGCACATCGGCATGGGCACCCGGCATGATTCTGCCGAGCTTGTCCTGCATGCCCAGCACTTCCGCGCCAACCAGGGTCGCGCTCGCAATCACCTCGGCTGGTGACAGAACCTCGGCCAGGATCCGGAATTCATCGCTTTGCAGACGCTGTGCCTCGCCGAGCAAGTCCGTGCCGAAGCCCATCTTGACCCCGGCGCGCTTCATGATTTCGATCGAGTGCATGCCGGCGCCGTGCACGTCCGCGACCTTGGCAATGCTTTCCGGCGGCAAGCCATACTTCTCGCCTTCGCTTGCAAGGGCGTCGTAAGTAACAAGGGTTGGCACCACATACGCGCCATGCTCCGCGACGAGGCGGGCGGTCTCATCGTCAATCAGATTGCCGTGCTCGATCGTGCGTACGCCACAACGCACTGCGCGCGCGATCGCCGCAGCCGTATAGGCGTGTGCGAGCACATAGGTGCCGCGCCCCTGAGCTTCCGCTACGATCGCGCGGATCTCATCTTCGGAGTAACCGAATGCGCCGACCGGATCGGTCGGCGAAGCAACACCGCCCGAGGCCATGATCTTGATCTGGTCGGCGCCCATCTGCAGTTCCTCGCGCACAGCCCGGCGCACTTCATCGACGCCGTCCGCCACGCGGCCAAGCGCACCCACACGCACGCAGCATCCGCAGGGTGAATCGGGCGGCATGAAGTCGGAGCGGGCGCGCGGATCGGCGTGACCACCAGTCTGGCTTAACGCGCGGCCGGACACGAAAAGCCGCGGACCTTCGATCAGCCCTGACTCGACCGCCTGCTTGAATGGATACCCGGCACCCCCTGCGTCACGCACGGTGGTGAAGCCGCGGCGCAGCATCGCACGCATGATCGGCACGGCGCGCAGCGTCACCAGCACGTTGGGTAGCGTCGCCACGCGCGGCAGGTTGAACTCGATCGCAACGACATGCACATGCAGATCGATCAGCCCCGGCATGATCGTTTTGCCTTTGACGTCAATCACGCTTGCGCTACCGCCTTTTATCGGCTTGTCCGAAACCTCGCGGACGAAACCGTCCTCGATGAGGACTTCGAAGCCTTGTAAAAGATCAGGATGGGTAGGGTCGAGCAGTGCGCCGTTACGTAGGAGGAAGGTGGTCAACGGTTGTCTCCTTCAGGTTTCGATCGCAGCGCCAGGCATCCGGAATTCACCTCGAGTATGCAGACGGGCATATGGAAGCATATGGAAGCGCTGCCAGCAGCATTCACCAGGATCAGTGTGACACGCATCACGTCTGTGCGCTAACGAACACGTTGTGCGAAGCGGCACGCGATTGCCGCTCAACAGGTCATGCTGCACCGCGACGGCTTCACGAAGGCCCCGTAAAAATAGCGAAAAATTTTTTCCCAAATATTGATCTATTGGACAACTCAGCATTAAGATGAATGCCATGGCGCGCGACATGTCACCCGAACGCAAGGTGACAGCCTGCAGTAGCCATCCCCGAATCGATCCTGCTCGCGTAGCGAGGCCAACGGATCAGGTTCCCAGCAAAGCAGGATTGGCCAGGAGACGGAGATGCTCAGTCCGCACGAATTCGCGACCCTCATGCTGCTCAAAGATGCGCCGGATTGGCTGAGTCTGGACGGTGCCGATCTGGAAGCGCTTCTGGACCGTCAGCTCGTCACGCTGGAGAACCTCCCTTCCGGGCAACAGCGCCCTCTCATTACTCACGACGGACAGATGTTTCTGAAGGCTGCCGCTCGTATCCTGAACGACGAATGACACGTATCGCTTGATCTGTTTCACAGTCAAGGAGTGTTCCGTGGCCGAATCGTGGACAGGAATCGTTGTGGGCCTGTGTGGGTTGAGCGCCGCCGTGCTGCTGGTCGCCGTTCACTATTGGCGCGAAATGACGCGACGGCGCAAACTCAGCCGGATGGATCATCGCGATTGCTGGGAAGTGATGCGCGACAGGCGCTGATGACAAGCGCAAGTCGCTAACAAAAAATGTCTGCAGTCCCGTCGCCCAAGATGTCAGAGATCGAAGGTGCCTCGATACTTCTCGTCGGCATCTGAACGGGTATTGATTTCGACGAGAACGCCGCCCGGTACTTCACAGAAAAATCGCGAGCCGCGTTCATGCTTGAACACGCCGGTTTTCATCACGACATCTGCTGCTAGCATCTCGTCATAGAGCGTGCGAACCTCGTCGAGGGTCGGCAGTTCAAAGCCGATGTGAAAGTTATGCGGCCACGCGACCGGATGATCAGCAGCGTCCTCGATCACGATGTCGAATCCGGGACGTTTCAGAAGCCAGCTCGCGCCGCGCCCGGCGACGGTACAGCCTAGATGAGCCTCGAAGAAAGTGGCGGTGGCGCTTACATCGGACGAAGGGAAGCTCACGTGGTTGAGCTTCATGGTGGTGGTGATATGGGTCATGTCGATCTCCGTTGAATTGGATCGCTCGTTGCGTTCCGTACGGAGAATGTTACGAGTAAAAGCTCGCGTTCAATACTCGCGTCGCCGCGTTTGCGTCGGCAGCCGCTCAGCCCCGTCCTACGGGCGTTTCAGCCCTCGCGTCCCCGCCTTGCGTACGGCCTGCTCGCGTTTGCTCGCGGGTTGCGGCGTGTCTTCGGCGGGCGAATCGTCACTACCTTCCGCACTCGACATCATCGTCAGATAGCCCAATACGGCGGCCGTCACGCGGCGAGTGAGTCCAGTTGTGTCTGTCTCCTCGCGCTCGCCAGCGGCGTCGACGAGTCCACGAACGATCGCCATCAGATCGCTCGCGGCGACAGCCACGTCCTCTTGCGGTGGCAAACCGTCACGCACGAGGACTTCCAATAACACGCTGCGCACCGATCCGGTGCTAGCCAGCGCCATGCGCAGTTGCGGCCTGCTCTCCTCGACGTCGAGCAGCCGTGCAAGCGTAGGTCTCGCGAACTGCTGCCGCACTGAGACGTCGATCAGATGCGTGAGCGCGATCGGTCCGCTAGGGTGATCGAGGGCAACCAGCGCATCGCGATAGAAGCGTTCACTTTCACGCTGCATCAGCGCGATCGTCAACGCATCCTTGCTCGGGAAGTACTGATACAGCGAACCAATGCTAACGCCGGCGCGTTCGGCGACCGCGTTCGTATTGAACCCTTCGAGTCCCTTCGTTTCAAGCACCTGTGCGGCCGCTTCGAGCAAGGTGGCGACCATGCGTTCAGAACGGGGCTGGCTGGGCGCCCTGCGCGGTTTGAGCGGCGATGGAGTCGGCTGTCGAGGCATGCGGCAATCACGTGGTTGGGTGGCAACGAATGGTTCGGTCGGGAGATGGTCGTCCGGCTCGATGTGGGAGCAAGCTTGCCACAAAGTCATCACGTCGGTCGACGTCGACGCCAGCGGCTAGAAGTGACGCTCCGCGCCCCGGCTGACTTCATGCATCTGCATGAGTCGTCATGCACGCCATTCATGTCGTTCATTTTTGTCCTGAATTTGACCGGCTTTTGCCTCGGCCATATTGTGCGGACATGCCTGCCCCGTGCGCATCGTCGTACCTGCCGATCCGTGTTATCGAGAGGCGGGATCTCCAACACCGTGATCTGCGAAATGCCATGAATCCTGACGCAACAGCTACGCTTGCTCCCCTATCCGACCTACGTCCGGCCAGCAAGGTTCGCCGCGCGGTGACGACTGCAGTGCTCGGCCAGATTCTCGAGTGGTACGACTTTTTTCTCTATGGAACCGCCGCCGCGCTGGTATTCGGCCACCTGTTCTTTCCCATCGGTACCGATCCGCTGACCGGGACGATTGCGGCATTCGGCGGCTTTACGGTCGGCTTCATTGCCCGTCCGATTGGCGGCGTGCTGTGCGGCCACATCGGGGACCGGTACGGCCGTAAGACGGTCATGATGCTCACGCTGTTGATGATGGGCAGCGCGACCGTCTGCATGGGCCTCCTGCCGACTTATCAGCAAATCGGCATCGCGGCCCCCATCTTGCTGGTCCTGCTGCGCATCTTGCAGGGTCTTGCGGCAGGTGGGGAATGGAGCGGCAGTATTTTGCTGATCCATGAAAACGCGCCCGCATCGAAACGCGGTGCGCTGTCTGCATGGAGTCCCTGCGGCGCCGCATTCGGCTTCGTTCTTTCCACTGCTGCGTTTCTGCTCGTCCAGACGCTGTCGTCTTCCGACTTTCTGAGTTGGGGCTGGCGCGTGCCGTTCCTGTGCAGCGCCGTGTTAGTCGCGCTCGGGCTGTGGATGCGCCGCTCCGTCGACGAAAGCGCCGAGTTCGCCGAGGTCAAAGCCACGCGCCGCGACAGCCGCATGCCGATTATCGAAGTGCTTCGCCAATGTCCGCGTCAGGTGTTGACTGTTTTCGGCCTGCGCTTTGGCGAAGGCGCTGCGTCGTACATCTTCTTCGCTTTTTCGATTGCCTACGGCCGGTTTGTCGGCCTGCCATCAAGCTGGATTCTGGGTGGCTTGACCGTCTCGATGCTGCTGATGATCCCCGTTTCGCTCGTAATGGGTCACGTGACGGACAAAATCGGCCGCAAGCCGGTTTATCTCGCCGGCGCGATCGCAATGGTGCTGGTCGCCTACCCTTACTTCGTGCTGCTCGGCTCGGGTGTGCTGTGGAAAGTCATCCTGGCGCTCGTCCTCGCCAACAGCATCACACTGGGTATCCTCGAAGGCGCTCAGCCAGCTTTCATCAGCGAATTGTTGCCCGTCCATCTGCGTTTCTCGGGTCTTGGCATTGGCCGCGAGATGTCGTCGGTACTCGGCGGCGGCCTGTCGCCGATGATCGCGACCGCACTGCTCGCTCACTACCGTAGCGCCACGCCAGTCGTCATTTACCTCGTTGTTCTCGGACTGATCACCGTGCTCGCGACCTGTCTTGCGCCCGAGACTTTCCCGAAGGCTCTGAGACTTCAGGCGAAAGAAAGCGCTTAACGCCGTCAAGCGGCAGCGCCGAGGCGCAGCCGCACCAGACGGATCGATTATTCAATTCCGACACCCTGCCATCATGCAAAGCCTTCAAAGTGCCAGCCTTCCGACGCACGCCTATGAACCTCGCGTCGTCGATCAAACCGATCCGTATCCGGAGTACGCGGGTCCCCTTTCTCTCGATGTTCTGATCGAAGAAATAGAGCGTCGCAGGGACGAGTTCGATCAGTTGTCGCATGTTCCGCGCGACATGATCGCAAAGATGAAACGCGCGGGCATCTATCGCGCAAGTACGCCGCGCCGTTTCGGTGGAGACGCGCTGCCGCCGCCGCAGTTTCTGCGCATGCTCGAGCGCATCGCAATCGCCGACGGATCGACCGCGTGGGTCGCCGCGTTCGGGTCGGCGAATACCTATCTCGCGTCGCTCCCAATCGAAACGCAGCAGCATATCTATGCGAAAGGACCGGATCAGGTTTTTGCCGGCGGACTCTATCCGCTGCAGCCGGCCGCCAAAGTGCCGGGTGGTTTCATGGTCAGCGGCCAATGGCGATTTGCAAGCGGTTGCAAGGGCGCGGACTGGATCGGCGTGGGGATCGGCGGCACGCCCGCTAATTCGGGTGATACAGGCGCAGGAAAACCATTCACCGCCGTATTCCCGGCGCACGAAGTCGAGATCGTCGAGAACTGGAACGTGGTCGGTATGCAGGGCACCGGCAGCCACGATCTGCGGCTTCGCGACAAATTCGTCGACGAGCAATGGACATTCGTTCGCGGCGGCCAGGCGCTGATCGACGAACCGCTCTACCGCTATCCCGCCGTTGCGTATCAGGCGCAAGTGCACGCCGCCGTCAACATCGGCCTCGCGCGTGCCGCGCTCGATCTGCTGACCGACATGTCGGGATCGACTAAAACCACCACCGGCGCCCCGCGTCTTGCAGACCGCGGTTACTACCGCTCCGGTCTCGCGAAAGCAGAGGCCAACTGGCGCAGTACTCGCGCGTTCTTCTACGAGTCCGCCGAATCGGTGTGGCAGACCATCGTCGCCGGCGATCCTGTGACACAGCATCAGGCCAATCTGATGCGCCTCAGCGCGACTCACGCTGCGCAAGTGTGTGCGGAGGTCGTGATGCAGGCCTATCAGTTGGCGGGCATCGCGGCGATCTACCGCGAGAATCGGCTGCAGCGATTGGTACGCGACTCGATTGTCGTGACGCAGCATGCGTTCCTTGGAGAAGGCACCTACGACGCATCAGGCGCGCTGTTTGCCGGCATCGCGCCGGTAACGCCGTATCCCTGATGAGAGGACAATCATGACGATCGACGACACCAAACGGCGTTTCCGCGATGCGATGGCGTGCCTGCCCGCGGCCGTCAACATCATCACCACGGATGGCCCGAGCGGACGTTGCGGGATTACCGCAAGCGCAGTCTGTTCCGTGACGGATGCGCCGCCTACGATGCTCGTTTGTATCAATCAGGCCAGTTACGTACACGATGTTCTGCATCGCAACCGGAGCGTGTGCATCAATGTGCTGGCGGCGGAATGTCAGGACGTCGCGCGTGATTTCGCGGGCATGACAGCCTGTTCGATGGATGAGCGGTTCGCACGTCATGCATGGACGATCGGACATCAGTCAGCCCCAGTCCTCTCGCATGCGATTGCAAGTCTCGAAGGCGAGATCGTCGACCTCAAGAGTGTCGGCTCGCATTCGGTCATGTTTGTGGAAATCGGGCATATCTCGACCAGATCGGAAGGCGATGGATTGATCTACTTTGGCCGGCAGTTCCACCGCCTCGCGCGGCCAGAAGCAACGGCGCAGCCAGAAGCAACGGCGCAGCCAGTCGTCGCAAGCGCAGCGAGGTGAACGTGGAAGTCTGTCTGTTTTTTATCGGCTACAGCAATGGCATGCATCCGGAGCCGCGCGACATCGATATATCGTTGATTCAAGCGGTGTCACAGAACGTGGAAGGGCTGCGGCGCTTCGTGATCCATCGCTCTATCGAGTCGGCGAATGGCGATCCTCAGTCAAACGAACATGCTTTGAAGCCACGCTGGGCACTGCAATGGTATTTCGACGATCTCGATCCTGCTGAAGCGGTGCTTCAACGCGGCGGTGCCGCACACACGATCGTGGAGCAAACGATAGACGCCGCCCAGGACCGCCTTGCATTCGCGCAGCAACTCATGGCGGTGAGAAAATTTGCCACGCCCAATGCCCCCGGCATTGGAGATCCGGCTGAGAAATGTACATATCTCGTCGGCTATGAAGGAGAAGCCCACAATTTCAATGCGTGGTTAACGCACTATCTTAAGCATCATCCTCCGCTCATGGCACAGCTGCCCGGCATTCGTGAGCTGGAAATCTATACGCGGGTCGACTATCGAACCGGTTTAGATATTCCGCAAGCAACCGCCATGCAGCGGAACAAAGTGGTCTTCGACGATTCCGCGGGGCTGGCCGCAGCGCTGGCCTCGCCGATACGCGCGCAGATGAAGCAGGATTTCGACGCATTCCCGCCGTACAGCGGACCGGCCTCGCATTTCCCTATGCACAGCATTTACGGTAATCTGCAGCGGACGTAAAGCCGGACGCGGATAGCCCTAAGCAGTAGGCGGCTGTCAGGTCCCGCTCTGCGAACCGGATACTGTCGCACCGAAAGTTGCGCGTCCGTTTTAACAGCCAGAGCCTGACGCAACGCGATCGTCAGACTCCTTCACTGCCGCGATCCGAACGTCATGACAAAGTCGCACTCTGGCATTACGGATTTGAATCTGCTGCGCGTGTTTCTGGCCATTTCGGATCTACGCAGCCTGACCGCTGCGGGCGAACGCCTCGGGCTCACGCAACCTGCGGTGAGCCACGCGCTCCGCCGGCTGCGTGGCTTTTTCGACGACCCGCTCTTTGTGCGCACGCCCAGCGGCATGGTGCCCACAGATGCGGCACTGCGTTTGCACGCACCGCTCACGCAGGCGTTCGAGATCATCAACGGGGCAGTGCAGCAGCTCGCGAAATTCGACCCAGCTACGACGACGCGCGTATTCCGCGTGTCGATGTCGGATATGTCGGAGTACTTTTTCCTGCCGCCACTGCTCTCGATGCTCGACCGTACTGCGCGCGGCATCCGGATCGAGATCGCGAATGTCTCCGTCGATTCAGTGAGCGCCGCGATGCGCAGCGGTGAAATCGATCTCGCGCTCGGTTACGTTCCGGGTCTGGATTCAGGTTGCGTGAGCAGGACGCTATTCTTCGACGAACATGTTTGCGTTGTGCGGGCGGGTCACCCTTTGCGCAAACTGAAACCGACCAAGGAAGACCTCGCGGGCTTGCGCTATGTCTACGCAAGTACAAACGCAACCGGACACCGGATGGTCGAGCAATGGCTGGAGGAATTGAATCTGCGCCGCGATATCGTGCTGCGCCTGCCTCATTTTGTCGTCGCGCCCGAGATCGTTCAGAACACCGATCTCGCCGTCATTTTCCCCAGAAGCATCGCGCAGCGCTTTAACCGCAACAAGTCCTTCCGCATCCTCCCGCTGCCCTTCTCGTTGCCACCCATTGAAATTCAGGTCCATTGCCATGCGCAGTTCTCGGCGGACCCGGGAATCGCCTGGCTGGTCGACGCCATTTACGATATGTTTCATCAGGCCGATCCACCGGAAGGCGCAGAACGCATGCGGAAGTCCCCTGCTGTCGGCAAGACTGGGAAAGCAAAGCGGGCTTAGGGTTCCGGGTCCATTGAGGATCGGCAACTGAAACGGACTGGATGAACCACTCCCCTCAGTGCACTTCGATCTCCTCGACCTCGCGCACACCGATCAATTCGCAAAGCATGTTGCGGTACGCAACGAATTCGTCGGCAGACATGCGCGACAGCGAAATCGTGACCAGGTCCCGTTGTTCATCGTCGTCCGGATGAACGCTGATGTGCCTGAGCCGGGGGCTGTCCTCGCCGAACAGGCGACACAGGACGGGCAGCGTGATCGCACCTCGATCCACCTGAAGGCGCAATGCCCGGCGCAGTTTCCCTTTCGTCCGCAACTGCCGCGCGACAGGTTTGACCCATGTGAGCGTCACCAGAATGATCACCGTCGACGCCAACGCCAGCACGTAGAGCCCTCCACCTGCCGCGAGCCCGATGCCCGCGACGGCCCAGACACTCGCGGCCGTCGTCAACCCTCGCACTACCTCGCCGCGCAACAGAATAGCGCCGGCGCCGAGAAAGCCGATTCCCGACACGACCTGCGCCGCGACACGTGATGGATCGAGGGCGACGTTCGGCATCGAGCGGGTGTCCTCGAAGCCGAACGCCGAGACCATCATCACCAGCGAGGACGCCACGCACACCAGCATATGCGTACGCAGTCCGGCCGGAAAAGCAAACCGCTCCCGCTCGAAGCCGATGACGCCGCCCAACACCGCGGCAAAGAGCAACCTTGCGATCAGTTCGATATTGCCCGGCATCATGTTCTCCTCGTTGTCGTTTTTTTGTCAGCCCCAAGGCAGGGTAAAGGTCTTCACGTTCGTGAAGCTCTTCATCGCTTCCTGAACGCCCTCCTTATGGCCCAGCCCCGAATCCTTTATGCCGCCGAACGGCGTCAACTCGATCCGGTAGCCGGGCACTTCCCAAACGTTCACGGTTCCCACGTTGAGTTCATTTGCGAAACGCGTGATGTTCTCGAGACTGTCCGTGCAGACTCCGGACGACAGGCCATACGCTGTGCCGTTGGCTATGCGGATGGCGTCGTCAAGATCGTTGAATGCAATGATCGGCGAGACTGGCCCGAACGTTTCCTGCGCGACCAGTTCCATCGACGGTGTGACCCGGTCCAGAACGGTCGGCGGAAAGAGTGCCCCCTGACGCTCGTTGCCAACCAACAGGCGTGCGCCCTGTGCGATCGCTTCATTGACCCGCGCCTCGAACAACGACGCGGCCGCTTCGTCGATGACCGTGCCCATGTCGGTGTTGGCGTCGCCTGGGTTCCCACACTTCCACGCCCGGGTCTTTTCGACCACCAGTTCGGTGAAGCGATCAGCCACCGTCCGGTGCACCAGAATCCGTTTGATCGCAGTGCAACGTTGCCCGGAGTTTTTGTACGAACCGAGCACGGCAAGGTCCGAAGCGCGCCCGAGATCGGCATCGTCCATCACGATCAGCGGATCGTTGCCGCCAAGTTCCAGTACCACGCGTCGATAACCTGCCCGCTCAGCGATGTATTTGCCGATTGCGACGCCGCCCGTGAACGTCACCAGCGCGACATTCGGATTCATGATCAGCTCGTCGGCAATTTCCGCCGGATCGCCGGTCACGACCTGCAACATCGGCGGCGGCAGCCCCGCTTCATAAAGCAGATCCGCCAGATAGCAGGCGGACAGCGGCACCTTTTCCGATGGTTTAAGCACGGTACGGTTGTTGGTGGCGATCGCCGGCGCGATCTTGTGCGCGACCTGGTTCATCGGGTGATTGAACGGCGTGATTGCCGTGATGACGCCAAGGAGCGGTTCGCGCTGCGTGATCACACGGCGCTTCTTTCCGTGGGGCGTGAGGTCGCATGAAAACACCTGACCATCGTCGCGCAACGCCTCGTTCGCGGAGAAGTTGAACACGTCCGCCACGCGTCCAATCTCATAGCGCGAATCCTTCATGCACAGACCCGATTCGAGCGTGATGAGCGCAGCGGCCTCTTCGGTTCGGCTGCGCAGCAGTTCCGCGGCGCGGTTGAGAATCGAAGCGCGCTCGAAGCGTGACAGCGTCGGCCGGTATCGGAGCGCGGCCTCGTAAGCCATGCGGACGTCGTCGACCGAAGCCTTGGGCACAGTGCCCACCACGTCCCCGGTGTAGGGATTGGTCACTTCGATCACGCGGTCGCGCGTCAGCTTCTTGCCATTGATGCGCAGCGTCTCTTCACGAAACTGCAGCGGTTCCAGATCAATCGTGTTCATGCGTGCTGCTCCGGATGAGGTGCGATGGCAGGTTGTTCCTGAAGTGCATTCAACGCGATATGGAAAACGTCGAAATTCCTCAGGGTGCGGTCTTCGAGCGGCCCGGCAAGCGCACGGTTGAACAACAGCGGCACGGTCTGCTCCGACAGGCCGCCATGCGAGCGCAACGGCACCGTCAATCCCGAGAGATCGTGCGCCGCGGCACTGCTGCCGAGCACATAAGATTTGTCACTGATGACGACGAGATCACCCACGCGGTCGGGCGGTAGTTCGAAGCGCGCGCACGCTTCTTCACGGGTCAACACTGCCTCGATATGTGGCAATCCCGCCAGGCGCCTGCGCAACACGACGCCGTCGTCGCCGGCCGGCAGATACACCGTCGCGTAAGAGCCGAGGGCCCCGTGGTGGCGCACGTACGGATCCGTGATCGGCAGAATCACACGTGGACCGCCCTCTTCAACGCAGCGCCCGAGCCAGTCGTCGAGCAGGTCCTGCAGATAGATAATGTTCGGCTCGCCGGTCTTCGGATCGTGCTTCGCGTTCATCCCGTGATCCGCCGTGATGCCGAGTACGGCGCCCAGTTCGTGCAGACGCAACAGATACCGGTCCATCATCGCGTAGAACGCGTTTGCGCCGTCCGTGCCCGGGGCAAACTTGTGCTGGACATAGTCGGTCGTCGACAGATACATCAGATCGGCGCGATCGTTTTCGAGCAGCCACACACCGGTCGCAAAGACGAATTCGGAGAGTGCCGCGCTGTACACATCGGGCAGCGGCATATTCACGCGCTCCAGCAAGCGCTCGATGCCGTTTGCTTCGACGCTGGCCTCGTCGGCCTTTTCCGCCGACACGCAGATGCCGTCCAGTCCATGGCCAAGCAGCGCGCGCAACTTGTCTTTCGCGGTGACCACAGCCACCCGGGAACCCGCTTCGGCCGCGGCAGCCAGCAGGGTGCCGGCCCGCAGATAGCGCGGATCGTTCATCAGCACCTCGCGGCCACGGCCCGCGTCGGCATCGCGATCGTAGAAATAGTTGCCGCAGATGCCGTGCACGGCCGGCGGAGCGCCGCACACGATCGAGAGGTTGTTCGGGTTGGTGAAGGATGGCATCACGCATTTCGCGTGGAGCGCCGTGCCGTTTTCGAGCAGCTCGCGCAGGAACGGCGTGGCGCCAGCTTCCGCCGCCCGATGCAGATAATCGTATTCGCACCCGTCGATGCAGACGATAACCGTCGGCCGATGCGGCAAACGATAGCTTCGACCGTTGACTGCTATGGTTGAAACTGAATTCATGTCGAGTTCCCCTGGAGATCGGATGTTCAGAACGTGCGCCGGATGAAGTACGTGCAGACCGCACTGAGCAACCCCACACATGCGATATAGAGGGCAATCCACCACGGCTGCAAATTGCCGTAGTGAAGAAGCGAGGTGGCGACGAGCGGCGTGATCGAGCTGGAGACAATGCCCGATACCTGATACACGATCGAGATGCCGCTGTACCGCACCCGCGTATCGAACAATTCGCAGAACAGCGCGGCTTCGGGACCGTAGACGAACGCGTAGATCACGCCGAGCACAATCACGATGGTGGCCGTCACGGCAGCGAGACTGCTCGAGTAATGAAAGACCGCAAAGGCCGGCCACGCGCTCAGGCCGCAGACCAGCGCGCCCCAGCCGAACACCTTGCGGCGGCCGATCCGGTCCGACAGGCGCGACGCGACCGGAATCATGAACATCAGCACCAGTGCGGCAAGCGTCACGGCCACGAGGATCGCCGACTTCGCGTAGTGCTGGATGCCGATCAGATAGCTCAGCGCAAACACCGCATAGGTGTTGAAGATCACGCCGTCGATATAGCGCGCGCCCCAGCCCAGCAGCACATTGCCGCGGTAGTCAGCGAACACCTCGCGCGCCGGTACCTTTGCGACCGCGTGGGTGTCGCGAATCTTCGTGAACGCGGGTGTTTCGACGACGCGCAAGCGGATAAACATGCCCACGCCGACGAGCAGGATGCTGGCCATGAAGGCGACCCGCCAGCCCCATTGCAGAAAGGCTTCGGGCGTCAGCCAGGTCGTCAGTGCGGCCACTGCGCCGCTGCTCAGGCACAGACCGATTGCGAGCCCGATCTGCGGATATGACGCGTACAGGCCGCGGTGTTTGCGGGGCGCGTATTCGAAAGCCATTAGCACCGCGCCGCCCCACTCGCCGCCGAGGCCAATGCCCTGCAGCAACCTCAACAACAGGAGACAGGCCGGCGCCCAGATGCCGATCGACGCATAGGTTGGCAGTACCCCGATCAGGAAAGTGGAGACGCCCATGATGGAAAGCGTGAGCACCAGCAAGGGCTTGCGTCCGAACCGGTCGCCGAAATGGCCGAAGACCACACCGCCGAGCGGCCGGGTGACAAAACCAACCGCGTACACCGTATAGGCCAGCATGGTGGAGACGAAAGCGTTCCCCGTCGGAAAGAAGAGCTTGTCGAATACGAGGCCGGTGATCGTGCCGTAGAGAAAGAAGTCATACCATTCGACGGTCGTGCCGATCAGACTGGCTAGGGCAACCGACTTCACAGACCTGGCGTCGACGTTGATTGCCGCGCCTCCTGCAATATCCACCGCTTCCATTGCTTGTCTCCTGATAGTTGCCGGGCCCGTGACGTCGCTTGACGTCCGCTGCCTCGGCTCTTGCCGTTCGTGCGGCTTTTGTTGTGCTGCGAGATACGCCGGTGCGAAACCGGATGTCTCTTTTCCTCCTCTATCACCGTTTCGTGATGCTGTTCTCCTTGCTTCGGCGCTACCAGAACTTCAAGCCGCAGCGGCGATGAAGTTGCGTCCACGCGGCCCGCTCAACGCGTGCGCGATCATCCGGTCCGATTCCTCAGTGCTCACGCCATAGCTTGAAAACGATGTACGTACGCCAAGCGCTTCGAGAAAATTGGTCAGGTAGTCCCGTGCATCGGCCAGTGGGCACGGAAAGACTTTCGCGAGCACAGCGTCACGCGCAGTGTTTTTTCCAAGCGCGAGATCCAGCACCATCGGCAGCGTGAACGAACACGCGATGCCATGAGGAAGACCGTGATGAATCGTCATCTCATACGAAATGGAATGAGCCAGCGCGGTTTTCGTGTTCGAGAACGCGAGCCCGGCTTTGAGCGCCGCCAGCGAAGCCCGTTCGCGTAGTGTCCGGTCCTGCAGATTCGCAACCAGCGCCGGCAGCGTGGCCAGCATGTCGCGCGCGGCTGACACCGCGAATTCGTCGGAGATCGGGTTCGCGTTGACGTTCCAGATGGCTTCGAGTGCATGCGATAGCGCATCGAGGCCGCTCTGCACCGTGACCGATTGCGGCAGCGAGAGCGTGAGATCCGGATCCACGATCGCGGCCTCGGGCCACGTCTGCGGGAGCTGCAGCGAATACTTGCGCTGCTTGATCGTGCGATCCCAGATCGTCGCCCATGGCGTCACTTCACTGCCAGTGCCTGCGGTAGTCGGCACGGTAATCAGCGACTTCACGCGCGGCGGTGTGAACGGCTTGCCCGTATCGAGCAAGGCCAGCAGTTCGTCGAACTCATTGCTTTCCGTACCGACCATCAGCGTTTTGGCCGTGTCGAGCACGCTGCCGCCGCCGATCGCCACGACAACGGGACAACCCTCATGTCTGCGCCAGAAGTCGCGGTACAGCCCGGCGATATGGGTGACGTCCGGGTTCGGCTGTACGTCGTCGATCACCGCGACCACGCTGTCACCACACAACTCGCGCACACGCTGCACGAGACCGATCTGCGCCGCCTCCGCGAACGTCACGACTACGGCGCGGCGGCCGTTGAGAATCTCGGGCAGCCGTGCGATACAACCGGGGCCGAAATTCACCTCTACAGGATTCCAAAAGACACCGTTCATCGTCTCCCCTCTTTTCGTCTGTGTGCGTTACGGATGAATTATGGGAAACATCGATGTATAGTAAAAATACAAATATTTCTGTCGATGTATTCAGCCAATCTATGCGACTCACTCAATTGCGCTCGTTTTACGCCGTCGGCAAGCACGGCAGCGTGACGGCCGCCGCGCGGGCGCTGCACGTCAGCCAGCCGACTGTCACAACGCAGGTGCGGGATCTGGAAGAGAGCTACGGGGTGGAGCTGTTCCATCGCAGCGGCCGTCGAATCATCCTGACGGCGGCTGGGGAGACGTTATTTGCCATTGCTCAGCGAATGTTCGGCAACGAACAGGAGGCAATCGACTTTCTGAAGGAATCGGCGGGCCTGAGCACCGGCGTCATTCACGTGGGCGCGGTCGGACCATTACATGCAATGGAAATCGTCGCGGCGTTTCATCGCCGTTACCCGGGACTGCGTGTATCGATCCGGCTCGGCAACTCAGAGGAAACCGTGCGTGGGCTGTTGTCGTATGAAACGGACGTCGCGGTGCTCGCGCAATACGGCGCAAACCCCCTGCTTCACTATGTGCCCTATCGTCAACACCCACTGGTCATCATCGTTCCGGCGACGCATCGGCTGGCGCGCCGGCGCAGCGTTCGTCCGGAAGAGCTTCGCAACGAGCCCATGATCATGCGCGAGCCGGGCTCCACCACCCGCAAGGCGCTGGAAGACGCACTACGCAAGCACGGCATCGAGCCAAACTTTGCATTGGAAGTGGGCAGCCGGGAGGCCGTGCGCGAAGCGGTCATATTTGGGCTCGGCATCGCGGCGGTGTCAGAGCGCGAACATGTCGACGACTCGCGGCTGCGCAAACTGACGATCCTCGGCGAGCAGGTATCGACTCACGCGCATGTCGCCTGCCTCGCCGAGCGTAAAGCCGCACGACTCGTGCAGGCTTTCCTCGACGTGGTCAATCAGGTATTGATTGAGAAAGGCGCCGAGGGTGCCACAAGTTAGGCGCCTATTTGCCCGGACAGCGCTAGTGCCCCGCGCGCAATCTTGCCGACGCCGATTCGAGATCGCGCCACGCCGGCTGCCCCGGCGCGTAGCGCGCGCGGATATACGACGCGAGCTCGGCCATCTGCTTGTCGTCGAATACATCTGCGAAGCCGGGCATGTAGCCCAGCGATTCCGTTGCGGGCTGATCGATTCCGTGTTGCAACACATGCAGAAGATTGTCCGGTGAGGCCTGGGCAACGCTCGTGTTCAACCCCATCAACGGGCGCACGCCGAAATGGCCGACGCCGCCCGATTCCGCATGACACACCGCGCACGATGCTTCGAAAATGCGACGGCCGTTTTCGAAGCCAAGTGTCGTCGTCGAGCCCGCGTCTGTCGCAATCGCCCGCACGGCCGCAGCACGGGCGGACACCTCCGCGTCAACGGGTGGCGACAACGACGCGACGTAATGAGCCATTGCACGTACGTCGGATTCCGGCAGCGTAGCGAGCCCGGCGACGACCGGTGCCATCGGCCCCGCCGCCACACCGTGTTCCGCAGAAAAGCCCGTGCGCAAATAGTCGAATAGCGCAGCCTCGGACCACGGCACCGGCGACGCGCGCGAAGCCACCAGCGACGGCGCGTCCCAGCCTTCCGCGCTCCCGCCCGACAGATACGCAAAACCGCCCTTCTCCGCGCCGATCACATTGCGCGGTGTATGGCACGCGCCGCAATGCCCCGCGCCGTCGACCAGATACTTGCCGCGATTCCACTGCGCCGAGCGCGTCTCGTCGGGGAGGAACGGACGTGTGTCATGAAACAGCCAATTCCAGCCGGCCACCAGCCGTCTTTGATTGAGCGGGAACGGCAGGTTCGTTTTCGGCGGCGCGTTTTTGACTGGCGCTTGCGACATCAGATACGCGTAGAGCGCCATCATGTCGGACTCGCTCATCCTCGCGAACGCGGTGTACGGAAACGCCGGATAAAGATGCGAGCCGTCGCGCGAAATACCTTCGCGCATCGCTCGCGCAAACGCTTCGTACGACCAGGTGCCGATACCGGTCTGCGCATCGGGCGTGAGGTTGGTCGAGTAGACGGTGCCGAACGGCGTGTCGAGCGCGAAGCCGCCGGCATTGGTCTTGCCGCCCGGCGCGGTGTGGCAGACCGCGCAATCGCCCGCGGCGGCGATCTGACGACCGCGTTCGAGCGTGGCCGTCGACCACAGCGAAGTATCGATGGTGGAAATCGGTGCGATCGGCGCCGGCCCTGGCAGGACCGAGCAGGCAAGGCCGATCAAACCGCCCATCACGCCACCGATACCGCCCCCGGCCAACCAGCGCCGCCAACGCGACGGACGACGCGTTGGCGTAGGCGCCTCAGCCAACGTAGCGGAAGGTGCGTCAGCCAACGCGCGGCGGATGCGCTCCGCGTCGAACGGGGGCGCACGGAAACGCACGCCGGTTGCATCGAACAAGGCGTTCGCAATCGCGGCTGCGGCGGGCGCGGCAGCACGCTCTATCGTGCCGGCCTCCGCGCTCGTCAAGGCCCGCGCAGTCCCGGCTGTCGACTCGTTCAGCGCTCTCCCCGCCACGCTCAGTTCATGCGACACCGCGGCATCGCCGTTCGCAACGCCGGTTTCATCGTGGGCTGACCGGGCAAGAAAGCGCACGCCGGTGGAGCGCTCGATCGCCTCGGCCACCTGCCACGACGGCAAGCCCGAGACGCGCGCGGCACCCGGTTCGCCCGAACCACGGCCCGCAACCACGCGCCTGATCGCGACATCTCCAGTTTCACGATTCACGTCGACGTCCACGACCCACGCCGTCCAGCTATCGGCACTCGGATTCGGCGTTGCCGTTGTGACGCGCACAGGCAAACTGCCTTTCTCATCCGACGATAGCGGCGCGCCGGGTTCGAGCGCTTCGCCGTCGAACGCGAAGCCGCGGCCGCGCACCCAGGGCGACGCCGGCTCAACCTGAGCCGCGAGCGCCCCGCCCCACGCGGCACGCTCGGTCACCATGCGGATCGTTTCGCGCGCGCCGCCGTCACGCTGCGTGTCGAGGTGCTGCAGGCGCAACGCGACGGGGTCGCGTTGCAGCGCGTGGGCGAGTTCGTCGATGAACGATTCGCGGGCAAAGGCGTGCGCTTGAGCGGGAATTGCTCGAGCGGCAGAGGCTTCGACCGCTACGGACGTCTGGGCGTGTCGATACACTAGTAAAGGCGCACCAGCCTCGACGTCGTCATCGCACACTGGAGCCTCTTCGTGCTCCAGCCGCGCGCGGTACTGCCACGTTTTCATCGTGCCATCGCGCTCGTGGCCGGTCTCGACCATCATGTCCGCATAGGCCATAGCGGCTGCGTCGCCCGTTTGCGTTCGTACGGGCCATTGATACCTTTCCGACCGGTACAGTGCCGCACCGGGTTTTTCGTTCCCGACAGACTGTGCACGCACAGACTCAAGCGTACGTTCATCATCACGCACCGCTACGAGATCGTCACCGTTCTGATTCATGCGCACCTTCATGCCGCAGATATTGCGCAGCGCGACGCACCGCGTTGACGATCTCGAAGTGGGTGCCGCATCGGCACAGATTGAAGCGCAGCGCGTCGCGGATCGCGTCGTCGTCAGGCTCCGGGTTACGGTCGAGCAACGCCTTCGTGCTCATGATCATGCCGTTCAGGCAGTAACCGCACTGCGCCGCCTGTTCGTCGATGAACGCGCGCTGCACCGGGTGCAGCGCATCCGCCGTCCCCAGTCCTTCGAGCGTCGTGACTTCGCGCCCGATCGCAATGCTCGCCGGCACGACGCACGAACGCGTCGGCTGGTCGTCGACGATCACCGTGCACGCGCCACACTGCCCGAGGCCGCATCCGTACTTCGGCCCATTCAGTTCGAAGTCGTTGCGCAGGATATACAGCAGCGGCGTATCCGGCGTGGCGCCCTGAACGGTGCGACGAACGCCGTTGACGGTGAGCGTCAGCGGACCGGCGGGCGGACTCGAATGCGCCATATCTGAGCCTGTTCATAAATGAAAAGGGACGACGTTACAGCGGAAGCACGCAGCGTGCTATGGCGCCGGCGCCACGCGCTTCCGTATCGCGTGCTTGCCACTCACACACTCAGGCCGAAGCGACCTCGGCGGCCGGCGACACGAGCGGTACGTTGAACACGTCGTAGCCAAAGACCCACGACGGGTCTTCATTCGTGCGCAGCCACGTGTTGTTGTGCGAGACCAGTTGCACCTTGGAGGCGCGCGTCGCACGGTTTGCTTCGTACAGCGCGAAGGCACCCGCGTAATCCGTCGCGCCCACTTCGTCGAGGCAGCGCGTCAACATGGCGGCGTCTTCGATCGCCATCGCCGCGCCCTGCGCCATGTGCGGCTTCATCGGATGACATGCGTCGCCGAGCAGCACCAGGCGGCCGCGGCTCCACAACGGCAGCGGATCGCGTTCGAGCAAAGGCCATTTTGTAATGGACGGCGACACGTCGATCAGATTCTGCACGTCCGGATGAAAACCCGCGAACGCCTCGCGCATTTCTTCGCGGCTGCTTTCCATCATCGACACCCCCGTGGGCCACTCTGCCTGCGGCACGCCCGTGACGTAGTAGTACTCGTCGCGCGCCTCGGTCACGTAGTAGACCATCATGTGACGGTCTTCCGACCACCACTTCACGCACATGTCATACGGTTTGTGGCCGAGCAGCGACGCGGGAAAGACCGCGCGATGCGCAACATAGCCCGTATAACGCGGCGGCTCCGAGCCCAGCAGGTGATCGCGGATCTTCGAGTTGACGCCGTCCGCGCCAATCACAATGTCGGCCGTCTCGACGGAGCCGTCCGCGAAAGTCATGCGCACGTCGCTACCGGTATCTTCGACAGACTTCAAGCATTTGCCGAAGACGATCGTGCCGGGCGCAACCGCCTCGGTCATCAGCGCATGAAAGTCGCCACGATGGACCGTCAGATAGCTCGCGCCATAGGCCTTGAGCGCGTGATCGCCGAGCGGGATCTGCGAGATCGCTTCGGCCGTTTTCCAGTCGCGGCTGTACCAGAAGTCGGGATGCGAGCCCATCAGGTTCAGAGCGTCCTCGCAGCCGATGCGACGCATGATCTTCATCACATTCGGCCCCAGGTGAATACCCGCACCCAGGCGTGAAAACGCCTGAGCCTGCTCGTAAAGCCTGACGTCATAACCGCTGCGTTGCAACAACGCGGCAGCCGCCGTGCCGCCGAGGCCTGCGCCGATAACGGCGATACGGGTTTTTCTCATGATGTTCTCCTGTTCGTGCGCCCGCCCAGCGACATGCTTCGACGGCCCGGTTGAGTTCGATTAAATGTAGCGTACACATTCGAAATTCTTTCGACAACAAAAATTTTTCGTACACTCGAACGCCGAATTTATCGCCTATATACGTGTAATCGTGCATTCATTCTTGCTGTCACTCGCCTGGAACATTTTTATTCTGTTGAATTTTTATAACGTACACACTAGACTTTTCTTCAACGTACGACGCCCCTCGCCGTCGCAAGGCGCCGGGCATCACTCACATTGACCGGAGAGCATCACAATGACCAGGACATACCGGATCGGCCAGATCGTGCCGAGCTCGAACACCACGATGGAAACGGAGATCCCGGCCATGCTGCGACTGCGCGAGACGATCCGCCCGCAGCGCTTCACCTTCCATTCGAGCCGGATGCGCATGAAGAAGGTCGTCAAGGAAGAACTGGCGGCAATGGACGCCGAGTCGGACCGCTGCGCCCTCGAGTTGTCCGACGCGCGCGTCGACGTGCTCGGCTATGCCTGCCTCGTCGCGATCATGGCCATGGGTCACGGTTATCACCGCGTGTCGCAGGCGCGCCTGACGCAGCGCACGGCGGAAAACGGCGGGCAGGCGCCTGTCCTGACGAGCGCGGGGGCATTGGTCGATGCACTGCGTGTGATCGGCGCCAAACGCGTCATCGTCGTGGCGCCGTATATGAAGCCCTTGACCGAGCTCGTGGTCGACTACATCCGCCACGAAGGGTATGAAGTCATCGACTATCGTGCGCTCGAAATTCCCGACAACCTGGACGTGGGCCGCCACGATCCGGCACGCTTGCCTGACATCGTCAAAAGCATGCCTTTCGAGCAGGCCGACGCAATCGTGCTGTCCGCCTGCGTACAGATGCCGTCGCTGCCGGCGGTCGCCAAGGTCGAGGCCATGACGGGCAAGCCGGTGATTACGGCCGCGATCGCCACCACCTACGCGATGCTGCGCGAACTCGATCTCGAACCGATCGTGCCGGGCGCAGGCGCCCTGCTGTCGGGCGCTTACTGACCGCCGCCGCAAGAGGACGCACATGACTACCTTCCTGTACGGCGCGAACGTCGCGGCCAACGGCATCCGTCAGCACTATCTGCGCTACGGCGGCGCCGACGGTTCACGCGCGAAACGCCCCGCTATCGTGCTCATTCCGGGCATTACCAGTCCGGCAATCACGTGGGGCTTCGTCGGCGAAGTGCTGGGCCGCACGCACGACACGTATGTACTCGACGTGCGCGGCCGCGGCCTGTCGTCGGCATCGCCGACCCTCGACTACAGCCTCGACGCGCAAGCCGCCGACGTGGAAGCGTTCGTCGCGGCGCTCGGTCTGCGTGAATTCAGCCTGGTCGGCCATTCCATGGGCGCGCGCATCGCGGCGCGCGCCGCGCTGCATGCGCCGCGCGGACTCGTATCGGTGGCGTTGATCGATCCGCCGGTTTCCGGGCCCGGCCGCCGCGACTATCCAGGCAAGCTGCCCTGGTACGTCGATTCGATGGCGCTCGCGCGAAGCGGCACCGACGCCGAAGGCATGCGCGCGTTCTGCCCAACCTGGACGGAAGCCGAACGCCAGTTGCGCGCCGAATGGCTGCATACCTGCGACGAGCGCGCGGTACTCGCCTCCTATGAAGGCTTCCACACCGACGATTTCCACGCGGACGCCGCCCGTCTTACGGTGCCCTCGCTGCTGATGACCGCGCAGAACGGCGACGTGGTGCGCGACGAGGACGTCGCCGAACTGCAGCGCGCCACACCGGCGATGCTGCACGTACGCGTGCCCAACGCCGGCCACATGATTCCGTGGGACAACGCTGCCGGCTTTTACGCCGCCTTCAGCGACTTCCTCGGCGCGCCGCTCGCCTACTGACCGTAAAAAGGAACCGTCGATGCCAGTCAGCGACTACCAATTGATCGAAGCGTGGAAGGAAGTGCTCACGCTGTCTCGCCTCGAACCCGGCCAGAGCGTCACGATCCTGACGAGCCCGGCCACGCATCCGCAGACCTTGTCGTGCGCACTCATCGCGACGCAATCGATGGGCGCGATCGTCAATCGGCTCGATCTGCCGCCGGTGAACGGCGAGAAGGCATTCAGCCGCGATTCGCTCGCCTATCTGGGCACCACGCCACTCACCGGCAACGGCCCCGCGATCGCCGCGCTGAAAGCGAGCGATCTCGTGCTCGATCTGATGACCCTGCTGTTCTCCCCTGAGCAGCACAACATCCTGAAGTCCGGCACGAAAATCCTGCTGGCGGTTGAGCCTCCCGAGGTGCTCGCGCGCATGGTGCCGACCCAGGCCGATCGCACTCGGGTGCTGGGCGCCGCGAAGCGCATCTCCGCGGCGCGGGAAATGCGCGTGACGTCCCCGGCCGGCACGTCGCTCGTGTGTCCGCTCGGCGAGTTCGGACCCACCGCCGAATACGGTTTCGTCGACGAACCCGGCCGCTGGGATCATTGGCCGAGCGGCTTCGCGCTGACCTATCCAAACGATCGCACCGCGCACGGCACGATCGTGATCGATCGCGGCGACATCCTATTGCCGCAGAAACGCTATGTGAGCGAGCCGATCGTGCTGACTGTTGAAGGCGGCTATGCGACAAAGATCGAAGGAGGTGTCGATGCCGCGTTACTGCGCGACTACATGGAAACCTTCAATGACCCAGAAGGCTATGCGATCTCGCATATCGGCTGGGGGCTGCAGCCGCGTGCGCGCTGGTCGACGCTCGGGCTCTACGATCGTGAAGCGACCATCGGCATGGATGCGCGCGCGTTCGAGGGCAATTTCCTCTTCTCGCTCGGCCCGAACAACGAAGGCGGCGGCAGCCGCACCACGACCTGCCACATCGATATTCCGCTGCGCCACTGCACCGTGCTGCTCGACGATGATGTCGTCGTGCGCGACGGCCGCGTAATCGAACCGACACGCTGAGACCTAATGCGATGAATGCTCCCCAAACGCACGCCGAAGCCCATGTGTATCAGCAGCAAGGGTTCGGCACGCCGCTGCCCGTGCACGGCAATATTGGCCTCTTGATCGTCGACTTCGTGGTCGGCTTTGCTGATCCGTCTACATTCGGCGGCGGCAATATCGCACCGGCGATCGCACGTACCGTGACGGCGCTTGCCCACGCCCGCGCCGCGGGTTGGCCGGTCGCACACAGCCGCATCGTCTACGCGGAGGACGGCAGCGACGACAACGTGTTCTCGCTGAAGGTGCCGGGCATGGCGACGCTCACCGAAGACCATCCCAATAGTGCGATCGTGCCGGAACTGACGCCCGCGAAAGGCGAACTGGTGGTGCGCAAGACCGTGCCGTCCGCGTTCTTCGGCACGCAACTCGCGCCGTGGCTTACGCAGCGCGCCGTGCAAACGCTGCTCGTGGCCGGTGCGGTGACGAGTGGTTGTGTGCGCGCCAGTGTTGTCGATGCGATGTCATATGGGTTCCGGCCGCTGGTGTTGTCCGACTGCGTCGGCGATCGGGCCATCGGCCCGCACGACGCGAACCTGTTTGACATGCAGCAGAAGTACGCGGCGGTGATGCCGCTCGCGGACGCGCTGGTCGCGATCGAGCAGCGCGTGCGTTGACGCATGAGCGTGGTGCACATCCAGGGACTCCGCCCGTGAATCGCTCCGAACTTCTGGCACGCATCGGCCGTCTTGCCGTAATCCGGCGGCCGGCTGCGCCCGTCACGCCCGCCGCCGGACAGCCAGGCAGCCTCTCGACCTACGTGCCGGACGTACCCGAAGTCTTCGTCGCGATACTCGATGACGGACGGATCCTCGCGTTCAACGGTCACGTCGATCTCGGCACGGGCATACGCACATCGCTCGGCCAGATCGTCGCGGAAGAACTCGACGTGCCGGCGAAGCGCGTCACGGTGCTGCTCGGCGACACCGCCGCCACGCCGAATCAGGGTCCCACGATCGCCAGTGCGACGATCCAGATTTCGGCGGTACCGCTGCGTTGTGCGGCGGCGCAGGCGCGCGGCGCGCTCTTCGAACTCGCGGCGCAGCGCCTCGGTGTCGCCATAGAACAGCTTGCCACTGACGACGCCCGGATTTTCTGCGCGGCCAACCCGAACGGCGCACATGTGACTTTTGCCGAACTGCTCGCTGGCCGCAGCATGACGCTTGAACTCGACATCGCCACACCCGTCAAGGATCCATCGACGTACCGGCTCGTCGGGCGTTCATCGCCGCGCGTCGATCTGCCGGCGAAGGCGACCGGCGCATTGACCTTTGTGCATGACATGCGCGTGCCCGGCATGCTGCACGGGCGGGTGGTGCGTCCGCCTTATAGCGGCATCGATAGCGGCGCTTTCGTCGGCACATCTTTCGAGCAGGTTGAACGCGAATCCGTCGCCCATATTGCCGGTGTACGAGACGTGGTGGTGATCGGCGATTTCATCGGCGTCGTGGCCGAGCGCGAAGAACAGGCGATTCGTGCCGCACGCGAGTTGCGCGTCAAATGGAAGCCGCTGCCGCCGCTCGAATCTCTGGATGATCCAGGCGCTGCGATCTCCGCTGCGCCGGCAAAACGACGGCCTCTGCTGGAAGAAGGCGACGTCGAATCCGTGCGCGGCCTGCCCGGCACGACCACGTTGTCGCGCACCTACGTGTGGCCTTATCAGATGCATGGCTCGATCGGTCCATCGTGTTCGGTGGCCGACTACCGGGAGCCCGGCAAGGGACGCATCACCGTCTGGTCGGGTACGCAGAATCCGGTCTCGCTACGCTGCGATCTCGCGACTCTCCTGCAACGCGACGAAGCCGACATCGACGTCGTCCGCATGGAAGCGGCGGGCTGCTACGGACGCAATTGTGCGGACGACGTCTGCGGCGACGCACTGCTGCTCTCGCGCGCGGTCGGTGCGCCGGTGCGCGTGCAGCTCTCGCGTGCCGACGAACACACGTGGGAGCCGAAAGGCTGTGGCCAGGTGGTGGACGTCACCGGCACGGTGAGCGACGACGGCCGTCTTCTCGGCTACGACTTCGTGACGCGCTATCCGTCGAACGATGCACCGCTGCTCGCGTCACTGCTGACAGGCGCCGTCGCCCCGCAAGCGCGTGTCTTCGAAATGGGCGACCGCACCGCTGTCTCGCCGTACGAAAGCCCACACCGCCGTTTCGCATGCGACGATCTCGCCCCGCTCGTGCGTTCATCATGGTTTCGCGGTGTGTCGGCGCTGCCCAACTCGTTCGCGCACGATTCGTTCGCCGATGAAATGGCCGCGCTAACCGGCTGTGACCCACTGGATTTTCGGTTGCGCCATCTGAACGACACACGCGCCGCCGAACTGCTTGAAGCGCTTGCCGCGCGCGCCGGTTGGAAGCATCGCAAGCGCGGCAGTGAAGCGGCTAACGAGCGCTATGCGCGCGGACATGGCATCGCTTACGCACGCTACGTGCACAGTCGCTTTCCGGGTTTTGGCGCGGCATGGTCAGCGTGGGCTGTGGAACTCGTTGTTGATCGCGTGACCGGGCAGGTGCGGGTCGAGCGCATCACGGTCGGCCAGGACACCGGCACGATGATCAACCCCAACGGCGTCCGTCATCAGATTCACGGCAACGTGATCCAGGTACTGAGCCGCTCGCTGAAGGAGCGCGTGCGATTCATCGACGGCAAGGTGGCGAGCCGCGAATGGGGCAGTTATCCGATCCTGACTTTTCCGGAATTGCCGGCCGTCGACATCGTGCTGATGCCGCGTCAAGGCGAACCGCCGCTGGGCGCCGGCGAATCGGCCTCCGTGCCTGGACCCGCCGCGCTCGCGAATGCGATCTACGACGCGACTGGCGTGCGCCTGCTCGCGCCGCCGTTCACGCCAGAGACTGTGCGCGAAGGTTTGCGCGCCGCCGGCAAGCTGCTGGCGGCTGAACCGGCGCAGGCGACGAATATTTAGGAGCCAGGCAAGACGATTACGGTGTGACTCACTTACTCGCCGTCTGCATCCGACTCCATCATTTTGCGCAGCAGAAACAGCATGGCGACGCGCTCGCCCGCATTCAGCGCGCCGTAGGTGCGCTCCGTGACCTCCTGGGCGAACGGCACGGTACGCTCGATCAATGCGAGGCCGGCCGCGGTGGGACGCACGACGAGCTTGCGTCCGTCGTTCGGGTCGGCGCCCACCTCGATCAGTGCACGCGCCTTCAGACGCTCGACGACGCCGCGGATCGTCGCCTGATCGATTGCAGTTGCTTTGACGATGTCGTTCAGTGAGCACGGTTGCTGCTCTTTGACCGCACACAGTGCGACGAACTGTGCGGCGGTCAGATCGGAATCAGGAATCGCTTCCTGAAAAATCGCGACGTGCCGTTGATACGCACGACGCAACAAGTGGCCGATCTGATCGTGAAAGTCGTAGGAATCCTTGCGCGGCGCCATAGGGGTACAAGGCCGGGCGGCCTGAAGACGAAAGAGAAAGAGTGTACACCCTCTAACCGGACCCTCAATACGACCTTGATCAAGCCCTCGCATCGGGTGGCTTATTTGTAGCTAACACGCTTTACATTTTCCGTGCACTTTCGTTGTGCAACAAGCACGAACATGCTCGTAAAAAAGCACGGATTACAGGCATTTTTACGAGGAATAGAGCGACTCAACGAGGAAATTCGATGGGCTTTGATCAGTATTTTTCGACATCGTATTTTGAAGCGTATACGCTACGTTTTTAGCGTGATACACAGATATCTGCAAGCGAAGTGCGAGTGATCTCTGTCGCACGACATCCACCTTTTTTCGCACCACCTTCCGGGAGTGGCAGTCATGGCGAATGTTTATCAGGGCAGTGCCGTGCTCGACACGAGCAGCACCGACAACAGCGATCTCTATCGCAAGGTTACGATCCGTCTCATCACGTTCTTCTGTCTGTGTTATTTCGCGGCGTATCTCGACCGGATCAACATCGGTCTCGCGAAGCTGCAGATGCTCGACGCGCTCAAGTTCAGCGATACCGTCTACGGCCTGGGCGCGGGTCTGTTCTTCGCCGGCTATATCCTCTTCGAAGTACCGAGCAATCTGATTCTGCAGCGGGTTGGTGCGCGCTTGTGGATCGCGCGCATCATGATTACCTGGGGTCTGCTGTCGGGCGCGACGCTGTTCGTCACCACACCGATGCAGTTCTATATCGTGCGCTTCCTGCTCGGCGTCGCCGAAGCCGGATTTCTGCCGGGCGTACTGCTCTATCTGACGCAGTGGTATCCCGATGCACGCCGTGCTCGCATCGTGGCGCTGTTCATGGTCGGCTTGCCGCTGTCGAGCATGATCGGCAGCCCGATTTCCGGCTGGATCATGGCGTTCTTCAACGGCGCGCACGGCCTGGGCGGCTGGCAATGGCTGTTCCTGCTCGAAGCGCTGCCGTCGATCGCGCTCGGCATTGCGATCCTCGCGTGGCTGCCGAATAACATCGAATCTGCCCGCTGGCTCACAGCCGCGGAGAAGAAAACGCTGCGCGCGAATCTCGACGCGGAGCCGTCCGGCAACAAGAGTCATTCGCTGAGCGGCGCCTTCGTCGACTTCAAGGTGTGGGCGCTCGGCCTCATCGATCTGTGCGTGCTGCTCGGGCTGTACGCAACGAGCTTCTGGCTGCCGTCGATTCTGCGCGATACTGGCGTCGCCGATCCGTATCACATCGGTTGGCTGATGGCGATTCCGAACGCGTTAGCCGTGTTGAGCACGCTTTACTGCGGCGCCAGTTCCGACCGGATGCGCGAACGCCGCTGGCATATCGTGGTCCCGTTCCTCGTCGCGGCGGTTGCGCTGGTTATCGCCGGTGCGGGCCACCACGGCACGGTTGCAACGGTCATTCTGTTCTCGCTGATCAACGCGGGCGCGGCCGCTGCAATGCCCGTGGTGTGGTCGCTGCCTTCGACCTTCCTGAAGGGCCCCGCTGCTGCGGCGGGCATCGCCTTCGCCTGTTCGATCGCGAACCTCGGCGGTTTCGGCAGCACGTATTTCATCGGCTGGCTGCGCGATACGTTCCATTCGCAAAGCGCAGGTCTGTTCGGCTTCGCCGCATGCATGATCGTCGGCTGCGCGCTTGCGTTGACGTATTCCGCCAAGCTCGTGAACCGCTGATCGATTCGTTGCGATGCGCGCGCCTCGCCGCGGCGCATCGTGACGCTTGCCTGCGTGGCAAAAGAATCGCGGGGAGAAGCGGTTGGAGAGCCTGGTGTCGGCCTGTTTTATGGGAGTTTGCCGAGAAGAGCGCTGAATTCGTCTTTCTTTAATGCACGGAGCGTTTGCGTGCGGACATTGCCTGCGGAGCCGAGCGCCAGGCCGAATGACATAAAGCTTTGCTCATCCGGTGCTTCCACGATGGTGACAATGTCGTATTGGCCCATCGTCCAGTAGATCTCCTTCATTTCACAGCCAAAACTCCTGGCCATCTCAGCCGCTTGACCAGCCCGCTGTGCGCTGTTTTTGACGTTGCGGATACCCTGATCAGTAAATTGCGCAAGAACCACATAAGTTGCCATGACGATTCCCCTTACGATTACTACAAGTCGGGATTCGGGCGCGCAGGCTCGACTGCGAACGCTACTGCAATCGAGTTGCTCGAAAGCGTCCTGCACGTAACCTGATTGTAGGCAATGGAATCGCCGTCACTGGCTGTTTGGCGTCCTGGACCGTTAATGAGACGTGAGGGTCTAGTGATGCACGTTTCACTTAGCTGAAACTGAGTTCACCGAAGTCGAGCGAGACCAGCAGTGGCTCCGGCACCTTCTGCATGGCCTCGTCATAAGCGTAGATTCGACGCGTGGTCGGCATCATGATGCCTTGGAAGTCGCGATAATTAGTCGTGTAATTCGCACCGGTCGCCCCACCTAGAATGTCGACCGTGTAGTCGTGGCGCCGCATGAGCCCATCGGGCCCGAAATGCGTAATTTGGGTTCTGGTGTGGCTCGCAACATAGTCCGGGAAGGTGACTTTCAGGCGCCGCCACACTTCGCCGTTTTCGTGCCACGGCTCGATCTCCTCGCTTTCGAAACCGGGGTAGGTGTAGAGAAACGGCGAAGTCAAATAGGTCCAAAGCGCTTCGCTGGCGAAATAGGCAACGTGAAATCTGTCCCACGGAGTCTCGACGGTCTGCCCGGCAAAGGAGGCTTCCGGATTGTCACGGCTTTCTACGACTTCGCCAACCAGAGTCTCCAGCGTAAGCCTGTCCGGTACGAACACGCTGCGCATGTCGGGTGCGCTGAATGGCGTGATCGTCAACCGCTCTGTGTGCGTGTCGATCTCGAAGATTTTGTCGGTGAGCAGCCCCGCTTGTTGCTTCAAATGCCAGATCGCCCCGTCGACCGACAGGGCCGCTTTGAGTTTCGTGAAATCGTTCCAGCGCCCCAGACCGCCGTGCGCTTCCACCGCGAAAGCCAACAGTTCGTTCATTACCTACTCCCGAATGAGTCACGACTTCAAACACGGGTCCGTCACGGCGGAGATGTTTCGCAGGATATGTACAACCGCAGGGCTACGTCGGTACGTTCCCGTACCGGGATGCGAAAAGGCGCCCCCCTACTTTGCAGCGTTTCCGATGAGAAAAGTTGCTCGATGGTCTCATGAGCCGGGCGCTACCCAGACCCGCCCTTCTCAAATGTTATTATCGGAAACATCGAACGCCGCGCAAGGCGAGTATTTAAGCCAGCCCCATGGACACCCACCTCAGCAAACCCGCCGACCCATCGACAACCGACCTCGGCCGCCGCGTCCGCGCCGCCCGCCAGGCGCAGGACCTGACGCTCGAAACCGCGAGCCGCCTCTGCGGCGTCTCCCGCTCGACCCTCTCCAAAGTCGAAAACGGTCTGATGTCCCCGACGTTCGACGTCCTGCAGAAAATCGTGCTCGGTCTGAAGATTGAAATCGGCGAGCTGTTCGGCTCGACGCCCAAAGTCAGTGCCAGCGGCCGCCGCGCGTTGACCCGCAAAAACGAAGGCCAACGTCACGCCTACCGTGGCTATCAGATGGAGTTGCTCGCCACGGATCTGGCGCACAAAGCGATGTTGCCGTTTCGCATCCGCATCTCGGCGCACACGCTGGATGCCTTCGATGACTGGGGCCGTCATGAGGGCGAAGAATTCCTGTACGTGATCAGCGGCAGCGTGTGTCTCTATTCCGAGTTGTACGCACCGACGCATCTGAATGCAGGCGACAGCCTTTACTTCGACAGCCGTACCGGGCACGCAGCAGTGTCCACTAGCGACGAAGACGCCGAGGTGTTGTGGATGGCAACCAGCGCCGACATTCCGCAGACGTCGGCTACTGCGGAACCGGCGAAAAAATAGCGAAGGCGCAATGGCTCCTTAACGGCGCGCCGCCAACGCCCGCTGCGCTAGTTGCGCGATATGTACCGCGTGCTGCCCGGTCCCCTGTTCGATCTGCTCCCGGCAACTGAAGCCGTTGGTCAGCACGATCGTTTCCGCGTTTGCCGCCGCAGCGGCACGCACCGCTGGAAACAGCGTGTCTTCACCGATCTTCTCAGACAGAGCGTGATGCTCGTCGTTAAAGCCGAACGATCCCGCCATGCCGCAGCATCCCGTATCGAGCAATTTCCACTTCACGCCAAGCTTGTTCAGCAGCGCGGTATCACCTTGCATACCGAACAGCGCCTTCTGATGACAATGCCCGTGCACGATCACGTCCGCAGGAAGTGTCGGCCATTCGAACGGCTGACGCGCGACGAAATCGGAAAATAGAAACGTCTGCGCTGATAGTTGCGTCGCTAAAGCATGATCGGGGAATTGCTTCAGCAGTTCGTCCTTGAACACCGATAAGCAACCGGGTTCAAGACCGACCAACGGCACGCCAGCGGCGATGTCCTCGCCGAGGTCATCGAGAATGGTGGTCAGCAACTCGCGCGCACGGTCGAGTAAGCCGAAGTCATACAGCGGACGCCCGCAGCACAAACGGTTCTTCGGCAACACGACGTGCCACCCCATTTGCGTCAGCACATCGGCCGCGGCCTGCGCGATCTCGGGCGTGAAGTGATCGTTAAACGTATCGACCCACAGGATGACTTTCTTCACCTCACCACGAGAGTTAGCATCAAGCTGTGCCTGAGGCGAACGCCGAGCAATCTGCCGATATGTCCGCGTGGCAAACTTCGGCAACTCACGCGCTTGCGCCACACCGGCGACCCACTTCCCAACCGCAGCCAGCCCCGGCGCCGACGTCATAAAATTCGTCAGCCGCGGAAAGCGCGCCGCCCATGGCGCCCACTCGCCAATGCGCCCCATAAACAACGCCTGACGCGGTCGGCGATTCGTCTCGTAGTAATGCGAAAGAAACTCCGCTTTGTACGACGCCATATCCGTATGCGTCGGGCAATCGGACTTGCAGCCCTTGCACGCGAGGCAGGTATCGAGTGCCTCTTTCACTTCGCGGCTTTGCCAGCCATCGGCAATCACGTCGCCTTGGAGCATTTCCCAGAACAGATGCGCGCGGCCACGTGTCGAGTATTTCTCTTCACGTGTTGCGCGAAAGCTCGGGCACATGGTGCCGCCTTCGAGCGAGCGGCACTTGCCCATGCCGATGCAGCGTTCGATTTCACGCTGAAAACCCTCGCCTTCCTGGCTCGCGAAGGTGAGCTTCGTTTGCAGTGTCACGGGCTTGTAGGCCGGGCCCATGCGCAGGTTTTCGTCGGCGCGATACGCATGCACGACCTTGCCGGGATTCAATCGATTGGCCGGGTCCCAGATCGCCTTGAACTGCTCCATTGCCTGCATCAGTTCGGGGCCGTACATGATCGGCAGGAACTCGGCCTTGGCCTGGCCGTCGCCGTGTTCGCCCGAGAGCGAGCCGCCGAATTCGACGACCAGTTCCGCCGCTTCGCGCAGAAACATGCGCCACGTCGCGACGCCTTCCACGCTGCGCAGATCGAAGGTAATGCGTGCATGAACGCAGCCGTCGCCGAAATGGCCGTATAGGCTCGTCTCGTAGCCATAGCGATCGACCAGCGCCTGAAACGCACGCAGATAGTCGCCGAGACGCATAGGATCGACCGCCGCATCTTCCCAGCCGACCACTGGATCGGGCGTGCCCGCATCCACCGACAAGGCCACCGCCGACGCGCCTGTCTCGCGAATCGACCACACCTTGGCTTGTAGCACACGATCTTCAACGAGCATCGCCGACACGTTCGGCCCTGCCTTGCCCGACGAGAAATACGCCGCAGCGGTTTGCGCCTGATGCACGGCGTCGTCTTGCGTATCCGCGCCGAACTCGAGCACGACCCACGCATCGCCGGCCGGCAGAAGCGCGATCTCATCCTTCTTCAACCCGCGCGCTTGCAAGCCGCGGATGATCGCACGGTCGAGTCCTTCGATCGCGATCGGCCCGCAGCGCATGAAATGCGGCACGGCGTCCGCGGCGGTGTAGATATCAGTGAAACCGACTACGACGATCACGCGTTTCGCCGGACTCTTGACGAGCCGCACTTTCGCCTGCAAGGTCACCGCACAGGTGCCCTCGGTGCCGACCAGCGCACGCGCGACGTTGAAGCCGTTTTCCGGCAGCAGTTGATCGAGATTGAAGCCCGACACGCGCCGCTTGATCTGCGGGAATTTCGCGCGAATCTGATCGGCGTAGGTGTCGCGCAGTTGCTTGAGCGCGGTGTAGATCTCGCCCTGGCGGCCGCCTGCTGCGATGATGCGTTCGAGTTCGTCGTCCGAAGTGGGTCCCACCCAGAAACGCGCGCCATCGAAGGTCGCGATCTCCAGCGCCTCGACGTTCTCGACCGTTTTGCCGGCCATTACCGAATGCGCGCCGCACGAGTTGTTGGCGATCATGCCGCCGAGCGTGCAGCGACTGTGCGTCGCGGGATCGGGTGCGAACGTGAGGCCGTGTGCTTCGGCGGCGTCGCGCAAGGTGTCGCAGATCACGCCCGGTTCGACGATCGCTACGCCCGCCAAAGGATCGACCGACACGACACGGTTCACATACTTGCTCGCGTCGGCCACCACCGCGACGTTCACGCATTGACCGTTCTGCGAGGTGCCACCGCCGCGCGGGAGAAAGGGCACGTCATTGCGGCGGCAAGCGGCGAGCGTTTCCAGCAGATCGTCGACGTCCGATGGCACCACCACGGCGAGAGGGACTTGCCGATAGTTCGACGCATCTGCCGCATACAACGCTTTCGAGCCCTGATCGAAGCGCACTTCGCCGCGTACGTTGCGGCGCAGATCGGCTTCGAGCGCCTGCATCACAGCAGCAGTCCCTTGAAAGGGCTTGGCAACGCGCGGCGCTTTCGACGAGCCATGAGCCGTGTCGCTCAACGAAGCCTTCACGCCGGCGCCCTGCTCTTCATCCAATGACGTTCCCACCTTGCCCCTCATGTCTCGTGTTCAACGTCCACGCTATTACATTGCGCTTAAGAATTAAGCCGCCTGGCTCGCGGTCATCTTGAAGATGCCCTGTGCGTTGCCCGCGTCGAAACGCAGGTCCGTTTCCCAGCGGCGCGCGTCCTGATCGAAGGTCCGCTTGCGCGTGATGAACTCGTAGAACGAACCCGGCACGTCGCGCGTGACGATGCTGCCATCGGCCGCGCGGAATTCGCGCCGCACGATGTCCGCACGGTACGCGGTCTGAAACACGCGGCCCGAACGCGAACGCTCGACTTCCGGCTTCATCGGACGACCCTTCGCCTTTTCGTCGTCGGAGAGCTTGAACACGTCCGCGACGCGATCGGTAGCGTGATTGAAAGCGTTGCCTTCGGTCGCGATCCACGCCATTTCGGCCGACTCCTTCAACAATACTTCGTAATCGGCTTCGCGTGGCGTCTCATGCTGCCGCGCGAACGCGCCGACGATCACCGTCAGCAATGCGTGAGCCGCCTCGAGCGGCAACACGCCTTCGCGTTCGAGTTCCCACAACTGGCCGGCGGCTTGCGGCGTCAACGGATCGCGCGAGGCGCCGATCACGTTCGTCACCGCCTGCTGAAACTCCGCCGAGAAACGCTCGGGATGCAATTCGCTGACGAAGAACTGCGCGATCTCGTCGGGGGCGTCATCGTGCGCCCAGGCGCGGCCGGTCATGCCCAGGCGGTCGAGCGGATAACGACCGTTGATGCTGAAGCCGAGCGGACGCAGGATGCGCGCGAAAGCCGCTTCGCCCAGCGGCAGCGCGCCGCTCTCCGCCCAGCGCACCGTGCGCAATGCGCCATGATCGAAGTAGACGCTGCCGCCAGCGGCGATCGCCTCCTCGGTGTACTGACGGCCATTCGCCGAGCGCGCCAGCAGGTTTTCGAACAGCGCCATGTTCATCGCCTGCGCCAGTTCGGCGCGGGTGACGGTGCCGTCCTCCCATTCGTTGAGGATCTGCGGATGGTTCAACGTAGCGAACAGCCTCGCGGTTTTCTCTGCACCGAGCAGTTTCAGCAACAGTTGTTCGACATTCGCATTCTTGATGTTTCGCATATCGGTTCCGGGCAGGTGCGGTGAGCACGCGTTCGTGTGTTTGAAGATGGCCTGCCGGCGTGGCTTCAAGGCGCAAGCACGGCATCGTTGGATGCGAGATTATTCAAATTCGCAGCGCCGCCGTAAAGCGAGATAAAATCGCCACTTGATGCGTTTTTGGAATTAACGTGCGAAAGTTCAAGATCCCCAACATGGGCGCGCTGCTCGCTTTCGAAGCCGCCGCGCGGCACGAGAGCTTCACGCATGCGGCGCGCGAGCTGTTCCTTACCGAAAGCGCGGTGTCCCGGCAGATCAATACGCTGGAGAGCAATCTCGGCGTGCGGCTGTTTGTGCGCGTGAAACAACGCGTCGTGCTGACCAAGGCAGGCAAGGTCTATAGCGCGCAGGTGCGGCGCTCGCTGGAACAACTGGACCGCGACACGCTGTCGATCATTGCGCATGGCAGCGGCGGTGGGTATCTGGAACTAGCGGTGCTGCCGACTTTCGCATCGCAATGGCTGATTCCGCGGCTGGCGGCATTCAACGCGCAGTATCCGGACGTGCGGGTCAATATGGGCGTGCGCACCGGCACGTTCCCGTTCGCCGATACGCACTTCGAGGCCGCGATTCACTACGGCAAGCCGACATGGCCGGGCACATCGGCGGATTTTCTGTTTAGCGAGGAAGTCGTGCCGGTGTGTGCGGCGAGTCTGCTAGCCCGACCCGTGAAAACTGCCGCTGATCTGCTGGACTACCCGCTACTGCATTCCACCACCCGGCCTGATGGCTGGGCGTCGTGGTTCGCCAACCTCGGCGTCGACGATAACCGGACGATGCAAGGGGTCCGCTACGAACTCCACACGATGCTGATCAGCGCCGCCGCGACCGGTCTCGGCATCGCGCTGGTGCCCCGGTTTTTTGTCGACGCACAGCTCGAGCAGCTCGGGCTTGTGATGCCGCTCGACGCGCCCGCCGTCGCGGATTCGGCTTATTACCTCGTCTATCCGACGGAGTTGAGTCACGGCAGGCCGCTCACGAGCTTTCGCGAGTGGCTGTTGCGGGAAGCGGCGGCATACAGCGCGGTAAATCCTGGGCTGGCGGGCAATCCCGATACCGACTGATTCAGCGGTTAGCGCCGAATGGCAAACGGCAAGCGGCAAGCGGCAAACGCCAAGCGTTAAGCGCCGGGTTGCTCGCGTGCCTGCGCCAACGCGCTCAAATTGCCTTCGCCGAAACCGTGGTGCCCCTGCCGTTGCACGATCTCAAAGAAGATCTCACCGGCGCCGCGCCGCACAAAGGTCTGAAAGAACAGCAGCGGCACGCCGTCGGCGCCGATCTCGCCATCCACCAGAACATGCGTGCGCTTCAGGCGCTCGACATCGAGGCCATGACCCGGCAAACGGGCATCGAGTTGCTCGTAATAGCGCGGCGGCGGCACGACGAACTCGACGCCGTTCGCGAGGAGTTGCTCGACGCACGCAAAGATATCGTCGGTGGCGAGCGCGATGTGCTGCACGCCTTCGCCCGGATGATCCGGCAGATAGTCGTGCATCAGATTCGTGCGGCGCGTGCCTTCTTCATACAAAGGCACGCGGATCGCGCCGCATGGCGACACCATCACGCGCGATTCCGCCGACACATGCCAGTTCGCGTGCAGCTCGTGAATCTCACGGAAGTTGAGCAGGTCGCGATAGAAGTCGAGCCACTCCTGCATCCGGCCCTCACCGACCGTTTGCGTCAGATGATCGACCGCCACGAGACCGGTGCCCGCGTGACTCAGATCGGCTTGCGCGGTATCGATCTCGATCGGACGGAAGTCGATGTCGAAGATCGAAATGTCGCCGAGGCCGCCGCGCTGGCCGCCACGGCCGCGCCACCGGTCGACGAAATAGATGTGCGAATCGCCAATGCCCTGGATCGCCGGAATCAGCAACTCGCCCGCACCGAGGCGCTCGCCTTCGAACGCCCATGCACCGAGTTCGATCGCGCGGTCGAAGGCGCGCTGCGCATTCGCCACGCGAATGCCGATCGCGCAGATGCCGGCGCCATATTCCTCGGCGTAGCGCTCGGCAAACGAATCTGGCTCGGCGTTGATCAGGAAGTGCATTTCGCCCTGGCGATACAGCGTGACGTCCTTGCTGATATGGCGCGCAATCGCCTTGAAGCCGAGTTTCGTGAAGGTCTCGCCGAGCGCCTTCGGCTCGCGCGAGGCGAACTCCACGAATTCGAGGCCGGCGGTGCCGAGCGGATTGTGCTCAGGCGCCGACACGGCGCGCAGCGCGGCGTCTGGAGTGGGCAAGTCGCTGGGCATGGCAATCTCCTTGTGCAGTCTTTCTTACGCTGTTGCGCGTGTTCGTGATGTTTCTGCTGTTCGGTGCACGCCGTCATTCACCTGGAGTGACCCGTAGTGTGACACCGTATGCGTGGTGTGCCGCAGCAATGCGGCCCGCGACGGCTTTTGCACCGTGTTTGTACACCGGGTAGCAGGGCGTTCGCAACCTTCATTTTGTACTGAACGGTTCACGCGAGGGAAATCGGGCCGCAGCGGGCGTCTACTGCGCTTCCCGAGGCTCCCCCATCTCCAGTTCCGCCTGGAGGCGTGCGTCAGATCTTGGACATGCCGCCACGGCTGCGTTTCGATGCACGTTTAACCGCAGGCTTGCCAGCAGCAGCCGCCATGCGCAGCTGCGCAACCTCGCGCACGGCATCGATAAACGCCCGTCCCACCGGCGACGGCTGCGTGTCCGACCGCCGGATGAGCCCCACAGGTTCGCCGGTGCCCGCGAACGGCAAGGGCAAACGCACCAACATGCCGTGCGCCAGTTCATATTCGACGGCGCTCAGCGGCACGAACCACACTGCGTCATTCTCCAGCGTCAACGCACGCCCCGTCGATACCGACAGCACTTCGACAAACCCCGACAACGGCGGCACGCCCCACGCGCTCAGCAGACTTTCAGCCGATTGCCGGATCAGCGTGCCGAACGGCGGCAGCACCACCGGAAAATCCTCCAGCGACGTGGCCGGCAAGCCGGCCCCCAGCGCCAACGGATGCCCGGCGCGGACCACGGCAATCAACGGTTCGCTGAAAAGCTGCTCGAAACTGAGCCCAACCATCCGTTCCGGGTCCGCCAGACGCCCGATCGCGAATTCGATCGTGCCGGCCTTCAAACGCTCGAGCAATTCGGGGTTGGCGCCGGTGGCAAGGCGCACGATCACGCGCGGCCAAAGGGCGGCGAAGCGCTTCAGCACCGGCGGCACCAGCGCAGCTGCGACGGTCGGCAGAATGCCGATTTCCAGCGTGGCGGCCGCCGCGCCTTCCGCGCGCGCCAGCAGATCCACACCCTGTCGCAAAGCACTGACACAGGCGCTCGCATGCGGCATGAAGAGCTGCCCCTCGCGGGTCGGCACGGCGCCGTGGCGGCCGCGCTCGAACAGCTTCACGCCGAGAATCGCCTCCAGTTCGGCAACCGTCTTGGATACCGCGGGCTGCGTAATGGACAGGCTTTCGGCAGCCCGCTGCACGCCGCCGAACTGGGCGACAGCCAGAAAGCACTGGAGATGACGGAATTTGACGCGGCTGTCCGCGAGGCTGCGTTGCATAACGGCAGGTTATACGAAATGGGCGAAAACGTCATTTTGCATAACCTCTCAGGTTAGATAAAGTCGCTCCATAAAGCCGTATCCCACAATTCTCGAAGGAGACACTGATGGACGATTCCTTTCTCACCGCGCGCGACTTCGCGTCCCACCCCGCCTACGTCTATCCCGGCTACGGCTCTTCGGTCAAACGCGGCCCGACGCGTCCGCTGATTCCGCTGAAGGAAAAACTGCGCGACCAGCGTGTACCGGTCTACGGCACGGAAGACCTCGGCGCGCTCGATCACGACCTGACGCGCAATGCGGTGCGTAATGGCGAGCCGCTCGGCGAGCGCATCATCGTGACGGGCCGTGTGCTCGACGAAGGTGGCCGCCCGGTGCGCAATACGCTGGTTGAAATCTGGCAAGCCAACGCAGCCGGCCGCTACGTGCACAAGAACGATCAGCACGACGCGCCGCTCGACCCGAACTTCCTCGGTGCAGGCCGCTGCATCACCGACAACGAAGGCCGCTATCGCTTTCTGACCATCAAACCGGGCGCATACCCCTGGGGCAATCATCCGAACGCGTGGCGTCCGAATCATATTCACTTCTCGCTCTTCGGCGACCATTTCGGCTCGCGCCTCGTCACGCAGATGTATTTCCCGGGCGACCCGCTACTGGCCTTCGACCCGATTTTCCAGGGCACGCCCGAGCACGCACGCGACCGCCTGATTGCAGGCTTCTCGCTCGATACGACGCAAGAGGCCTATGCGCTCGGCTACGACTTCGACATCGTGCTGCGCGGCCGCAACGAAACCCCGATGGAGCGCTAAGCCATGACGACCCTCAAGCAAACGCCTTCGCAAACGGTTGGACCGTACTTCGCCTACGGTCTGTGCCCGCAGCAATACGACTTCGCCTTCAAGAGCCTGTTTACGCCGGTTCTGGCCGACCGCGAGGCGGCCGGCGAGCACATCACGATCGTCGGCCAGGTGTTCGACGGCGACGGCAAGGTGATCGGCGATGCGATGCTGGAAGTGTCGCAGGTAGACGCACACGGCCACTACCCGGAATCACGCGAGGAAATCCTGAAGACCGGTTTTCGCGGCTTCGCCCGCGTCGGCACGGGCACCGATCCGCTCCAACGCTTTGTCGTTGAAACGGTGAAACCCGGCTGCGCAAACCCGGACGAAGCGCCGCATCTGAATGTGATCGTGACGATGCGCGGCATGCTGCTGCACACCTTCACGCGCATCTATTTCGAGGATGAAGCCGAGGCTAACGAACGGGATGCCGTGCTGGCAGCGGTTCCTGCGGACCGGCGTGGCACGCTGATCGCGCGCCGCGAGCCGAACACGGCCAATGTGTACCGGTTCGATATCTATATGCAAGGCGACAAGGAAACCGTGTTTTTCGACCTGTAACGCGGATTTTCTATACTTTCATAAAGCTTTCACATACACTGGAGATGATCCGTCTTGCGACTGGATCGCGAAACTCCGAGTAGGTTAAGCCCGCCCCGCGCGGGCTTTTTTTTTGGATGCCGAATCAATGGGCACAACGCGATATCGCGCAGCCACGCAGGAAACGATTTGCAGAAGAAACTGAGGCCCCGCTCAACAGCGGAAATGGTCGATGTTCTGTCCAGCGTAGATTGCGCGTGCAAGCCAATCGGGCTTTTCGCCATGACCGTCCCACGTATTCCCGTAGGCGTCGCGATACATCACGGCCCGGACTGCAGCTTTGTCGGCTTCGATTGCATCAGCAAGCGCTTCAATCGTAATGCCGTATTCGTCCATACGTCGGCGGATCCACACGATCAGGCGCTCACGCGCATTCCCGTCGAGGTCGAACAGCCGTTGTTCTTCTCGCTCTTTCATAACGTACCGGTTTCGCGGCTGATAGTGCTCGCGTTTGAAAAACAAAAAGCTTCGCAAAACAACGCGAAGCCTATGCGTAAATCAGATGGGTTGAGTGCAAATCGAACTTGCGACGCCTCTCCCGATGCGTGAGAACCCGCATCGGGGATCATGCCCAATAAATCCTGGATTTAGGGGAATTCGTCGGCAAACGGCTCGAATCGCGCCCGGTCGGCCTTGGTGTTCCAAGGCTGCTTTAGCGTATGGGAGGGCATTCTAGCATCCAATTTCCGCCGCTTGCAGCAACTGATTGTCTGCGTGCGGCGCGCGCTTTTTTTGGGTCATTTCCGTTCGCTTTCGGCCTTGCTCTCGGCACCGGCCTGTGCAAATTCCTACGAGTTCTATTCATACCGGCCAAAAACAAAAAATCCCGCTCTGTCATGCTATGTTTCACGGATCCCACGGCCCCATCTCGCCGCCTATAGGAGACGCACAAAAATGCCCGCCCCGACCGCCATCATCACAATTCTCGCCGCACTGCTGCTCGGTGCAATGAGCCCAGGACCGAGCTTCGTTATCGTTGCACGCAATGCGATCGGACTCTCGCGCGGCGACGGCCTCGCCACAGCGGCCGGCATGGGCATTGGCGGCGTGTTCTTTAGCGGTATCGCCTTGCTCGGCCTGTACACCTTGCTGGCGACGGTGGAATGGCTGTACGTCGGCTTGAAAGTGGCCGGTGGTCTTTATCTGATCTACCTTGCGTCGAAGATCTGGCGCGGCGCGGCCAAACCGCTCGCGTTCGATGCTGCGCAAGCCGCCGCTACCAACGTACGCAAATCGTTCTGGATCGGTTTGAGCACACAACTCAGCAATCCGAAAACAGCGGTCTACTACGGCAGTATCTTCGCGGCCTTGCTTCCGCAACATCCGCCGCTGTGGTGCTACTTCGCATTGCCCCCCGCAATCTTCGCCATTGAAGCCGGCTGGTACACCGTGGTCGCGCTGTGCTTTTCGAGCAAACGTCCGCGCGAAGTCTATCTGCAGTGGAAGGCCTGGATCGATCGCGTCGCCGCCAGCGCAGTTGCCGCGCTCGGATTACGCCTGATCCTGACAGCGCACAAAGTGGGTATCTGAAACCGAAATTCCGCGCGAGGGGCTTGTCGTGTCGCGCAATGCGGCAAGCCAGTAACGGGGGCCGCATCGTCGCCCGTCGAGCGTATGCGAGCACCGCCCATAACAAAACAGTTACAAGATAAATGTTGACGCTGGCATGCCCGGCGGTTACTGTGGCATCCGAAGTTCAAGAAGTTCGATTGCTGTTCATCAATGTCTCGCTCCTCAGCGGTATTCGTTGTCCTCTCCCTCCTTGACCCTTCACGCGCTCCTCAACCGAGCAAATTTTTCTATTTTTTACTCAAGGATTCTTCATGGATACCGGTACCGTTAAGTGGTTCAACGACAGCAAAGGCTTTGGCTTCATCACCCCGGACAAGGGCGGCGACGACCTGTTCGCGCACTTCTCCGAAATCAGCGGCGACGGCTTCAAGACGCTGGCTGAAAATCAGAAGGTGAGCTTCGAAACGAAGCAAGGCCCGAAGGGTCTGCAAGCGGCTAACATCAAGCCGATGTAAGTTTGAAGGGCTCGGTGTCCGGCAACGGACATCGGGCTGCAGCGACATCCTCGCGGAGCTTTGTCTCCCACAGTTGGCGCGATCGCTTTTAGCTGCATATATTGTTCAGCTAGCCTAAGCGCCAAACGCCTCGTTGCACCTCATTCTCCCCTCTGGCTTTAACGCCCTTTTTTAGCTTTCCGACTGCGTTTGGATTCGGCTCGCAATGGCTTGAATCGGCTCGTCCGCGTGACCCGTATAACGGCTCGCACGGCAGGCGCGCACTCGAACATTATTAAAATATAAAATGCAAAACAAACATATTCATCATTACAACGGCTATGCCGTCCAACCCTCGGCGCATCGTTTGCCCGACGGTAGCTTTTCATCCAACCTGTTGCTCGAACGCGCTGACAGCGCGCGTACCGAAGGGCGCTACCAGTTCTATTCGCTCGACTACTTCCCGAACGAAGAACAGGCATTGCAGCACTCGGCACGCTGGGCACGACGGTGGGTCGACACGCGCGGTTAAGCGCGAGTTGAAACTGATGCGCGCGGAACCCCGCGTTTGCATCGTTCAGCACCCATAGCGCACCATTCGGCGCGCTAGACCATCGCGCGCGGTCTATTCGGCTTGTTCCGCCTTGATCCGCGCGCGCAGTTCGAACTTCTGAATTTTTCCCGTCGACGTCTTCGGCAATTCGCCGAAGCGCACCGCTTTTGGCAACTTGTATCCCGCAAGAAACAGCCTGCAGTGCGCGATGATCTCTTCTGCGCTCACCTGAGCGCCCTCCTTGAGCTCGACGAAGGCGCAGGGTACCTCGCCCCACTTCGGATCGGCCATCGCCACCACGGCGGCAACCGAGACCGCTGGGTGACGGTACAGCGTGTCTTCGACTTCGATGCTCGAGATGTTCTCGCCACCCGAAATGATGATGTCCTTGCTGCGATCGCGGATGCGGATGTAGCCGTCAGGCATCCGCACGCCGAGGTCCCCGGTGTGGAACCAGCCGCCGCGGAAGGTCGCTTCCGTGGCGCGCTCGTTCTTCAGATAGCCCTTCATGCAGATATTGCCGCGGAACATGATCTCGCCGAGCGTTTCGCCGTCGTCAGGCACGGGCTCGAGCGTGTCCGGGTCGAGTACCGTTACGGCTGCCTGCAAGTGATAACGCACGCCTTGCCGCGCGTTCATTTCGGCGCGCGCGTTGTCGTCGAGCGTGTCCCATTCTTCCTGTTTCGCGCAAACTGCGGCCGGCCCGTAGGTCTCGGTGAGTCCGTACACGTGCGTCAGATCGAAGCCGATCTCCTTCATCTTCGCGATCACCGCCGGTGCGGGCGCAGCGCCCGCCACCATCGTCGACACACGATGTGTGATGCCCTCGCGCCATTCGGCGGGCGCATTCGCAAGCGCGCTTTGCACGATCGGTGCGCCGCAATAATGCGTGATGCCTTCCCGGCGAATCAGTTCGAATACCGTCTTCGCGTCGAATTTGCGTAGACAGACGTTGACGCCGGCACGCGCGGCAACGGTCCATGGGAAACACCAGCCGTTGCAGTGAAAGAGCGGCAGGGTCCACAGGTAAACCGCATGCTTGGGCATATCCCATTCGAGGATATTGCTGAGCGCATTCAGATACGCGCCGCGATGGTGGTAGACCACGCCTTTAGGATCGCCGGTCGTCCCCGAGGTGTAGTTCAACGCGATAGCGTCCCACTCGTCGGTGGGCAAGGTCCAGGCGAACTCGGGGTCGCCGGTTTGCAGAAAGGCTTCATAGTCGGTTGCGCGGATGAACTTGCTGGCGTCGGCGGGCATCGCATCGGCCACGCTGATCACGCGCAACTCCGGGAATTCCAGCGCGGCGCGGTGCGCCAATTCGCTGTACTCCGTATCGACGATCAACGCCTTCGCCTCGCCATGACGCAACATGAACAGCAGCGACGACACGTCGAGCCGCGTGTTCAATGTATTGAGCACGGCGCCGGCCATCGGCACGCCGAAATGCGCTTCTATCATCGGAGGAATATTCGGCAGCAAGGCGGCCACCGTGTCGCCACGCTCTATACCGGCCTGCCGCAATGCGCTGGCCAGTCGCCGTGCGCGCTCGTAGGTTTCGCGCCAGTTACGGCGAATCTCCCCATGGACGATCGCCAGCCGCTCACCGTAGACTTCCGCTGCGCGTACGATGAAATCGATGGGCGTCAGTGGGACATAATTGGCCTCGCGCCGCTGGAGGCCTTCTTCGAACATGTGCGTCATCGCTTTGTCTCCTGAGGCGCTGGCCGCGCCGTCGATTTTTCTGATTGATGAGCTAGCCTAGCAATTGTCATGGTGAACTGTCTGTCATTCAAATGACAGAGTGGCGCGCCCTGGCTCCATTCAAGCAACTTCACTCGCCTACGCACCGCTTGCTGCTTATGGATGACGCACCGTTTACCACCGTCGCAGACTCCCGCCCGCACCGGCCCGAACGGGTGCCGCGCGCCGATCTGCCACGGCTATTCGGCACCTGCGCGTGGTTCAGGGCGCTCGCCGCCGAACACCAGGCCATGATCCTTGCCAGCGCGCACGCGGAGCGGCTGGAAGGGGGCGCATGGATCGCGCGCCGCCAGGAGCCGTCAGACTACTGGATCGGCGTCCATTCCGGCCTCATCAAACTCGCCATCTACAACGCCTCCGGACGCAGTTGCACGCTCTCCGGCGTGCCGCCCGGCGGATGGTTCGGCGAAGGCAGCGTGATCAAGCGCGAATTGCGCAAATACGACGTGGCCGCTATTCAGCCTTCGCTCGTGATGTTCGTGCCGTCGGAAACGTTCCATGCGCTGCTCGAATCGAGCCTGCCGTTCACCGGCTTTGTGATCCGGCAGTTGAACAACCGCATGGGCGAATTCATCGCGTCAATCCAGAATAGCCGTCTGCTGGATGTCGACGCGCGCGTCGCCCAGTCGCTCGCGCAACTGTTCAATCCGGACCTCTACCCCGACACCGGGCGCACGCTGGCCATTTCGCAGGAAGAAGTCGGCCTGCTGGCAGGCGTGTCGCGGCAACGGATCAACCAGGCACTGCAAAACCTCGAAAGGCTGCAGATTTTGCGCCTCTCATACAACCAGATCGACGTGCTGGACCTCGAACGCCTGTCGGCGTTTGGTCAGGAGCAGATCTAGGGTAAGCACGGACACCATGCTGCCCACTGCAGTTTCCCGCAGTTTTCTACACGTTTGACTTCACTTTCCCTGATTTTCCTCGACGTTCCCCGCATTTCATCGGCCGTCTCGGCCTGGAATTGCACGTTTCAGGCAGCAATTTCGGACGCCGGAATAAAGAATCCACAGCAAATAGCCGTTATGCCGGCTATGCAACGCAGATTGCAGCCCGTCCCTATTCCGAGTTCAACGTATTGTCGAAACCGATAATGAACCGTCTGACACTAAAACAGAAATTGTGGGTGCCGATACTACTTTGCTGGGCGGCACTCCTGATCGTGACTGTTGTGAATGCGTTCGACGCACGAAACGCTCAAATGGACGCACGGCGCGCGGACCTGGCCGACGTCACCGACATGGCGGTGTCGATCGTCGCGGACTACGCGAAGCAGGCCGACGCGGGCAAGCTCCCGGTCGACGAGGCCAAACAGCAGGCCATCGCCCGCATCACCGCGCAGCGTTACGGCGCATCGGGCTACGTGACGATCGTGCGCAGCGATTCGGTGATGGTCGCTCATCCGATGAGCCCGAAGCTGAACGGCAAGGACATGAGCAGCTTCCGCGACGCCAAAGGCAATGCGCTGTATCACGACATCGCGCAGGCAGGCGGCTCGGCGGGCGGCGCAGGTTATCTGCGCTACTGGTGGCCGAAACCCGGCGAGACGGTACCGAGCGAAAAGATCGGCTATGTGAAGCGCTTCGGCCCGTGGAACTGGGACTTTATCGCCGGTGCCTATATGGATGACATCCAGGCGCAGTTCTACGCGACGCTCGCGCGCTCGGCCGGCATGCTGGTGCTGCTGGGTGTGGTGGTGTCGTTCGTGGCTTCGCGCGTGGTGCGCAACGTATCGCGTTCGATTGGCGGAGAGCCTTCCGCAGCGGCGGCGATTGCCATGCAGATCGCGCGCGGCGACCTCGCCACTCACATCCACCTGCGTCGCGACGACACGTCGAGCCTGTTGTTCTCCCTGCGCGAAATGCGCAATCAGTTGGCTGCGACCGTCGCGCGGATCAAGACGTCCGCCGAAACGATCACGATCGCCTCGAAAGAGATCGCCGCGGGCAATCTGGATCTGTCGAGCCGTACCGAAGAACAGGCGGCTTCGTTGCAGGAAACCGCTGCGAGCATGGACGAACTCACCAAGACCGTCACGCAGAACGCCGACAATGCAGCAACCGCGTCAGAACTCGCAGCGGATGCATCGAACATTGCCGCGCGTGGCGGCGAGGTCGTCAACGACGTGGTCGAGAAAATGGCCGGCATCACCGATAGTTCGCGCAAGATCGGCGAGATCATCAGCGTGATCGAAGGCATCGCCTTCCAGACCAATATTCTCGCGCTGAACGCAGCGGTGGAAGCAGCGCGCGCCGGCGAAGAAGGCCGCGGCTTCGCGGTCGTCGCGGGCGAAGTGCGCAATCTCGCGCAGCGCAGTGCGACGGCGGCCAAAGAGATCAAGGTGCTGATCCATCAGTCCGTCGCGCAGGTCGGCGAAGGCTCGACGCTGGCAGGCAAAGCCGGCAGCACGATCAGCGAGGTGGTCGACGCCGTGCGTCGCGTGACGGCGATCATGAACGAGATCTCGGCAGCCTCGAAAGAACAGAGTTCAGGCATCGGCGAAGTCAATCTCGCGATCCGTCAGATGGACGATGTGACGCAACGCAATGCCGCGCTGGTCGAACAGGCAGCGGCCGCGGCCGGTTCACTCGATGAGCAGACCGAACGTCTGCGAAATGCGGTTGCGGTGTTCAAGGTCGAACAGCATGCGTGATTGAGCGGTGCCTTCATGCAGCAGACCAAAGCATGCGATTGAAAAGGCCGTCATCCGGTAACCGGATGACGGCCTTTCTGCTTTTTATGCCGAAACGATCCCGCGCCTGCTACGCAGTGCGCGGGTAACCCTTGCGAGTGACAGGCCGCGCTAGCATGGCATCGGTATCGAACAACGCAAAGGCGATATTGGCCAGCACCCCTGAATTCTTCCAGCGCAAATAATAGCGATGCGCGGTCTGATAAGGCGCATAGCGGTCAGGCATTGCGTGCCATGGCTTGCCCGTGTGCAGCACCCACAGCACGCTGTTCACCACGCAACGGATGTCGATGCTGGGACGGCCACGCCGAGGTCCGTGATCTTTCATTTCAGGCAGGAGCGGCACGATGAGATGCCATTGCTCGTCGGTGAGATCCTGAATGGCTGGCGAACGAGCCAGCGAGTTTGAAGCGGGAGTATCCATGCAGTAAGAACGCGCACCTGCAGCACACGTGCTAGCGTCGCCGCGAAAAATGTCTATAACTCAATCGTTTCAGACTACCCCAAGCGCGCTGCCGCGAAAGTCAACTATTGTCAGAGTCGTGTGCGCAATTGTTAGAAATCGCAATACGTTATGCGCCAACGGATTAATGGCGCGGTGGAGGGGGTGGTCCATCATCGGCGCGCCCGGCGCGCAGCAAGCCTGCGTGTCCCGCGCCTCGAATGGCGCACCACGACATCCGGCATTCACGCCGGGTGCCGACCACCAAAGCGGCGCGCCCATAAAAAAAGGTGCCGCGAACGGCACCTTTTTTACAACAACTAGCTTCTTCTGCTAAAGCTTAGAAGCGGTGACGCAGACCGACCGTAGCAGCCGTCTGGTTCTTCGACGACGACGGCAGTTGCGTGTTGTCGCCGCTGTAGATCGAAGCTACGCCGCCATCGCCCATTGCGTGCTGGTACACGGCTTGAGCGTAGACGTCCGTACGACGCGACAGCGAGTAGTCAGCTTGCACGCCGATCTGGTGGTAGCGAACCGACTCCGAACCACCGTTTGCAGCAACGCCGTAGCCCTTGCCGTCGGTGAATGTGTAAGCAACGCCCAAGCCGAGAGCCGGGGTCACGTTGTACTTGCCGTTGACTTCGTAGTTGTTAGCGCGCAGCGATTGTGCACCACCGACGAAGTTGTCCGAACGCGATTGCGTCCATGCCAGACCCAGGGTTGCCGGGCCGAATGCGTACGAACCAGCAACGCCGAATTCACGTTGACGGAAGCTGCCGACGTTGCCTGCCAGTGCGTTGACGTACGAACCGTCCGAAGCACCGCCGTTGGTTGCGCCCGGGTTGTTCTGCTGTGCGTAAGCAGCGCCCAGGTGCAGGCCTTGCCACTGGTATGCAGCACCAACGCTGTATTCGCGGTTGTTTGCGAATGCGCCAGCCTGGTTCGAGAAGCCGTACGTGCCGCCGAACGTGAAGCCTGCGTAGTTAGCGCTCGAGTACTTGATCGAGTTGTTGACTGCGTAGCCGCCGTTCGTGCTCAGGTTGTCGTTGTTGAACGGGTGAGCGAAGTACGTACCGCCCCAGCTGCCCGTTGCGGTCAGCGGTGCCAGGTAGTCTTGTGCTGCGTCGTATTGACGACCCAGCGTGACCGTACCGAATTGCGCGCTCGACAGACCGACAAACGCTTGACGGTTGAACATGCCGTTGTTGTTAGCGAACTTGCCGTTGTTGATGTTGAAGCCGCTTTCCAACGTGAAGATTGCCTTCAGACCGCCGCCCAGATCTTCCGAACCGCGCAGACCGAACATGCTTTGGTTGATGCCGCCGCTACCCGCTGCCCACTTTGCGTTGTGGTTGACGTTGCTGGTGTACGTCAGACCTGCGTCCAGCAGACCATACAGGGTCACGCTGCTTTGTGCGTGAGCGACGGAAGCAAACGATGCGGCAACCGCAACGACGATGAGACTCTTTTTCATGCGTGGGACTCCAGTTCGATAAATTTACGCGGGGAGCGGGACCTGCCTCAGCAGCGCGTGCATCATTCGCTGCCGCCCTGTTCGCCGACCCGTTTCGGATCGGCCGGGCACCCTTGAAACGAAGCGTGAGTGTAGGTGGAGACCCTAGTAGGGATGCCCGCAATTTACGCAACAGGATTTTTCAGAATCCGCAACAATCAAATCGAGATAGGCATTAAGTCTTTATCTTTCATACGCTTATCGCAAAATGTGGATGAATGTATGCCTGCTCTGGACAAAAGTTATCCGCAACATCTCAATATTAAAGTTGTGTGAATGCAACAGCATTTAATATGTGTGACGTAATCGGGTCGGAACGTTTGAAAAATGAGAGGCGTCTGATTGTTCGACAATCAGGCAATTGCGATAGGCCTAATTCAACGCGGTGTAAATTTATTTTGAAAAAGCGGGAACTTAATTGAATTAACGAAGTCGTCGATTTAACCCTCGAATATTCCGGGGCACAGATATTTGGATTAGCTGTGATTAACGCAGGCTGTGAATTGTCGAACGGCTTGATGAAGTGGAGTCGGCGGGGTCAGGCGAGGTGGAAGCCTTCAGCACGGGCATTGCCCGGAGGTGAACTGCGGCGCCGGCCGCCGCGTGACAAGAACCCGTGCTGAAAGCGGACGGCATACATCGAACAGCCTTCCGTAATCATTTAACGGCACAGTCGTGCACTTTTTTTACACGGAGTTTCCCTTACCTCCAATCGCCGGTTGCCGGCCCTCCAAATGGCCTGCCATGGAACAGTTAGGCGCTAAGAGTCGGCGCACGCTTCCGCCAAGTTCGCCGATCTCATCTCGAAGTGAAGCGGGATGATATTGCGCGGGAACATGCAACGCTCAATAAGCGGCATATTGCCGCATCTGATATTGGATTCTCACCACCAAACAAAAAGGGTTCCGAAAACTCGGAACCCTTCTTTACATCTTTGGTGGGCCGGGTCGGAGTCGAACCGACGGTGTCCTTTCGGAGGCGGATTATGAGTCCGCTGCCTGCAACCAGCACGGCGTCCGGCCCAAGAAAAAGACCCGGTCATGAAGGCCGGGCCAATTCGTTGATTGGCCGACATACTACACGAAAAAGGGGCCTCCGCAACCGCTTCGCCTAAGCAAAACAGCCGGAAGACCCCTTCAAACCGCTACATCATTTCGCACGACCGCCTGCTTCGATCAATTCCCTTCGAGGAACGACTTCAGCTTGTCCGAACGGCTCGGGTGACGCAGTTTGCGCAGCGCCTTTGCCTCGATCTGACGGATCCGCTCACGCGTCACGTCGAACTGCTTGCCGACTTCTTCGAGCGTGTGATCGGTACTCATCTCGATACCGAAACGCATGCGCAGCACCTTCGCTTCGCGCGGCGTCAGCGAGTCGAGCACGTCCTTCACGACGTCGCGCATGCTGGCATGCAGTGCGGCGTCAGCCGGCGCGACCGTGTTCGTATCTTCGATGAAGTCGCCCAGATGCGAATCGTCGTCGTCACCGATCGGCGTTTCCATCGAGATCGGCTCCTTCGCGATCTTCATGATCTTGCGGATCTTGTCTTCCGGCATTTCCATCTTCTCGGCCAGCGTTGCCGGATCCGGCTCGAGACCGGTTTCCTGCAGAATCTGACGCGAGATGCGGTTCATCTTGTTGATCGTTTCGATCATGTGAACCGGAATCCGGATCGTACGCGCCTGGTCAGCAATCGAACGCGTAATGGCCTGACGGATCCACCACGTGGCATACGTGGAGAACTTGTAGCCGCGACGATATTCGAACTTGTCCACCGCCTTCATCAGGCCGATGTTGCCTTCCTGAATCAGGTCGAGGAACTGCAGACCACGGTTCGTGTACTTCTTCGCGATCGAGATCACGAGACGCAAGTTCGCCTCGGTCATTTCACGCTTTGCCTGACGCGCCTTCAGTTCGCCGGCCGCCATCTGACGGTTGGTTTCCTTCAGGTCCTTCAGCGGCAGCACAACGCGCGCCTGCAAGTCCAGCAGACGTTGCTGCTGTTCGCGAATGGCCGGAATGTTACGCGTGAGGATCGCGCTATACGCGTGACCTTCACCGACGATCTTGTCAGCCCATTCCAGATCCGTTTCGCTGCCCGGAAAACGCGCGATGAATTCCGCACGCGGCATGCCGCACTTGTCGACCACGGTATGCAGAATCTGACGCTCGACCTGACGCACTTCGTCCACTTGCGCACGCAACGTGTCGCACAGGCGCTCGACGGTACGCGCGGTAAAGCGGATCGTCATCAGTTCGTTCTGGATCGTTTCCTGCGCCTTCAGATACGACTTGGACTTGTAGCCTTCCTTCTCGAACGCGCGACGCATCTTGTCGAACCATTCGCTGATCATGGCGAACTTCTCGAGGGACGCACGCTTGAGCGCTTCCATCTGCGCAGCGTTGGCCGTGGCTTGCGCCGCGCCGTCGTCTTCTTCCTCGTCGTCCGATTCCTCTTCCTCGACTTCCTCGTCTTCGCTTTCGATCGCTTCCGCTTCCTGCGCCGAAAAGCCGTCTGCATCTTCCGCATTGGCGTCGATCAGGCCGTCGACCAGTTCGTCGATGCGGATTTCCTCGTTCGCGACGCGCTCGGCCATCGCCAGAATGTCGGCGATCGTCGTCGGGCACGCGGAGATCGCCATCACCATGTGCTTGAGGCCGTCTTCGATCCGCTTCGCGATTTCGATTTCGCCTTCACGCGTCAGCAGTTCGACCGTACCCATTTCACGCATGTACATGCGGACCGGATCCGTTGTGCGGCCGAATTCGGAGTCGACGGTGGAGAGCGCGACTTCCGCTTCCTCTTCCACTTCGTCGTCTGACGAAGCAGCGGGTGCGTTGTCGTTCAATAGCAGCGTTTCAGCATCCGGCGCCTGCTCGTACACAGCCACGCCCATGTCGTTGAACGTGCTGATGATGCCTTCGATCGCCTCGGTCTCGGTGAAGTTGTCCGGGAGGTGGTCGTTGATTTCCGCGTACGTGAGGAAGCCGCGCTCCTTGCCGAGCTTGATCAACGCGCGCAGTTTGGCGCGGCGCTCTTCGAGTTCCTCGACGGTGCCCGGCTGCGACGACGCGAACGCGTCTTTCAGCAGTGCTTTTTCCTTTGCACGACGATCGCGAGCCTTGACCTTTTCCACCTTGCCGGGAACGGCCGCAGGGGTTTCTTCGCTTTGGGTTGCATCGTCATCGACGGGTGTTTCGTTCAGCTTTTTCGTCATGGAGTTCGTCGTACCGGCTGTAGTCTCGACTCGCGGCTGTTGGACAACAGCCGGTTGAACCGTGGATACTGGAGTCTCACGCTCTACCGCATCGTCCTGCGCGGCAGGCGCTTCCCTTGCGCTTCTGACACCCGGCCGTTTTGCGGCCGGTGGTGGTACAGCTTTCGCCGCCCTGACCGGCTCCGCTCGCGCAGCGGAAGTGGTCGAGGGTTTCTTCCCGGCAGTAGGTGTGACGCTTGCGGCAGACGTTTTTCTGGGGGAAGAAGCTAACTTGGCCTCGGTGACCTTTCTGGTCGGCTCATTCGAACCTGTGCCCGTTGCTTTTTTTCCGCCTGGTGTCTTTGCCATCGCAATCGCCTTTTCGCCTTTGCTAGGAAAACCATTGAAAAAACAAACCGCTAGAAACCTTTTATTATAGCACTCAGCTTTCTGCCATCCCGCTTACAGCCCGAGCTGGCGCTTCATCTCAGCCCGCTTCTGATTCAGGCCCGTCAGCTCCGCAAACTCCTCCGGCGTGTGCCGGGATTGCCGCGAAAGCTGCTCGAGGCGATCGCAGTAAGCGTCGTATCGCATCTTCAGAATCGCCGCTTTCAACTCCTCTCCGACGATCCGTTCCTGCTCGCGCCGTTCCTCGATGACGGTCGCATCCTCCGGGTCCTTCAGCAGCAAATCCCGGACGTTTTCATCATAGTCTAGAATTTTGCGAAAGATTTCCTCGAAAGTTGGGGCATTTGCGCCGTTTCGCAATAGGTCGGACAGCAACTGAAACTCCGCCGAATCGCCCAGCGCACGGGCATGCGTCGTCACTTCTTCGAACAGCTCGCCGTGCCGCGTGACGCTCAGAAGGGCCTGCTCGGCTTCCTCGTCGAGCACTGCCACCGTGCGCGGATACATCACCAGATTGCGCAGCGTTTTTTCTTCGATCCCGGTCACACTGCGCCGGTCCTTGCGGGCCGGCGCCGATCGGGCGGCCGCTGCGATCCGGGCGTCGACTTCGCATAAAGCGGCGACTTCCTCGAACGGCACGTCGAGCCGATCGGCGAACATATGCATGATCTGCGCGCGCAATGCATTGGCCGGCAGCTGCTGCAGCAGCGGCTTCGCGTCGAACAGCGCGCGGGCGCGACCTTCCGGCTGGTCCAGCTCCTTGCCGGCCAACACCTCGTTCAGCATGAACTGCGACAGTGGCATGGCGCGCTCGACCTGTTCGGCGAACGCTTCCGTGCCGAATTCGCGCACGTAGCTGTCCGGATCGTGCTCGGACGGCAAAAACAGGAACCGGATGGTCCGGTTGTCCGCCGCATGCGGCAGGCAGGCATCCAGCGCCCGGCGCGCGGCGCGGCGCCCGGCCGAATCGCCGTCGAAGCTGAAGATGACCGTATCGGTCTGGCGCATCAGTTTCTGCACATGAATCGGCGTGCAGGCCGTGCCGAGCGTAGCAACCGCGTTCTGGAACCCCAATTGGGCCAGCGCGACCACGTCCATGTAGCCTTCGACCACCAGCACGTAATGCTGTTCGCGAATTGCCAAACGGGCCTCGAACAGCCCATAAAGCTCGCTGCCCTTGTTAAATAGAGGCGTTTCCGGCGAATTCAAATATTTGGGTTCGCCGCCGTCCAGCACGCGCCCGCCGAAACCGATCACCTGCCCTTTCACATTACGTATCGGGAACATGATCCGCTCGCGAAAGCGGTCGTAGCGGCGGTTTTGACCTTGCGCGTCCGACTTTTCGCTGACGATCACAAGACCCGATTCGACCAGCGAATCGTCCCGATAGTTGGGGAAGGCGGGTTCGAGGTTCTGCCAGCCGTCCGGTGCGTAGCCGAGGCCGAAACGGGCGGCGATCTCGCCGGTCAGGCCGCGCTTCTTCAAATACTGGATCGCGACCGGCGCGCCGCGCAACTGCTTGCGGTAGAAATCGCAGGCGGTCTGCATGACATCGGACAGCGCCGTGGTCACCGCCTTGGACGCACCCGGCGAATACCCGCCGGAGCCGCCACCACCGCCATAGCCCGGCGAAGGCTCGTTCGGCACGGTCAACCCGACCGATTGCGCGAGTTCGTTGACCGCCTCTGGAAACGTGGAGCCGACGTGCTCCATCAGGAAGCCGATGGCCGTACCGTGCGCGCCGCAGCCGAAGCAGTGATAGAACTGCTTAGTCGGACTAACCGTAAACGAAGGGCTCTTCTCGTTGTGAAACGGGCACAGCCCCATGAAGTTCGCGCCGCCCTTTTTCAACTGCACATACCGGCCGACCACGTCGACGATATCGACGCGGTTGAGCAGGTCCTGCAGGAATGACGGTGGAATCACAGTGAATGACGCTACCTAAAAAGCTCAAGGCTGCGCACGCCGTCGAACAACGGCGCGCACAGACCGGAAATACGGGAATTACTTCGCGAGCGCGGCTTTGACTTGCGCCGAGACAGCGGTCATGTCGGCACGGCCCGCCAGCTTCGGCTTGAGCACGCCCATCACCTTGCCCATGTCCTGCGGGCCTGCAGCGCCGGTTTGCGCGACCGCGGCCTGAACTTCGGCAACGATCTCCGCTTCGGACATCTGCGCCGGCATATAAGCGGACAGGATGGCCAGTTCGGCCTTTTCCTTGTCGGCGAGATCCGTGCGGCCGGCGGCTTCGAACTGGCTGATCGAGTCTTTGCGCTGCTTGATCATCTTGTCGATGACGGCGGTGATTGCCGCGTCGTCAAGGACGACGCGTTCGTCGACTTCGCGTTGCTTGACCGCGGCGAGCAGCAGGCGGATCGTGCCGAGACGCTCGGTCTCACGCGCCCGCATGGCCGCTTTCATGTCGTCGTTGATCTGGTCCTTGAGGCTCATCACTCACCTGAATGCGTTGAAAATTTAAAAACCGGCCGCTTACGGCACCCATGCGCCGTACCAATACGCTGCATCAAACACAAACGCCCGCTTGGGACTGCTTCCTCAAGCGGGTTGGCGCAATTTTGCGTAGTGGATGCGACCCTGCCGGCTGGCCCGAAGGGCCGTGTTTTCCGCGATGGCACCTGCAGTGCCGTCACCGTTGGATGTCGCCGCTCCGTTCAACGGGAACCGCGGCAACGCCAGAATCAGTAGAACTTCTTTGGCAGCATCTGGCCACGCAGACGCTTGAAATGACGCTTAACCGCAGCCGCCTTCTTGCGCTTGCGCTCAGCCGTAGGCTTTTCGTAAAACTCCCGGGCGCGAAGTTCCGTTAGCAGCCCGTTTTTCTCCATCGTGCGCTTGAAGCGGCGCATGGCAACTTCAAACGGCTCGTTGTCTTTTACGTGGATGGTCGTCATTTTTCAATAACGGAACTTTGTAAAGGTTCAGGAGTATAGCAGAGCTTTCTCACAAAGCCATTGCGCCGTCAAGCCCCTAAAACGTACTCCGCCGACGCCTGGCCGGCCGCCACGCCGGAGGCCCACGCCCACTGGAAATTGTAGCCGCCGAGCCAGCCAGTCACGTCGACCGCCTCGCCGATGAAGTACAAACCCGGCGTGCGGGCGCTCATCATCGTCGCCGACGACAGGTCACGCGTATCGATGCCACCGCGCGTGACTTCAGCCTTGCGGTAGCCTTCGGTGCCGTTCGGGGTGAGCGTCCAGCGCGACAAGGCCTCACCGATGCGGCGCAGCGTCTTGTCCGGAAGATCGGCCACGCGCGCCTCGGCGGGAATCTGGTGGGTTTCCAGCCAGACGTGGGCGAGCCGTTGTGGCACCCATTCCGAGAGCAGATTGGCAATCTGGCGCTTCGTGCCTGTTTTGGCTTCCAGCAATGCGGTGGTGGCGTCCTGCTCGGGCAGCAAATTGATGTGAATCGGCTCGCCGGGCTGCCAGTAGCTCGAAATCTGCAGAACGCCCGGGCCCGACAGGCCACGGTGCGTGAGCAGAAGGTCCTCGTTGAACTCGGCGCCGGTCTTTTTGCTGCCGGTTGCCAGTTGTACTTCCAGCGACACGCCGGAGAGCGCCGAGAACGGCTCCCAGTCGGCAGAAGCGAAGGTCAGCGGAACCAGCGCGGGGCGGGTGTCGATTAGCTTGTGGCCGAATTGCTTGGCGAGACGATAGGCGAAATCGGTGGCGCCGATCTTGGGGATCGACAGGCCGCCGGTCGCCACTACGAGCGCGCGGGCCGTGATCGGACCCGAGTGGGTGTCCAGCGTGAACCGTCCTTCGGCGTCATGCCGCACCTGTTCGACCGCGAGCGGCGTGCGCCACGCGACGCGGCCCGCGTCGCATTCGTTCTTCAGAACGTTGATGACCGCGTCGCTCGACTGGTCGCAGAACAACTGCCCCTTGTGCTTCTCGTGCCACGTCACGTGATGGCGCTTGAGCAGCGCCATGAAGTCACGCGGCGTATAGCGCGCCAGCGCCGAGCGGCAAAAATGAGGATTGGCCGACAAATAATTGGCCGGTCCGGCATACAGATTCGTGAAATTGCACCGGCCGCCGCCGGAAATGCGGATTTTCTCCGCGAGGCGCTGCGAGTGGTCGATCAGCACCACGCGACGGCCAAGTTGCCCGGCCACGGCCGCGCACATCATGCCGGCCGCACCCGCGCCGATCACTGCGATATCGAAGGATTCCATGGGGCCGCATTGTACCTGCGCGCCTGCGGCCGCCTGCCCGCGCTGCTATACTTTCAGGCTTGCCTTTTCGCTTTTGGACGCCGGAGCGGCTTCGCTCCCGTGCCCGCTCCAACCCACCCGCGACCCACCCATCATGCTCGTTCTCGGCATCGAAAGCTCCTGCGACGAAACCGGTCTCGCGCTCTACGACACAGAGCGCGGCCTGCTCGCGCACGCGCTGCATTCGCAAATTGCGATGCACCGGGAGTACGGTGGCGTGGTGCCGGAGCTGGCGTCGCGCGACCATATCCGGCGCGCGCTGCCGCTGCTCGAAGAGGTGATGGAACGCGCCAGCACGGTGCGCGGCGACATCGACGCGATCGCCTATACGCAAGGCCCCGGCCTCGCGGGCGCGCTGCTGGTCGGCGCGAGCGTGGCGAATTCGCTGGCCATGGCGTGGGACAAGCCGACCATCGGCATTCACCACCTCGAAGGGCATTTGCTGTCGCCGTTGCTGGTGGACGAGCCGCCGCCGTTTCCGTTCGTCGCGCTGTTGGTGTCGGGCGGCCATACGCAGTTGATGCGCGTCACGGACGTGGGCGTCTACGAGACGCTCGGAGAAACGCTGGACGACGCCGCCGGCGAAGCTTTCGACAAAACCGCCAAGCTGCTGGGCCTCGGTTATCCGGGCGGCCCGGAAGTGTCGCGAATGGCTGAGTTTGGCACGCCCGGCGCGGTGGTTCTGCCGCGCCCCATGCTGCATTCCGGCGATCTCGATTTCAGCTTTAGCGGGCTGAAGACCGCTGTTCTCACGCACGCAAAGAAGCTCGGTGGCGCGAATATCTGCGAGCAGGCGAAAGCGGATCTGGCGCGCGGATTCGTCGATGCGGCCGTGGAAGTGCTGGCGGCGAAATCGCTGGCCGCGCTCAAACGGACCAAGCTCAATCGACTGGTGGTGGCAGGCGGTGTCGGCGCGAACCGGCAACTGCGTGAAGCGTTATCCGCCGCGGCGAAGAAGCGCAATTTCTTTGTGCACTACCCGGATTTGTCGCTGTGTACGGACAACGGCGCGATGATCGCACTGGCCGGCGCATTGCGATTGCAACGCTGGCCCGATCAATCGGGTAAAGACTACGCGTTCACCGTGAAGCCGCGCTGGGATTTGACTTCTCTCTCACGCTGAACTCGCGACGCCCTTCGCATACCGGGCCACACGATGACGATGGCTAACCCATAGAAAAAGCCGCTTCGAAAGCGGCTTTTTCTATTTGCGGCAAGCAAGAAGTTAGAGCGTGATCACGCCGCCCGCTTATCCCGCTCGATCACTGCATACGCGCTGTGATTGTGAATCGATTCGAAGTTCTCAGCTTCGAGCACATAAGCAACGATGCGCTCGTCCGCATTCAGACGTTGCGCGACATCGCGCACCAGGTCTTCGACGAACTTCGGATTTTCATAAGCACGTTCGGTGACGAACTTCTCGTCCGGACGCTTGAGCAAGCCCCACAGTTCGCACGAGGCTTCTTCTTCCGCGATACGAACCAGCTCTTCCACCGCCACGTCGCCCGCCAGCTCGGCGTTGATCGTGACGTGCGAGCGCTGATTGTGCGCGCCGTACTGCGAAATCTTCTTCGAGCACGGGCACAGGCTCGTGACCGGCACCAGCACTTTCAGGAACAGACGCGTCGCGCCGTTGCGGGTCTCGCCCGTCAACGTCACTTCATAGTCGAGCAGACTTTGCACGCCCGACACCGGCGCGGTCTTATTCACGAAGTACGGGAACGACACTTCGATGCGGCCCGCCTCGGCCTCGAGCTTTTCCAGCATTGCGGCGAGCATGGTGCGGAACGTGGCCGCCTCGAGCGGCGCCTTGTTCTCTTCAAGCAGCGCGACAAAGCGGGACATGTGCGTGCCCTTCTGATCGGCGGGCAGATGCACGTCGAGATTCCACGTGCCCACAGAAGGCTGCACTTCGCCGCCTTGCGTGCGCACCGTCAACGGATGGCGCACTGCCTTGACGCCGACTCGTTGAATCGGAATCTGACGCGTATCAGGCGTGCTCTGCACGTCGGGCATCACAAAGGCGGGATTCATCTGGTTCATATTCTTGTCCTTTCAGGAAACGCTGGGCCGTCCCATGTTTTCCGCTCCGCGGGAAGTCCCCCACACCGAAGGAAGCCCCTTCAAGGATTGGAGGATCGCCCCATTGGCGGGTGTCGCAAAGCGACACGTTTGAGGGCACTCAGCGGCCGTGCGCATCAAGTCGCGCAATGGCAAACGCCGGCCCCTGCCGGCGTTGGATGATGGACCCGAAGGTCCATCGACTCAAGTTGGAGATTGCTATGGCCGCTATAGCCGCGGCGTAGCGCACGGCAGTGCAGCTGAACGACTCAGCCAATCCACGCAGCTAAGTGAGGCAACTGAGTGACGCCGCTAAGTGCCGCAATCAAGCGACGCGCTTCACCGAGGACTGGCCAGCGACCGCGCCGCTGGAAAGAAAGCGTTCGCGAATCGACTTGGCGATGCCCGCTGCGTCCAGACCGCAGGCGGCGAGCAACTTGGCCGGATCCCCATGATCGATGAAGCGATCCGGAAGGCCCAATTGTAGTACGGGCCGGATAACCCCACTCTCAAGCAGGGCTTCGACGCATGCCGATCCCGCGCCGCCCATCACGCAGCCTTCTTCCACCGTGACGATGGCGTCGTGCGTTTCGGCCAGTTGACGGACGAGTTCGGCGTCCAGCGGCTTCACGAAGCGCATGTTCGCCACCGTGGCGTCCAGTTGCTCGGCAGCAGCCAGCGAGGGCGCAACCATCGTGCCGAATGCCAGAATCGCAATCCGCTTGCCGGCCGGTTGCGACGTTTCGCGACGGATTTCGCCCTTGCCGAGCGGCAGCGCCGTCATTTGCTTGACCGTTGCCACGCCCGTGCCGGCGCCGCGCGGATAGCGCACCGCCGTCGGGTTCGGTTGCTGCAATGCCGTGTACAGCATCTGACGGCATTCGTTTTCGTCCGACGCAGCCATCACCGTCATGTTCGGGATACAGCGCATGAACGCCAGATCGTAGGCGCCCGCGTGCGTGGCCCCGTCCGCACCGACCAGACCCGCGCGGTCGATGGCGAACACCACCGGCAGGTTCTGCAGCGCGACGTCGTGGATCAGCTGGTCATAAGCACGTTGCAGGAAGGTCGAGTAAATCGCGACCACCGGCTTCATGCCGTCCGCAGCCAAGCCGCCGGCGAACGTCACTGCGTGCTGCTCGGCGATGCCGACGTCGAAGTAACGATCCGGGAAACGCTTCTCGAACTCGACCATGCCCGAACCTTCACGCATGGCCGGCGTAATGCCGACTACGCGCGCGTCCAGCTCGGCCGCGTCGCACAACCATTCGCCGAACACCTGCGTGTAAGTCTTTTTCGACGGCGTGGTAGCAGGCTTGATGCCCTCAGCCGGATTGAACTTGCCCGGGCCGTGGTACAGCACCGGATCAGCCTCGGCCAGCTTGTAGCCCTGACCCTTCTTCGTGACGACGTGCAGGAATTGCGGACCGCGCAGTTCCTTGATGTTCTGCAGCGTCGGGATCAGCGAATCGAGGTCGTGACCGTCGATCGGGCCGATGTAATTGAAACCGAACTCTTCGAACAGCGTAGCCGGCACGATCATGCCCTTCGCGTGCTCTTCGAGCTTGCGGGCCAGGTCGAGCATAGGCGGCGCAACGCGCAGCACACGTTCGACGCCCGCACGCGCGGCGGCGTAGAAGCGGCCCGACATCAGGCGCGCCAGATGGCGATTCAGCGCGCCGACCGGCGGCGAAATCGACATGTCGTTATCGTTCAGGATGACCAGCAGCGGCACGTCGTCTTCGACGCCGGCGTTGTTCATCGCCTCGAAGGCCATGCCGGCCGTCATCGCGCCGTCGCCGATCACGGCGATGCCCATGCGGTTATCGCCCTGCAGCTTGCTGGCAACGGCCATGCCGAGCGCGGCCGAGATCGACGTGCTGGAGTGCGCAGTGCCGAAAGTGTCGTATTCCGACTCGTCGCGCTTCGGGAAGCCCGAGATGCCACCGAGCTGACGCAGCGTGTGCATCTTGTCGCGGCGGCCCGTCAGGATCTTGTGCGGGTAGGTTTGATGGCCGACGTCCCACACGATCCGGTCGCGCGGCGTGTCGAACACATAGTGCAGAGCAATGGTCAACTCGACCGTGCCGAGGTTGGACGAAAGATGGCCGCCCGTCTGCGATACGCTGTCGAGCACGAAGGCACGCAACTCGTCGGCAAGCGGTTGCAATTGGCGGCGATCGAGGCGGCGCAAGGCTGCCGGGTCGTCGATAGTTTTCAGCAAGTCGTACATCGTCGTTCCATTGTAGGAAAACTTACGCGCCCGCACTTCATACATGCACCCCGTAGCAAAGGTGCGCGGCGGCGGGCTTTCGCGTTCAGCTAACCCGGTTCACCACCAGGTCGGCCAATTCGGCAAGACGCTGCGCGCGCGCACCAAACGGCGCAATCGCAGCGTGGGCGTCGCTGCGCAGTTGCGCTGCGAGCGCACGCGACGCATCTAGCCCAATAATCGACACGTAGGTCGGCTTGCCGTCCTTCGCGTCTTTACCTGCTGTCTTACCAAGCGTTGCGGAATCGGTCGTGACGTCGAGAATATCGTCGACGACCTGAAACGCGAGGCCTACGGCGGCCGCGTACGCGTCGAGCGAACGCATGGCGTCCGCATTCGGCGTTTCGCCCGCCAGCGCGCCCATGCGCACCGCGGCACGCAACAAGGCGCCGGTTTTCATCCGGTGCATGGTTTCGAGCTGCGGGCGCGTCAGCGTATGGCCGACACTCGCGAGATCAATAGCCTGGCCGCCGCACATGCCGATCGAGCCGCTCGCCAGGGCCAGTTCACGCACCAGCGCGGCCTGCTGCGCCGGCGCCAGCACGTCCGACGTCAACGCAACGAACGCCTGCGCTTGCAGCGCGTCGCCGACCAGCAGCGCCGTGGCTTCGTCATACTTGACGTGTACGGTGGGCTTGCCGCGACGCAGTGCGTCGTCGTCCATGCAGGGCATGTCGTCGTGCACGAGCGAGTACACGTGGATCATTTCCAGCGCCGCCGCGGCCGCGTCCAGGCACTCGGCGCGCGCACCGGTCAGTTCACCGGCTGCGTGGCACAGCAGCGGGCGCACCCGTTTGCCACCGCCCAGCACGGCGTAGCGCATGGCTTCATGCAGTTTGGCCGGCTCGGTCGCTTCCGTGGGCAGGTAGTGTTCTAGTGCCGATTCGACACGTTCGAGTACCGAGCGTGTCCATTGTTCGAATGTCATAGGTCGTCCCCGCTTTCAGTAGCGGCTGTGCCTGCGCTATTCATAGGCAGCGGCTTTAGCGTCTCGCCATCGAGCACGCGCACCTGTTGCTCGACCTTCTCGAGCTGCTGCTGGCAAAACGCGACGAGCGCCGCACCGCGCCGGTAGGCGGTGAGCGATTCCTCGAGGCTGAGATTGCCGCCTTCCATGCGCGCCACCAACCCTTCCAGCTCAGCCTGGGCGGCCTCGTAGTTCTCGGGCAACGGCGTGGTATCGACGCCTTCAGCAGGCGCGGCAGCAGTATCTTTCGACGCGGTCTTCGCCATGAATAGTCGCAAAATTAAAACAAGTCGGACATTCTACGGCAAAAGCGACATTTCCGATCCCATCGCCAGCCCGCGCCCCGCCTTTGCCCTTCGCGCCCGCCTCTCAGTCTCGCAGAAAAAAAACGATTGGTCTGCGGCGAAAACCGTGAACTTCCTTGACATTTTTGACCCAAATCAGGCACTTAAGCGCCCCGAGGAGGGGGAATCGGGTATAATCGCGGGCTCCCTAAATCGAATCTATCGATGGTTGGGTTGTTCACTGCTTTCACGTCTTCACGGGAGTGGGAATGTCCAATCTGAGCAATGCATTGCAGTTGCGGTCTGTCCACAGCCAGCTGCCAGTCACGGCTTACTTTGACGAAGCGCTTCTAACGCGCGAAATCGACACCCTTTTCAAGAAAGGTCCTCGCTACATCGGCCACGATCTCATGGTGCCCGAAGCGGGAAATTATTTTGCTCTGCCCAGCGAGAGCGAAGGGCGTGTGCTCGTCCGTAACCAGCAGTCGCAAGTCGAACTGCTGTCGAACGTGTGCCGCCACCGGCAAGCCATCATGCTCAACGGCCGCGGCCAGACGGAGAACATCGTCTGTCCCTTGCATCGCTGGACGTACGACCTGAACGGCCAGCTCCTCGGCGCACCTCATTTTGCGGATAACCCCTGCCTGAATCTCGGCGCCACGCCACTGCAGAACTGGCAAGGCCTGCTGTTCGAAGCGCAGGGGCGCAACGTCGCGCGGGATCTGGCGCGCCTCGGCACCAAGCAACACTTCGATTTTTCGGGCTTCATGTTCGATCACGTCGAAGTGCACGAGTGCAATTACAACTGGAAGACCTTCATCGAGGTCTATCTGGAGGACTACCACGTTGCGCCATTCCATCCGGGCCTCGGCAGCTTCGTCAATTGCGACGATCTGACGTGGGAGTTCGGCGAGTGGTACAGCGTGCAGACGGTCGGCGTCCACAAGGATCTGGAGCAGCCGGGCAGCCCGACGTACCGTAAATGGCATGACGAGGTGCTGCGCTTCCGCGGCGGCAATCCGCCCGATTTCGGCGCGATCTGGATGGTGTACTACCCCGGTATCATGATCGAGTGGTATCCGCACGTGCTGGTCGTGTCGTGGCTGATTCCGCGCGGTCCGCAGAAAACCACCAATGTGGTGGAGTTCTATTACCCTGAGGAAATCGCGCTGTTCGAACGCGAGTTTGTCGAAGCCGAGCGCGCCGCCTATATGGAAACGGCCCGCGAAGACGACGAGATCGCCGAACGCATGGACGCCGGCCGCCGCGCGCTGATGGAACGCGGCGAATCGCAGGTCGGCCCGTATCAGAGCCCGATGGAAGACGGCATGCAGCACTTCCACGAGTTCCTGCGGCGTGAACTCGGCGCGATCTGATTCGCGCGGTCCGCATCAAAACATGGAAGACGGGCTTCGGCCCGTCTTTTTTTGTTTAGACTATCAGTATCGTTCGGCCATTCGCTAACGGCCTCAAGCCGCCGCGTAAGCGCCGCAACCATCTTGCATGGGACTGGAGACGTCATGCCCCACACTCACTACACCACACTCATCTCCGCGACGAACCTCGCGGAACGGCTGGCCGCCGCGCCGGGCAGCGTGTTCGTCATCGATTGCCGTTTCGATCTGGCGGATACCGAGGCAGGCGAAAAAGCCTATCTGGCCGGGCATTTGCCGGGGGCGCATTATCTGAACCTCGATCGCGATCTGTCGGGGCCGAAGAACGGCCACAATGGCCGCCATCCGTTGCCGGATCGTGCAAGGCTTGTGGAAACGCTGGAGTCGCGCGGGCTCAAGCAGGGTCAGCAGGTGGTCGCGTATGACGCACAGGGTGGCATGTATGCCGCGCGCGCATGGTGGCTGCTGCGCTGGCTCGGCCACGATGCAGTGGCGCTGCTTGACGGCGGACTGCAAGCCTGGGAGGCGGCCGGTAAGCAGCTGACGCAGGACGCCCCGGCACAAAACACGGGTGACTTCAAAGCCGGTGCCCCGCTTTCGGTTACCGTCGACGCCCAGACCGTCGAGCGCAACCTCGGTACGAAAGAACGCGTTGTGGTCGATGCGCGCGCGAACGATCGCTATCGCGGTGAAAACGAAACGCTGGATCGCGTCGGCGGCCATATTCCTGGCGCGCTCAACCGGTTCTTCAAGGACAACCTCACTGCCGACGGCCGCTACAAGCCGGCCCACACGCTGCGCGAGGAATTCCATGCGTTGCTGGGCGACACGCCGCCGGAACACGTCGTGCTGCAATGCGGCTCGGGCGTGACGGCGTGCGTGAATGCGCTCGCGATGGAGATCGCCGGCATGCATGGCGCAGCGCTGTACGCGGGATCGTGGAGCGAATGGAGTTCTGATCCGAAGCGGCCGGTTGCAACGGGTCCGAATCCCTAAACGGCCCGGCAAGCGGGACGAATAGCGAAAAGGCCGTGGCCGCTTTCCAGCGGCCACGGCCTTTCTCATTCTTTAAGCCGAGCGTATCGGCACATCCTTTTGGCACGTTAGCGACGATATCAAGACGCACCACCGGCGAGGCAAACGCGCACCCTCAGGCGACCCCATGCTGCTTGAACCACACCAGCACACGTCGCCAGCCATCCTCGGCATCGGCCTTCCTATAGCTCGGCCGGTAGTCGGCAAAAAACGCGTGGCCCGCGTCGTCGTATACGACGAATTGCGAGCCGCGCCCCGCCTGTGGGCCCTGCGCGATGGCCTGTTTCATCTGTTCGAGCGAGGCTTGCGGAATGCTTTGATCTTGCAGGCCGTATAGACCCAGAACCGGCGCGTGCAACTGCGCCACTTCATCGAGCGGATTGGACGGGGTCATCGCGGTTTTCTGGCCTGTTACGCGTCCGTACCAAGCCACGCCCGCCTTCAGCCGCGGATTGTGTTCGGCATATAGCCACGCAATCCGCCCGCCCCAGCAGAAGCCGTTCACACCCAGCCGGTTCAGATCGCCGCCGTGTTCGCCCGCCCAGGCGACAGTTGCGTCGAGATCGCCCAGGACCTGGTCATCCGGCACCTTGCTGACCAGTTGCTCGTTGAGTTGCTGCATGCTCGTGTAAACAGTCGGATCGCCCTGCCGCTCGTACAGGTTCGGCGCGATTGCCAGATAACCCTGTTTGGCGAAACGCCGGCACACGTCGGCGATATGCTCGTGCACGCCGAAAATCTCATGCACGACGATGATCACCGGCAAGTGCGTCTTGCCCTTGGGCTGCGCGCGATACGCCGGCACCAGCGTGTCGCCGGAACGCACCGCGATCTCGCCGGCCTCAAGACCGTCGCTATCGGTATGGATGGTTTGCGCCGACACCGGCATCACGGCCGCGGCGAAACCGGTGCCGAGCGCGGCTTTGATGAAGGTGCGTCGATTGAAGGGAACGTGCGGGACCAGGCTGTCGATATCGGGTTTCAGCATGCGGCGCTCCTCGTGTGAAGGTTGGAGGCAACAGGATACGCTTCACCCGCATCCTGTTGCAGATGCAACCTTCTCGAGCACGGCCAACCTTCAGTGCAGCTTGACCCGCGGCAGCGTGGTGCGCCGCAACCAGTGCGCGAAGGTGTCGAGCACCATCCGCGCGTAGCCGTGCAGCGCCGCGATATGCAGCCGGTACAACGACATGTACATGAAGCGAGCGAACAGCCCCTCGATCAGCATATTGCCGCCGATCACGCCGCCCATCAGATTGCCGACCGCGCTGAAGTGCCCGAGCGACACCAGCGAACCGAAGTCGCGATAGGTAAATTCAGGCAGCGGCTTATTCTCGAGCCGTGCCGCAAGTGCCTTCAACAGGAAGCTCGCCTGCTGATGAGCCGCTTGCGCACGCGGCGGCACGTTGCGCTCGTTGCCCGGCCATGGGCAAGCGGCGCAATCGCCGAGCGCGAAGATGTTGTCGTCGACTTCGGTTTGCAGCGTGCGGCGCACGATGAGTTGCCCAAGACGGTTGACCGGCAAGCCGTCCAGTTCACTCAGGATGGCGGGCGCCTTGATGCCCGCCGCCCATACCGTCAGATCGGCGCGCACGGTTTTGCCGCTGGCCGTGCGGATCATGCCGGGCGCGACCTCGGCCACGGTCTCGCCGATCATCAGTTTCACGCCGAGTTTGGTGAGCAATTCGGCGGTGGCCGTCGATACACGCTCCTGCAAGGCCGGCAAAATGCGCGGTCCCGCCTCGATCAGCACGATGCCGACGTCGTGCCGTGGATCAAGCTTATGCAAACCGTACGCGGACAACACTTGGGCCGTATTGCGCAACTCCGCCGAGAGTTCGACGCCCGTCGCACCGCCGCCGACGATCGCCACCTGGATGCGCGGCTCAGTAGAGGTCGGCGACGTGCCCGGGCCCGATTCGACCGGTTCATGCACCTGGTGCTCCGCGCGCATACAGGCCGCGATCAGGCGTTTGCGGAAGCGCTCCGCCTGGCTGACTGTGTCGAGCGCGAGAGAGAACTCCGACGCCCCTTTCACGCCGAAGAACGCCGTGGTGCTGCCGATCGCGATGATCAGCGTGTCGTATTCGAGTTCGCGTGCGGGCAGCAATTCGGCGCCATCGTCGTCGAGCACGGTGCCGAGCGTGAGACGCTTGTTCGCGCGGTCAAGACCGGTCAGATCCCCTTGCTGAAACTCGAAGCCGTGCCAGCGCGCCTGCGCCGCATATTCGAGTTCCTGGGTGAACGGGTCCATGCTGCCGGCTGCCACTTCATGCAACAGCGGCTTCCAGATATGGGTTGGATTACGGTCGACGAGCGTCACTTGCGCCTGCACGCCGCCTTTGTTCTTGTGGGGTGCATAGCGGTCGCCCAAACGCGTCGCCAGTTCCAGCCCCCCCGCGCCCCCGCCAACGACGATAAAACGATGCATTGAACTCTCCGTATTTGCCGATGGGTTATGCGTCGCGACGGCGCGCCTGATGCATGAAACGCGCGCAGTCTGTCCTGGCGATTGTCCGCGAGTGGCACGGGTTGTCACAAGCCATCAATACGCATATGTGACATGCGCGCGACGATATCGCCTATCACGCGCGCCGTCACATGCACGTCAATGCGCCTCTTCCCAGTTCAGGCCGGCGCCCACTTCGGCGACCAGCGGCACTTTCAGCGCGGCGACACCGCACATCAGTTCCGGCAAGCGCTTACGTACATCGGACAATTCCGCGTCCGGCACTTCGAGGATCAGTTCGTCGTGCACCTGCATGATCATGCGCGTTCCGACCTTCGACTCTTCGATCCACTTCTGCACCGCGATCATCGACAGCTTGATGAGGTCAGCGGCCGTGCCTTGCATCGGCGCGTTGATTGCCGCGCGCTCTGCGGCCTGACGGCGCGGGCCGTTGCCGCCGTTAATCTCCGGCAACCAAAGGCGGCGGCCGAATGCGGTTTCCACGTAGCCCTTGGCCTTCGCGCTCAGACGCGTTTCGTCCATATAACGCGCAACGCCCGGATAACGCGCGAAGTAGCGGTCGATATACAACTTGGCCGCGTCACGCGTAATGCCGAGGTTCGCGGCGAGACCGAACGCGCTCATGCCGTAGATCAGTCCGAAGTTGATGACCTTCGCTACGCGCCGTTGGTCGTTCGACACTTCGAGCGGCGTCACGCTGAAAATTTCCGCGGCGGTGGCGCGGTGAATGTCTTCGCCCTGCGAGAACGCGCGCAGCAGCGATTCGTCGCCAGAAATGTGCGCCATGATGCGCAACTCGATCTGTGAGTAGTCGGCGGATACGAGCTTGTGTCCCGGCGGCGCGATAAACGCCTCACGGATACGACGCCCTTCGCCGGTACGCACGGGGATGTTCTGCAGGTTCGGATCGTTCGACGCCAGCCGGCCCGTGACCGCCACCGCCTGCGCATAGTTCGTGTGCACACGACCGGTTTGGGCGTTGACCATGCGCGGCAGCTTGTCTGTGTAGGTCGATTTCAGCTTCGACAAACCGCGGTGTTCGAGCAGGATCTTCGGCAGCGGATAGTCTTCGGCGAGCTTTTGCAGCACTTCTTCGTCGGTGGACGGCGCGCCGCTCGGGGTCTTCTTGACCACCGGCAATTCGAGCTTCTCGAAGAAAATCTGGCCGATCTGCTTCGGCGAACCCAGATTGAATTCGCCACCGGCCAGCACGTACGCTTCGCTTTCCAGCTGAATCAGACGCGTGGCGATTTCACTGCTTTGCGCGCGCAGCTTTTCGGCGTCGATCAGCACGCCGGTGCGCTCCATCTTGCGCAAGACGCGCGAGGTGGGCACTTCGATGCCGCGATACACGTAGTCGAGCGTTTTCTCCGCGGCCACTTGAGGATACAAGGCCTGATGCAGACGCAAGGTGATGTCGGCGTCTTCCGCCGCGTATTCGGCGGCCGTTTCCAGCGCGACTTCATCGAAGCCGATCTGCGATGCGCCCTTGCCCGCGACCTCTTCATACTTGATCGTCTTGATGCCGAGATGGCGCAGCGCGAGGCTGTCCATGTCGTGGGTACGGTGCGATTCGAGCACGTACGATTCCAGCAGCGTGTCGTGTTCGACGCCGCGCATTTCGATGCCGTAGTTCGCCAGCACCTGTTCGTCGTACTTCATGTGCTGGCCGACCTTCTTGTGGTCGGCGCTTTCCAGCCAGGGCTTGAGCTTCGCGAGGACTTCATCGCGCGGCAGTTGCACGGGTGCGTCCGGACCGCGATGCGCGACCGGCACATAAGCGGCATAGCCAGGCTCGACCGAGAACGACAAGCCCACGATTTGCGCGGTCATCGGATCAAGCGAGGTGGTTTCGGTATCGAACGCAGTCAACTCAGCGGCGTTGATCTTCTCAAGCCACGCGTCGAGCTGCTCCCAGGTCTGCACGGTGTCGTAGTGACGTTCGTGATCCACGGTGAGCGCCGGCGGTACGTCGGTCTCGGGACCTTCCACGACTTCCGCGACTTCCACCTCACGCAGCCAGGTCTTGAAGCCGTTGCGCGTGAACACGTCGCGCAGTTCTTCGCGCGATTCCGGCCGGCTTTCCAGGCTTTCTTCGATCGACACGATATGGCCGGTCAGATCGCATTGGCGCTCGACGGTGACGAGTTTCTTCGCCATCGGCAGAAAATCGAGCGCACGTCGCAGATTGTCTCCTACCGCACCTTTGATCTCGTCCGCATGTGCGACGATGCCGTCGAGAGTTTCGTACTGCGTCAGCCATTTGATCGCCGTTTTCGGCCCGCATTTTTCGACGCCGGGCACGTTGTCGACGGTATCGCCGATCAACGACAGGTAGTCGATGATGCGCTCCGGCGGCACGCCGAATTTGGCGATGACGCCTTCGCGGTCGAGCTTCTCATTAGTCATCGTATTGATGAGGGTGACATGATCCGACACGAGCTGCGCCAGATCCTTGTCCCCAGTCGACACGATCACATTCATGCCGCGCTTTTCCGCCGCGGTGCTGAGCGTGCCGATCACGTCGTCAGCTTCGACGCCTTCGATCATCAGAAGCGGCCAGCCGAGCGCGCGCACGGCGACGTGGATCGGCTCGATCTGACGCGCGAGATCCTCCGGCATCGACGGGCGGTTCGCCTTATAGTCGGCATACCAGTCGTCGCGAAACGTTTTGCCCTTGGCGTCGAACACGCACGCGCTATACTCTGCAGTAACTTCCTTGCGCATGCGCCGCAGCATGTTGATCATCCCATAGAGCGCACCCGTCGGGCCACCCTCGGGTCCGCGCAGATCAGGCATCGCATGGTAGGCCCGGTACAGATAACTCGAACCGTCGACCAATAGCAGGGTCTTACCTTCAAGGCTTCGTTCTTCAGGCATTATGACTAAGAGAAAAGTGATTCCGAGTCTGCGATCACTCGCAGATCAAGAGCGCGCTACGGCTAAGAAGGCCCGCGCATCGTGGCAGATGTTCACGATTATGGCAGAGTTTATCGAGGCGACCGAGTACCTCTCGGAGATTCGTCCGGCTGTCAGCATCTATGGTTCAGCGCGCCTGAAACCGAACTCGCCGTATTACAAACTCGCCACGCAAATCGCGCGCAAGCTGTCCGACGCCGGCTTCGCGGTCATCTCCGGCGGCGGCCCCGGCATCATGGAAGCGGCCAACAAGGGCGCCCATGCGGGCAAAGCCCCTTCGGTCGGCTTGAACATCGAACTGCCGCACGAGCAATCGGGCAATCAATGGCAGGACATCTCGCTGCGCTTCCGCCATTTCTTCACGCGCAAGGTCACGTTCGTGAAGAACTCGGATGCGGTGATCGTCATGCCGGGCGGTTTCGGCACGCTGGACGAGCTCGCCGAAGTCCTCACGCTGATTCAAACCAAGAAGTCGCGCCACGTGCCGATCATTCTGGTGGGCGGCGAGTTCTGGGAAGGGCTGCTTGCGTGGTTCAAGAACTCGCTCACGCCGATGGGCCTGATCAATCCGACGGATATGGACTTGATGCAGGTGATCGACGATCCGGACCAGGTGCTCGAAGCGGTGTTGAAGTTCTATGAAGACCGCGAAGAAGCCGAACCGCATCCGGCCAAGTCGGATGAAGACCGGATGTTCTATCTGTAATGCTGAAGCTTCGCGCCTCATGCGCGAAGCCAGCTTGCTGATGTTCAATGCGTATTGAACAGAGCAACGCATGCGGGTTCTAGCGAGCGGCCTCCAGGTCGCTCGCTTCCGCCACATCGGTCTGATCGCCCTGCGCTTGCAACCATTGGCAGAACTGCGCCACTAGCGGCGCCTGCGCGACCTCCCGCCTCGCCACCCACCAATAGCCGCGCGCATCGATACGCGGACCGGCCAACGGCACGACGAGCCGTCCCGATGCCAGCTCATCCGCCAGCAAAGGCAACGGGCCGAGCGCCACGCCGAGTCCATCCACCGCGGCCTGCAAGGCCAGATAGAAGTGATCGAACGACTGCTTCTTCCGGCATGTCGCCGTGACCCCTGCCGCCAATAACCAGTTGCTCCACGCATCGGGCCGCGTGTCCGAGTGCAGCAGCACGTGCTTCGCGAGATCGTCAGCCGCTTTGATCGGTGAGCGTTGCAGGAGCGCGGGACTGCACACCGGGAGCTCGCTCTCGCCAAGAAAATGGCCGCTCACACAGTTCGGCCAGTGCGCCGGCCCGCGCCGCACGGCGACGTCGAAGCCGTCCAGTGTTTCGACCGGTGCGTTTGAAGTCGATAGGCGCAATTCCACATTCGGCACTTTGCGCTGGAATTGATGAAGCCGCGGCAGCAGCCACTTCATTGCGAAGGTCGGCAGCGCATTCACCTTCAAAACGTGAACGACGCCCGTATCGCGCAGTTGATCCGTAGCAAGCGCGATGCTGTCGAACGCGGCCTGGACGGTGCCCAGATAGCGGCGGCCGTCATCGGTCAGGCGCACGCGCTTGCCGCGGCGATGAAACACCTGCACGCCGAGCCATGTTTCGAAAGCCGCGACTTGCCGGCTAATTGCACCGTGCGTCACATGCAATTCGTTCGCCGCAGCGGTGAAACTTTCATGCCGTGCGGCGGCTTCGAAGGCACGCAGCGCCGGAAAAGGAGGAAGATTACGAGCCATGCTTGTGATTCTAGATCACAAAGGCGCGCTCAAAAATCGTTTTGCTCAGAGCCGGTTCGGCGCTAACCTCCAGAGCTTGAACTGGAAGCCTAGCGATATGGATCACGATCTCACCTCAGCCACGGCTGACCGGGCGCCCACGCCCACATTGCGGGAAATTTTTGGCGGCTTTCTCGGCCTCGGGTTGATCTCATTCGGCGGCGCATTGCCGCTGGCGCGCCGCGCCGTGGTCGAGCAACGGCGCTGGCTGACCGGCGCGGAATTCACCGACTTGCTGGGCCTGTGCCAATTCCTGCCGGGCGGCAACGTGATCAATCTTTCAGTGGCGATCGGGATGCGCTTTCGCGGTGTGCCGGGTGCGCTGGCGGGGTTGCTCGGGTTGATTGCGGGACCTTCGCTGGTGGTGATCGGCCTTGGCGTGCTGTACGAACATACGCAAAACGACCCGCATGTTCGCCATCTGTTTGCCGGCCTCGCTGCGGCGGCGTCCGGTCTGCTGATCTCGATGGCCGTGAAAATCCTGCTGCCGTTGCGGGATAAACCGATGGCCGCGCTTATCGCGGCGCTCGGCTTCATCGCGATCGCCATCATGCGCCTGCCGCTTTTGCCTACGATGCTGGTGCTCACGCCGCTCAGCATCTACATCGCGTCGAGGGCCGCACGATGAACGACACGCTCATTTCTCTTGCCATCATTTTCAGTCAGCTTTCGTTGCTCGCGTTTGGTGGCGGCAACACGATCCTTCCGGAGATGCAGCGACAGGTGGTGGACGTGCATCACTGGATGCCGGCCAGCGAATTCAGCGCGCTGTTCGCGCTCGCGCAAGCGGCGCCAGGGCCCAACCTGATGATCGTAACGCTGGTTGGATGGCACGTTGCGGGTTGGGCGGGGATGCTGGTGACTTCAGTGGCGAAGTTCGGACCTTCGTCGCTCGTGACGATTCTTGCGCTGCATGCGTGGGACCGGTTCAAGGACCGTCCGTGGCGGCGTTACGCGCAAATGGGACTGGTGCCGGTGACGGCCGGCATCGTCGCGGCGAGTGCGTCCCTGATCGCCGAAGCGTCGAACCCGACGGCGATTGCATGGGCAATCTGCGCGTTTACCGCTGTGCTGGCGTTGAAGACGCGCATTCATCCGCTGTGGCTGCTGGCGGCGGGGAGCTTGATCGGGCTGACGGGGTTTGGGCAGTTTTGAGTTTTAAGGCGCCAAGGCGAGAGGAGCAGACGCTCGCTCTCGCCTTACCGCGCCTTATCGAAAGGCCCTTACTGAAACGCCACTTCCGCGAAGCTACGCAACTTGCGGCTATGCAAACGATGCAGCCCGTTCATCCGCAACAACTCCATCGCCTTCACGCCGATCTGCAGATGCTGATCGACCTGCGCGCGATAGAATTGATCCGCCATGCCGGGCAGTTTCAATTCGCCATGCAAAGGCTTGTCCGACACACATAGCAAGGTGCCGTAAGGCACGCGGAAACGGAACCCGTTGGCAGCAATCGTCGCGCTTTCCATATCGAGCGCGACCGCACGGCTTTGCGACAGCCGCTGCACCGGCTCACGGTGATCGCGCAATTCCCAGTTGCGGTTATCGACACTCGCCACGGTGCCCGTGCGCATCACGCGCTTCAACTCGACGCCGTCCAGTTGCGTAACCTGCGCGACCGCACGTTCCAATGCCACCTGCACTTCGGCAAGCGCAGGAATCGGCACCCACAGCGGCAAATCGTCGTCGAGCACGTGATCTTCGCGCACATAGCCGTGCGCCAGCACGTAGTCGCCCAAACGCTGCGTATTGCGCAGACCCGCGCAGTGACCGAGCATGATCCACGCATGCGGACGCAGCACGGCGATGTGATCCGTGATCGTCTTCGCGTTCGATGGCCCGACACCGATGTTGACCATCGTGATGCCGCTGCCGTCGGCACGCTTCAGGTGATACGCGGGCATCTGCGGCAGTCGCGGCGGCGCCGTGCCTTCCTGCGCCTGCTCGCCAAGATTCTCGTTGTACGTGATCACGTCGCCCGGTTCGACGAACGACGTGTATTCGCTGCGATAAGCGCGCAGTTCTTCGTCGTCGGTATGGGCCATCATCGTGCGGCCGAGTTTGACGAATTCGTCGATATAGAACTGGTAGTTCGTGTACAGCACGTAGTTCTGGCAATGCGTGGGCGAGGTCGCCGTGTAATGCTTCAGCCGATGCAGCGAGAAATCCACCCGCGCCGCCGTGAACAGCGCGAGCGGATGCGGCTCGCCCGGCAGCGGCTCATACGTGCCGTTGACGATGCGGTCGTCGAGCAGCGCGAGGTCCGGCGTATCGAACACGTCGCGCATCAGGAACAGGCGCTCGCGGTCCAGGTCGCCCTCGAGATGGATGCCTTCGGCGAAAGCAAAGTGAATCGGAATCGGCTGGTCGGAGACACCGACTTCGATCTTCACGTGATGGTTCTTCGCCAGCAGGCGCAATTGCTCGCGATAGTAGTTACCGAATAGATCCGGCCGCGTGACCGTGGTCTCGAACACACCGGGGCCCGCGACGAAACCGTACGAGCGGCGCGAGTCGATATGCGTGTTGACTTCGGTGCGCACTCTGACGAACGGGTAGCAGGCGCGCACCCGGCGTTCGAACAGTTCGTTGCGGCGATAGCGCGCGAAGGCGTCGCGCAGGAACGAGGTGTTCGCTTCATAGATCGCCGACAGGCGCGTGACGGCTTCGGCCGCGTCGTCAAAGGATTCGGTTGGGAAGCTGTTGGCGGGAGTCTGCACCGCGCGTTGATTGGTATCGTTGTTCATCTTCATTCGCCCCTATTCATGAGATGACATTACCACGGAACCCGCGATCGCCAAATGACCTCGCCGCGCCTACCACAACTGCCGCAACAGCGGCCGCAAGATTGCGCGCACGTCGCGCGAAAGCGGCGCAAAATAAGGCGATCGCGCCCGTAGGCAAGGCTGGATTTGCTAGAATCGGGGCACCATATTGGAGAATCACCATGAAGCCGTTCCTTCCCGTCGCCGTTGCACTGGCCTTCGCCTTTGGCAACGCGGCGATGGCTGCCCAGCCTGTCGATGACACTCCGGCCCCCGGCGCGCCCCAGTCCGCCAATGAACGGGCCGGCCTGCCTGATCTGGAGAAGATCAATCGTCCGGCCGCCGAGGTCAGCTCGAAGGTCGAAATCAACGTCCCGCGCACGCCGAGCTTCTACGAACGCAGCGCTAACGGCACCGAAATCACCGAATACCGCGACAAAGGCAAGCCCGTTGAAATCAACGTGCATTCGAATCTCGGCACGCGCTATCAGATGAGCGCGCCGCTGGACACGTCGCCTACCGTGCGCGACAACGGCCGCGCGAGCACGCGTTTGCCGTCGGTGAATCTGACTTATTGATCCATGCCGGGGCGGCGGCGTGATGTAAGCCGCTCCCGGATCTGCGCGGCCCGCGGGCGTCGCCTCGGGCTTTTAGCCTGCTTGCCGATTTTCAGCACCGTCTGCAGCATGGCGATACCGCGTTGAATTGTCACAGCGCTTAGCGACCCTGACGGGTGGCGAGGATTGGCAGGCAAGATTCGCTGCCTGATTGACTTTGACTGCGTGACTTTGACTGCGTGACCTTGACCGCGCTTTCTGCAACGCATTTGCCACACATCGCACTGGTCGCATCGCGCCAGCCCGACTAACCTGATCCGACGTTTCCCGCATGGCTGTCTTCACCGCTGTCACCGAACCCCAACTAGCAGAATGGATGCGTCATTACGATCTCGGCGAAGTCGTCGAGTTTCGCGGCATTCCGTCCGGTATTGAGAACAGCAATTTCTTTCTGACGACGACGCGCGGTGAATACGTCCTCACGATTTTCGAAAAGCTGACGGCCGAGCAACTGCCGTTCTATCTCGATCTGATGCAGCATCTGGCCGCGCACCGCGTGCCGGTGCCGGATCCCATGCCGCGCGAAGACGGCGCGCTGTTCGGCACGCTGCACGGCAAGCCTGCCGCCGTCGTGACCAAGCTCGAAGGCGCACCGGAGTTGGCGCCGCAAGTCGAGCACTGCGTCGAGGTCGGGCAAATGCTCGCTCGCATGCATCTGGCGGGGCGCGACTATGCGCGCTATCAGCCGAATCTGCGCAGCCTGCCGTGGTGGCAGGAAACTGTGCCGACCATCCTGCCGTTTCTCGAGGGGGCGCAACGCGACCTGCTGTCGTCTGAACTGGCGCATCAGGAGGCGTTCTTCGCGTCGGCGGATTACGCCAGGCTGCCCGAAGGTCCGTGCCACGCCGACCTGTTCCGCGACAATGCGCTGTTCGCGCATGCAGCGCCGGAATCCGGCCACGAGGTCCGCCTGGGCGGCTTCTTCGACTTCTATTTCGCCGGCTGCGACAAGTGGCTGTTCGACGTCGCGGTAACGGTCAACGACTGGTGCGTCGACCTCGCCACCGGCAAGCTCGACGAAGCACGCACCGAAGCCATGCTGCGCGCCTACCAGACCGTGCGCCCGTTCACCGTCGAAGAAAACCGCCATTGGGGCGATATGCTGCGTGCCGGCGCTTACCGCTTCTGGGTCTCGCGCCTGTATGATTTTTATTTGCCGCGCGCGGCCGAGCTACTCAAACCGCACGACCCCGGTCATTTCGAGCGCATTCTGCGCGAACGCCTGTCCGGCGTTGCTCTTCCAGGCATTCATACCTCATGCAACTGATCGAAGTCCCCGCGAAAACCGGCTACGTCTGGTTCCGGCAGGGTATCTGGCTGTTCCGCAAGAACCCGCTCGCGTTTCTGACGCTGTTCTTTACCTATCTGCTGGTCATGACGCTGGCGGCGCAGATTCCGGTTGTCGGCGGCGTGCTGCCACTGGTTTTCATTCCGGGTGTCGCGGTCGGCTTCATGGCGGCGTGCCGCAACACCATCGCGGGCAAGCCGGTGTTCCCGACCATTCTGGTGGACGGCTTTCACTCCTACGGCTCCGCGGTCGCCAAACGTCTGCTGGTGCTGGGCGTGCTGTACGTCGTCGCGATGGCGCTGGTGCTGGCCGGCTCGGCACTCGCCGACGGAGGCATGCTGCTGAAGGTCATGCTCGGCATGGCGACGATGGATCAGGACGCGATCGCCAACAGCAATATCCCGCTGGCGGTGATCGCCGCGTTCGCGTTCTACATTCCTGTCGCGATGATTTTCTGGTTCTCGCCGGTTCTTATTGCATGGCACGACGTGCCGCCCGTCAAGGCGATGTTCTTCAGCGTCGTCAGTTGCTGGCGCAATCGCGGCGCGTTCATCGTGTTCGGGGCATTGTGGTTCGCGGTGGCGACCACCGTCTCGTTCGGCTTGTCCGCGCTAATGCAGGCGCTGGGCGCGGCCGACTTCGCATTCGCTATCCTGATGCCGGCCACGATGATCGTCACGACCATGCTGTATTGCTCGTTCTACGCGACCTATCGCGGCTGCTTCGGCGTGCAAACGCCTGAAGCACCAGACCTGCCGACCACGCCGGCGGCTTAAGCGCCGGCTAGACCGTTGCTCACGCGCGGGCGCTTTTTCGGCGCCCGTGGGGTTTCAATCCGGCGCACTGCGCGCTTTCGCGCTGGCGCCGTCCGCCCCCATCGCCTCGCCAAATTACCATCCGCGGTCGGCATCTCGCCTCGACTTGCGGCACAATGGTTTGCGCGCAATCGATTTGCACGCTCTTTTTACGCGAGATGCACCATGACCCAGCGCCCCGCTTTGCCCTTCACGCTCGACGAGCAACTCTGCTTCGCCCTCTATTCGACCTCGCTTGCGATGACGAAAGCGTACAAACCGCTGCTCGACAAGCTCGGCCTGACGTACCCGCAATATCTGACGATGCTCGTGCTATGGGAAGCCGACGACGTAACGGTAAAAGACATGGCCGCGCGCCTGAATCTCGACTCGGCGACGGTCACGCCGCTGCTCAAGCGCCTCGAGGCGCAGGGCTATCTGGAACGGGTACGCGGCGTGGAAGATGAGCGGCTCGTCTACATCCGGCTCACCAAAGCGGGCACCGCGCTGAAGCGTCAGGCACGCGAAGTGCCGGCGGAAATCTTCTGCGCGACCCAGCAGACGCCGGAATTCCTGCTCCGTCTGCGTGACGATCTGACGCGCCTGCGCACCACCCTCAACGATTACATGGACCACTAGCCGGCCTGTTTCAAAAGGCACGCTATCGGAGCGATACAAAAATTTGTTTGCACACAAATGATTTGTGTACTATCTTTATCACATGCCGCTTCGATAGCGCTCCGCCAGAAAGGCGGCCAAACAGCGGCAAGCATGCAAACCACCCTGACAACCCAGATTTAGGAGCAGCACAATGAACATCCTCTACAAAGCAAGTGCAACTAGCACCGGTGGCCGTGACGGCCGTGCAGTATCGTCGGACAATGCGTTGGACGTGAAGCTGGCGGCACCGCGCGAACTGGGCGGCACGGGCGCAGCGGGCACCAACCCGGAACAACTCTTTGCAGCAGGCTACTCGGCGTGTTTCCTGAGCGCGATGAAGTTCATCGCCGGCCAGCGCAAGCAGGCTTTGCCAGCTGACACGCAAGTCACGGCAGAAGTGGGGATCGGCCCGAACGACAATGGCGGCTTCGCGCTCGACATCGATCTGCGCGTCTCCCTGCCGGGCCTCGCTGCAGATGCAGCCAAGGAACTGGTCGACGCAGCGCATCAGGTCTGCCCGTACTCGAACGCCACGCGCAACAACGTCGCGGTGCGCCTGCAAGTAGCGTAAGCTCCGGCGGCTTGAACGAATTGCCAATGAATCGTTGACGCGCGCGGCACAACCGCGCCGTCACGAACAACGCCCGTACCCTGCAAACCAGGTGCGGGCGTTGCGCCGTTTGGCTGCACAACAGGCATTCGCGGACGCGGCACGCAATGTGCGGCATCGATCCGACCGATCAACTGCCGTCACGCGACCTCGCCGATAGCTCTGTCAGTAAACGCGCAGTTCAGTAACATCGTCGCCTGGCAGTTGATAATTGCGCCGGTCGATACCTGGCCGCGCAGTCCTTTACCCGACCCACGTTACCAATGACACGCCTCCGGCGCCTGAACGACACCTTCGATACCGGTCTGGTCTGGTTTCGCCGCGACCTGCGCAGCACGGACAACGCCGCGCTCTACTATGCGCTCAAGCATTGCAGGCGCGTCTGGTGCGCGTTCGTATTCGACGCGACGATCCTGCAACCGCTGAGCGACGCCTGGCAAACTCGGCATCCCGACACGCAGCCACAGGACCGCCGCGTCGAGTTCATTCTTGCTGCATTGGGCGAATTGGACGAGGCGTTACGCGCCAAAGGTGGCGGGCTCATCGTGCTGTACGGCGATCCGGTCGATCTCGTGCCCAGGCTCGCCGACGAACTCAGCGCGGATGCAATCTTCACGAATCACGATTACGAGCCGGTCGCGATCGAGCGCGACGAGACGGTGCGCGAGCGGCTTTTAGAGGCCGGACGCCAATGGCTGACGTTTAAAGACCAGGTGATTTTCGAGCGCGACGAGGTGCTGACAGGCCAGAACAAACCGTTCACGGTGTTCACGCCCTATAAAAATGCATGGCTCAAGCAGCTGACGGCCTTCGATCTAAAACCGTATCCGGTCGAGACCTACACGAAGCAGCTCGCAGCACTGCCGCCCAAGCTGGACCGCCAGTTGCCGACGCTCGATCAACTCGGCTTCGCACCGAGCAATCTTGCGGAGCTCAACTTGCCCACCGGCATGAGCGGCGCGCAACGCCTGCTCGACGACTTCATGACCCGCATCGACAGCTACCAGGACCGGCGTGACTTTCCGGCCGTCAAAGGCCCGAGCTACCTGTCGATGCATCTGCGCTTCGGCACTGTCTCGATCCGCACGCTCTCGCGATTCGCGCACGAGATGTCACTGCAGCCGGACGGGCAAGGCTCGGCCACGTGGCTGTCGGAGCTGATCTGGCGGGATTTTTACTTCATGATCCTCTCGCATCATCCAAAGCTGGCGGATGGTGCGTCGTTCAAGGAAGAGTACGACCGGCTGCGCTGGGAGCAAGGCCCGGAAGCGGACGAGGCGTTCGCCGCATGGTGCGACGGCCGCACGGGCTATCCGCTGGTCGATGCAGCGATGCTGCAACTGAACCGCACGGGCTACATGCACAACCGCCTGCGGATGGTGACGGCGAGTTTTCTGGTGAAGGATCTGGGTATCGACTGGCGACGCGGCGAGCGCTACTTCGCCGAACAATTGAACGACTTCGATTTCTCGGCGAATAACGGCGGCTGGCAATGGGCGGCATCAACGGGATGCGACGCGCAACCGTATTTCCGGATTTTCAATCCGATCACGCAATCCGAGAAGTTCGACGCCGAAGGGCGCTTTATCAAACGCTACCTGCCCCAGCTTGCGAAACTGCCGGCCAAATGGGTTCACGCGCCGTGGCTGGCAGGTGCGGATCGGCTCTCGGAATTTGGTGTGGTGTTGGGCAAGGATTATCCCGCCCCGATCGTCGACCACGCCGATGCTCGGCAGCGTACGCTAGCCCGTTTCGGCAAGTAAGCACCCGCTCACATTGATTTGCAATTGAATCTGGCTGTTAGGCGTGTTTGAGCCCTTCCAATAGCTCATAACAGCTTGGGTGCCTCACCCCGAACATCGGCGTTCTTCAATACGCGCCGATGCTTCAAACTCGCGCAGCTTAGTGCTGGGCCATCCACGCCGGATGACGGGTAGCCGCCTCACGGTCCAGCTTGCGCATACGGAATTCCAGATCGTAAAGATCGGTTGCCTCTGCGAGGAAAGCGTCAGCGCGTTCTTTCGCGAGTTGATCGGGCGATTTGGTCAGGAACAGAAACAGGCGGCTAAGCAGGTACATGGTCAACCTCGACAATGAATTTAGGCGTTAACGCCTAAGGGATAACCCCTATTATAGGGAAAACCCTAGCAAGACGCCAATACTCATTTCGAAGTGTTGCTCCAACGTCACCGCGCGCCCGCCGAAGCTTCTGTGGTGGTGCTTTCAGCGATACGGCCGGTGCCCGTGCGGCGTTGGTGCCTGAAGAATTCCCACACCATGGCGCTTGCGTCCGGACCTTTGGCGGAATGGAAAGGTACGGCGTCATCGCCGCCGCTCCAAGCATGCGCGAGCCCCTGCACACGGCACAGCCGCACCACGCGCCGGCCGCCGCGCAGGTAGTCGCGCATCACTACGCCACCTTTGCGCTCTTCCTTCACTTCGCCGGATTTGCGCGCGCCTTTCTCGTCGACGATCCGATTCAGACGGAGAAACTGCACCGCCAACTGGTCCGCATTGACCGGCGCGACCACATGATCGGTGTCGCCGTGGAGGATGATGGCCGGCATCCCGGGGTATTGCGCCACGTTAACGAGTTCGTCGACCAGCTCGGCAGGCTCGCGACGCGTGCCGCGCCGCATCACGTCCATCGCCGCAATACCGGAGCGAGCCTCACCGAAAGCGGGGCCGGAGTGCAGCGCGACCGCCGCGAAATGTTCCGGGTAGTTGGCGGCCAGCAACGCCGTCAGGCCGGCCCCGGCAGAAATTCCGGCGACATAGACGCGCTCGCTGTCGAAGCCGTGCTGGGCAACCAGTGAATCCACCAGCGAGACGACCGCACGCGCCTCGGCACCGCCGGCGCTGTCGCTGGCGTCATACCAATGCCAGCAGCGATGCGAATGCACATGCTTCGACTGTTCCGGATAAACCACGGCAAAGCCGAACCGGTCGGCGAGCACGTTCATCCGCGTGCCTTCTGCGAATTCGTCAATCGACTGGGTGCAGCCGTGCAGCATCACGACCAGCGGCATCGCCTCGTGCGCATGGCCGGTCGGGATGTACAGCCCGTACTGAAGGTGGTTGACGAGCCGCCCGGGCGCGGTAGGCGCCGAATGGAACGAGCGCGTCCATGAACCGCTCGCCCATGCCGAGGCGCGCGGACGAACCCGCGATTCCCGCGGAGCGGCACGCGGCGCCTCGCGTTTCGCGGATGCGCGCAACGCGGCCGCCGGCTTGACCGGGCGGGCCTTGGCCGAAGGTTTGGTGGTGGCGGCGCGTGCCGGCCGCGTAGGGGCGCGCTTGGTCGTTGCGTGTGCGTGCTCGGTCTGAATCGCGAGCAGCCGCTTAAGACCGCGCAGCCAGATTTTCGACAGACTTTTTGCCATCGGTGGGGAACCTCGCAAAAAGGGACAGGTGCCGTTCGATCGAACGACGCTTTGTTGTGCAATGCACAATAACACCAATCCTCATGCGATGCTGGCGGCCCGAGCCTCTTCCGGATGCCGAATTTTCCGCCCGGCGAACCTTGCAGCAGCACCAACGTCAAACCATGGCAAAGCTTGTTCGCTAGCCAACGCCACTTCACAAAAAGCCTGATGCGCGGCGAATCCCGCCCACAACACCCGTCTATACTGACGGGTAAATAATGTCGGTAGACGCCTTTGCTGCGTCGGCGATTCGCGCCGTTCGCGCGTTAAACCATTACCAACCCGATTCTACGCGGCCTTGGTCGCGCCTTTGCCATGCCCGATTTACCTGCCCATCTGTGGTACTCGATCACCAGCCTCGGCGGCGCCGGCATGACGCTGCCGCTCGCGTTCGCCATCGCACTTTGGCTGGCGGTCGGCTACACGTGGCGCATGGCTGCCGGCTGGTTGCTGCTGCTTGGCGCGGCCATCGGCGTTGTGACTGTGACCAAGCTGGCCTTCCTCGGCTGGGGCGTCGGCGTGCGCGAGCTGGATTTCACTGGCGTCAGCGGTCACGCCATGCTGTCTACCGCCGTCTATCCGGTGGCGTTGTTCCTGATGTTGCTGCCGGCGCGTCCGGCAATTCGTCTGCTTGGTGTCTTATTGGGCCTGGTCGCGGGTATGGCGGTCGGTTTGTCGCGCGTCGTACTGAGCGCTCACTCACCGTCTGAAGCCGTAACCGGCTGCCTGGTCGGCGCGCTGGCGGCTTTATTCTTCGTGCGCATGGCGTGGCATGCCGAGCCGGGCCGGTTGTCGGCGGCGCCCGTCGCCGCAAGTCTGATGACTCTCGCGCTGCTGATGCATGGTGTGCACGTGCCGACGCAACGCTGGGTCACGCATATCGCGCTGAAAGTATCCGGCCATGACCGGCCGTTCATCCGCGCCAAATGGCGGGCCGTGCGCGACGTGCGTCCCGCCATGGCGCCACTGTCACAGACACTCAACACGCTGACGCCGCCGCACTCGCCGGATGTCTGAAGCGCGTTCAATCGATTTCCTGTTCGGCAACTAAAGCTCACGGCTGCTGATCCTTGGTCCGTGGGCCGCGTTATGCGCGCAACTGAATAACCGTCATGGGTACCGCTATAACCTTTCATATATTACGATAGCGTTTTAACCCGCCGCGCCGGCCCACGCCGGGCATCCAGCCTTCATGACACTGTCCCGCCGCCTTGTGAAACACGCGCTGTTCATCGCCAGCGCCATCTCCGTTGCCGTCAGCGCCAACGCACGTGCCGACGAACTGGTGGTCTCCGCCGCCGCCAGTCTCACCAACGCGTTCAAAGCAGTGAGCGAGGTCTTCGAACAGCAGCATCCGGGCACCAAGGTGCTGTTGAACTTCGGCGCGTCCGACGTGCTGATGCAGCAAATCGTCAAGGGTGCGCCCGCCGACGTGTTCGCCTCGGCGGATCAGAAAGCAATGGACAAGGCCGCAGCGGAAAAAGTGATCGTTCCGGCTACACGCAAGGACTTTGCCGCCAACTCGCTGGTGCTGATCGTGCCGGCCGACAGCCATTTCGCGCCGGCCTCGCTGAACGATCTGACGTCGGCGAATGTGAAGCGTGTGGCTTATGGCGATCCGGCTTCGGTGCCGGTCGGCCGCTATACGCAAGGCGCGCTGCAAGCCGCGGGCGTGTGGGACGCCGTCAGCGCGAAGGCCGTGCTGGCATCGAACGTACGCCAGAGCCTGGACTACGTGTCGCGCGGCGAAGTCGACGCCGGCTTCGTGTTCAGCACCGATGCCGCCGTCATGCCGGACAAGGTCAAGGTCGCGATGAACGTGCCGACCCAAACGCCGATCACCTATCCGATCGCACAAGTCGAAGGCAGCCGTCACGCGGCCGACGCGCAGGCCTTCATGAACTTTGTGCTCTCGCCGGCCGGCCAGGCCGTGCTCGCAAAGTATGGCTTCAGGCCCGCGCATTAACCTGGGTACCACACGCACATGCAACAGGCCTGGATTCCGCTCCTGCTGTCACTGAAAGTGGCGGGCTGGGCCACCGCGCTCAATCTGGTGTTCGGCGTCGCGGCCGGTTTCGGTTTGTCGCGCTGGCGCTCGGGTGCGCGCGATGTGATCGATTCGCTGCTCATGCTGCCGCTCGTTTTGCCGCCCACCGTGCTCGGCTACTACCTGCTGGTCCTGCTCGGACGGCGCGGCGTGATCGGCGGCTGGCTCGACAAGCTCGATATCCAGTTGGTGTTCACCTGGCAGGGCGCGGTGATCGCGTCGACGGTGGTGGCGTTTCCGCTCGTGCTGAAGTCGGCGCGCGCCGCCTTCGAATCCGTCGATCCGCAACTCGAGCGGGCCGCGCGCACGCTCGGCATCAGCGAAACGGCGGTCTTCTTTCGCGTGACACTGCCACTCGCCGCCCGCGGCATTCTCGCGGGCGGTCTGCTGGCGTTTGCGCGGGCGCTCGGCGAATTCGGCGCGACGCTGATGATCGCGGGCAACTTGCCGGGACGCACGCAGACGCTTTCGGTTGCGGTCTATTCAGCCGTGCAGGCCGGCGACGACAGCACCGCCAATTTTCTCGTGCTCGTGACTTCGGTGACGTGCGTCGTGATCCTGTTGCTCGCGGGCCGTCTGGTGCCGCAGCACACGCTTCTGTCGTCCCGCTGATATGTTGCTCGCCGTCGACATCCGCAAGACCTTTCAGAGCACCGAGCGCCATTTCACGCTCGACGTCTCGTTCAAGGCGACCACGCAGCGCGTCGTGCTGTTCGGGCCGTCTGGCGCGGGGAAGAGTTTGACGCTGCAGGCGATCGCCGGCTTGCTGCGCCCCGACGAAGGGGCGATCACGCTGCACGGCAACGCGTTATTCGACAGCGCGCGCGGCATCGATCAGAAGCCGCAGGCACGCAAGATTGCGTATCTGTTCCAGGACTACGCGCTGTTTCCGCATCTGAACGTGCGGCAGAACATTGGCTTCGGGTTGCAGCAGGGTTGGCTCAATCCGCGCGCACGAATCTCGCACCCGCAAGTCGACTACTGGCTCGACGCACTCGAGTTGAAAAGCGTGGCGGGTAATCATCCGGCGCAGCTTTCGGGTGGACAGAAGCAGCGCGTGGCGCTGGCGCGCGCGCTGGTCGCTGAGCCGCGCTTGCTGTTGCTCGACGAACCGTTTTCCGCACTCGATAGCGCCCTGCGTCAGCGTATGCGTAGCGAGCTGTCGGACCTGCAGACGCGACTCGATATTCCGATGGTGTTAATCACGCACGATCCCGACGACGTCGCCGCGTTCGGCGATCAGGTCGTGCAGGTCAGCGATGGTTGCGTGCGTGAGAACCATCCGTTTGCCGGGTACGAGCGCAGCGTGCCATAACGTCAGCGCCCTTGGCTCACTCAATCCTTCACGCCAAGAATCACACTCGACGCCTTGAATACAGCGACTGCGATCCCGCCTTCCACAAGCCCAAGCGTATCGACGCTTTGATTCGTGACGACCGCGGTAATCACCGCGCCGCCGTCCAATAGCAGCGAGACCTCCGCATTGACCGCCCCGCGCTTCGCGCTCTGCACCGTGCCGCGCAACTGATTGCGCGCAGAGAGCTTCAGCGGCTCACCGGTTTCGTCTTCGACAAGCAGCACCACCCACGACGCCTTGATCAACGCAAACGCCGCCGCCCCCACAGCGAGGCCCAGCGTCTCGGTACTTTCATGCGTGACTACGGCGACGATCATATGGCCGCCTGGCAGCGCCAGCGACACTTCATCGTTGACTGTCCCGCGCGTGATGGCCGACACCGTGCCGTAAAGCTGATTGCGTGCGCTCGTTTTCACGCCGATGCGGCCGATCAGATCCCAATCCGTGGCAAAGCCTTCGATCGCCGCGCCCGCGCGCTCGAGAAAACGCCGATGCTCGCGTTCGACCGCCCGAAACGTATCGATCAGCTTCACCGCGCGCGGCGTGAGTATCGTGCCGCCACCGCCTTTGCCACCGGTCGAGCGCACGACGAGCGGCTCGCCGGCGAGATTGTTCATCGTGTCGACGGCGTCCCACGCGCCTTTGTAGCTCATGCCGATGGCTTTCGCCGCGCTGGTGATCGAACCGGTCTCGCCGATCGCCGCGAGCAGCGCGATCCGTGACGCGCCGCCGAGCGTTTGCGCGCCGGCCTTAAACCAGACGGAGCCGCCAAGTTCGAGGGCTTCGTGGGACGGATCGATGCGGTCGGATGTCATGGCGGCAGAGTGTCGGTGGGTTAGGAAAGGACAGCGAACCATTATAGCGACGCATCGCTGCCTGTCTGGCTGCCCCGCGCCTCCATTCCCGCCCACCTCAGTTACACGCAGGCCACTTGAATTCGTCAGCCACTCAAAGCGCGTACTGCGCGATCCCGTTCCCGAACGACCAATTCTCCTTCAGCACCTCGACGAGATTGATGAACACGTCCTCTCGTCGCAGTCCGGGCGACTCCGCCAGTTCATCCGCCATGCGCTTGTACAGCGCCTTCTTTTGTTCGAGCGTGCGCGTATTGTTAAACGTGATCTGAATCACTACGAGATCGTCGCTGCGTTCGATATTCAAATACTGCTTGTCGTACACAAAATTGCCGGCTTCATGCTCGGTGATGAGCATGAAGATGTCGTCTTTCGGCACATTGCACGTCTCCACCAGCGAACGCTGGATGCTCTGCGTCAGCGCCTTCCGGTATTCCTCTGACTTGCCGGCGCGCAATGCGATTCGTGTGAGCGGCATGATGAAACTCCTTGGTTGCAGTGATTGGGTAAACACAGCTTAGGCGCACTCAGTCATAATGAACAGCCATCTTTGGCTATTTCATCCATATTCAACTGAAATGAAAGTCCTTGATCTCGATGCGGTGCGCGCCTTCGTGCTGGTCGCCGATCTGCACAGCTTCACGCGGGCTGCGGATGCGCTCGATACCACGCAATCGGCCGTCAGCCTGAAGCTGAAACGGCTGGAGGCGCATCTCGGCAAGCAGTTATTAGAACGTACGCCGCGTGTCGTGCGCCTTTCCGCGGATGGCAACGCCTTCCTTGGCGCGGCCCGTGATCTGCTGGGCGCACATGAGCGGGCGCTGGGTTCGTTGTCCGTGGAGCGTCGGCGGCTCACGCTGGGGCTGAGCGAGCACGTCGCGGGAACGAACTTGCCGCAGTTGCTCGCCCGGCTCAACGCGCACGATCCGGGTCTGGTGGTCGAATTGCATCTGGGCACGTCGGCGGCGCTGCTCGCGCAATTCGATGAACGGCGCCTCGACGCCGTGATCATTCGTTACGGCGCCGATGAGCCGCCGCGTGACGACGCACAAGTGCTGTTCAGCGAGCCGCTCGGTTGGCTCGCTACACCGGAATGGCTGCCGCGCGTCGGCGAGCCGTTGGCGCTGGCGCTGCTGAGTCCGCCGTGCAATGTGCGTGACGTCGCGCTGCACACGCTGAATGAGGCGGGGCTTGCATGGCAGGAAGTGTTCGTCGGTGGCGGAGTGGCTGCCGTCGGCGCCGCGGTCGCGGCTGGTCTGGCGGTGTCGCCGCTGGCGCGCAGAGTGGCGCCGCGTGGATTGGTCGATGTCGGTGCGCGGCTGGGTCTGCCGCCGCTGCCGGAATCACGCGTGACCCTGCATTCGCGTGTGAGGGATACGCGGTCGATGGAAACGTTGCGGTTGGTGACGAATGGGTTGGCAAGCGCTTGAGACATTCGGCCGCCCTCTTAAAAACCCAAGCGGCTACGGTATATAATGGCCGCCATGCCCATCATTGCCCGGATCGACGGGCTGATCGTGGTCATCTACCCTCACGATCACGCCCCGCCTCATGTTCATGTTCTCGGTCCGGATGGTGAGATTATCTTTATCTTGAATTGTCCCGACGGCCCGGTTTCCATCCGCGAGGCTCGAGGGTATTCAGAACGCGAAGCGCGCCGGCTGGCAAAACGCATTACCGAAATGGTGCCGTTCCTGTGCTCCGCATGGAAAGGAATCCACTCATGAACAGCAGCGAAGAATGGCGGCTTGCGCGGGAACGCGGCGCTGAAACCGCCAAACGTCCCGCCGCACGCAGCGCTTGCTATAAACCGCGCACCAAACGGCTCGAAATCACGCTGACCAATGACATTTCGCTGCTGGTGCCAATCGCCTATATCGAAGGTTTGCACAACGCGTCGGCCGCGGATTTACGCTCGATTGAGATTTTCGGTCTCGGTTCGGCACTCGTTTTTCCGGCACTAGACGTCGTCGTGTCGGTCCATGGTCTTATTGACGGTGTATTCGGCTCGAAAGCGTGGATGCGCGATATCGGCCGCAGCGGCGGCAGCGTGAAGTCCGAGGCGAAATCGGCGGCTGCCCGCGAGAACGGCAAGAAAGGCGGCCGTCCGCGAAAGGCTGCTTGAGGCTTATCACCCAAAAGGCACTCAGTGGACCTCGACCCCCGACAAACCGCCGCCGTCCGCGCGGTCATCGAAACCGGCAGCTTCGAGCAGGCCGCCGTGCGCCTGAACATCACGTCGTCGGCGGTATCGCAGCGTGTGCGGGCGCTCGAAACACGCCTGGGCAATCCGCTGATCGTGCGCACTCGGCCCTGTCGCGCGACGCAGATGGGCCAGCGTCTGTTGCAATATCTACGGCGCGCCGCCCTGCTCGAAGACGACTTCGCCAGCGATCTCGCGGGCGCCAACGAAGCGCTGCTGAACGTCGCCGCCGCCGTGAATGCGGACACGCTGTCCACATGGTTTTTCCCCGCGCTCTCCGAGATCCTGCTGCAGGAAAACGTGCTGCTCGATCTGACCGTCGACGACCAGGATCACACCCACGCGCTGCTCGCCTCGGGCCTCGCAATCGGCTGCATCACCACCGAACCGGCGCCGATGCGCGGCTGCTTCGCGGAACGGCTCGGCGCGATGCGCTACCGGCTGGTGGCGTCGGCGGCTTTCGTCGAGCGATGGTTTCCAAATGGCTTGACGCGTGAAAGCGCGCGGCGCGCGCCGGTGATCCTGTCCTCACGCAAGGACGCGTTGCAGGCGCGCTTTCTCGAGACGCGCTTCGGCCTGCCGCCGGAAGCCTATCCGTGCCACTACGTGCCCGCGCCAGTGCCGCGCTACATGGCGATCCAGCGTGGCCTCGCCTATGGCATGGTGCCCGAACTGGAATTCGGCGATGCCGTCGAGCGCGGCGAACTGGTCGACCTTGCGCCGAAGCAACCCACCGACGTCGAGTTGTATTGGCACGCCTGGAAGGTCCAGTCGCCACGCCTCGAAAAGCTCTCGGCGCGCATCGTCGAACTCGGCCGTACGGCCCTAGGCCCGCCGGGCACCAAGGCAAAACGCAAACGCGCCGCCTGAACGGAGCAGGAGATTAGCGGAGGATCGGCGGCAACGAACCGCTGCTGGCGGTCGCCGGATTAGCGGGCGCGGCGGCCGCGGGACTCGCCGCTACGTTTGCGGCTTTGGCCGGCGCGTTCGTATGGACCACGGCCGGTTTGGCCGCCACATTGACCACCTTGGCATGCGCTGCATGGCCTTGAACCAGGTCGGCGTGCATGATCCGGCCTTGAGCCGGTTTCGCTTGAGCGAGTTTTGCGTGCGGCTTCTTACCCTGCGCCACCACCGCTGCCTTCGACTTGGGTTTGCCCCCGCCCTTCACCGCGCCACTGTGGCCGGCATTCCTGGCGGCGACCTTCTTCACGCTGCCGTGTCCTGCCGGCTTGGCACCACTCTTCGACGTCGACGCAACCGGCTGCGCCCCATGTTGACCGTTCGCCGCGTGCTTCGAACCCGCCTTCGCGCCAGCGGTAGACTTGGCCTTGGCGGCACCCGTCGTTTTCTTTGCGTGCTTCGCCGTATGCCCAGCCGACTCGGGCGGATTCCACACTTCTGCATAACCCGCGGCCATTGCCGCACCCGACACACACCACACTGCAACTGCCGTTGCTACTGCTCGAACCCACATCTCCTGCTTCTCCTGATCTTCGACTTCATAACGAGCCGGGATTATATTCTCTTGCAAAAATCCATTTTTAGACTAATATCAATAACAAGTACAGATAAGGACTCATCCCATCATGGCTCACGCCGCCCGCGTCACCCAGCCCGAACCGCCCATCCGCCGGCCGGTTTCGGAACCCACGCTTACGGAAATGTCGGCGGCAGGCCTGCGCGCGTTCTTCAACATCGCGCGAGACTGGGATTTGAGCGCCGAGGAGCAGATCGTGTTGCTCGGCTCGCCGGGCCGTTCCACCTACTTCAAATGGAAATCCGCACCGGGAACAGCACGTCTGGGGCGCGACACGCTGGAACGCCTGTCGCTGCTGCTCGGCATCTATAAAGCGCTGCAAATCCTGCTGCCGCAGCCCAGCGCCGCCGACACCTGGATCAAGCGCCCCAACAGCGCGCCGCCGTTCGGCGGCCGCCGCGCGCTGGACCGCATGCTGGCCGGCAACATCAGCGATCTCGTGGCCGTGCGCCAGTATCTCGACGCGATGCGAGGCGGCTGGGCGTGACAGAACCGCATTGGCAGCACCGCTGGCGCAGCGCGCCGCTCGACTGGTCGCCCGCGTATCGCGTGATTCCAACGCGCTTTCCGGCCGTCAATCTGTTCGACCGGGTCGCCTCGCCCGAAGATTTCGATGCCCTCTACGCGCTCGAAGCGATGACCAACGACCGCCTGCGCACCGAAGTCGGCGAACTCGATCTCGTGCCGCGCGAGGAGCGCCGTTTTGGTCCGGGCTATGGGCCGATCATGGCCGCGTTGACACACCTGAATCCGCTCGGCAGCCGCTTTTCGGACGGCACGTACGGCGTGTTCTATTGCGCCCGTTCGCGTGCCACCGCGATCGCGGAGACGCGCTATCACACGGGAAAATTTCTGGAGGCGACCGCCGAGCCCCCCATGCGGCAGCAGATGCGGCTCTACACGGTCGTGGCGCAAGGCAACGTGGTCGACATCCGCGGCGACGCATCGCTCGATCTCGCGGTGCTGTCGCCCGACGACTATGTCGCCGGACAATCGCTCGGCCGTGCCATACGCGAGGGCGGTGCGCCGGGCATCGTGTATCCATCGGTGCGGGATGAAGAAGGCGAGTGCCTCGCCGCGTTCAGAACCACGCTGCTACGCGACTGCCATCACGCGGCGTATCTGGAATACAACTGGAATGGCACGAGCATCGATATCGTATTCGAGCTCAACCAGGTGGGCTGAGAGCTAAGAGGCTCGAAACAATCAGGGCAGGGCCAACGCCGCCGCCCCGCTCTCCCGCGCCGCCTCAACCGAGATCGACCAGCGCCGCAACGCCTGCGGCTCGACGATTGTCAGCTTGCCACCGGGCCCGAACGCGCCGGTGTCGATGAAAATCTGCGAGCCAATCTGCTGGATGTCACGCATCGGCGTGTGGCCGCAATAAGTCAGCGAAAGCCCGTGCTGCCGCTGCGGATCGCCATTGCCCAAGGCCAGATCCCGCCCCCACAGCAATTGCTGGCGCGTTTCAGCGGAAAAATTCCCGGCGTCGAGGTCGGCGTCCGTGCCGAAGAATTCGGCGTGCAGAATATTGAAGCGCTCCTTACCGCTGCCGACCACGCGTACGAGCGGCAGTGTCCGCAGACGCTCGGCGTAGTGCTGCAAACGTTCATCGGACAAACTCGCCGCCCATATCCCGCCGATTCCATACCACCACTGGCGCCGCAAGCGCCCATCGGCGACGGCGCACAAGGTGTCTTCATGATTGCCGAGCACCGCGTGAAACCACGGCTTGTCGAGCAGGGCCAAAGCCTCCTCGGAATGTTGACCGCGGTCTACCAGATCGCCGACCGAAAATAGCCGGTCACGCGCCGGATCAAACGCGATGTCGCGCAGCAGATAGCGCAGCGCATCGACACAGCCATGCAAATCGCCGACGACAAAGTCGCGGCCGCTCTGATTGGCCGGATGATGCTGGACGGGGTTGACGAGTACGGAAGCCATTCGCTCATGATAGTGCGGCATCCACAACTGCGTATGCGCGTTGCCGATCTTATTCTGACGTCCCGCATCGCTTGAATGACGTAGAAATGACGCAAAAACGGCGCGTCTCCGGCAGGACTTACCGGAAAACGCGCCGTCCGCGCGCTCATTATTGCTGGGTGCGCAGTTTGGCGACCTGATCCACCGTCACCGTGGACTGCGGATTGCCGAACTGTTTGGTCACGTAGTTCGTGATAGCCGCCACCTGGTCGTCGGTAAGCTGGGTGCCGAACGCGGGCATCAGCACGTCAGCCTGTTTCGTCGTACGACTGACGCCGCGCAGAATCACCATCGCCAGATTGTTGGCGTCGCTCGCGCCAACCGCCGAGTTGTGAATCAGCGACGGATATGCGCCCGGCGCGCTGGCGCCGACACCCTGACCGGTCCAGTTATGGCACGTCGCGCAATTGGCGATGAACAGTTGCGCACCGTTCACCGCATTGATCTTGGTACCGCGCAGCGCGGTGACGTCGTCGACGGCGGGATTGCCCCATTGGTCGCGCGGACGCGATTCGCCGCCGTTGATCGGCGGCACCGAGCGCAGATAGATGACGATCGAGCGGATGTCCTCGCGTGTCAGATACTGCGTACTGTCGGTCACCACCTCGGCCATGGGGCCCGCGGCGTTGGCGCGGCCCGGCGCTGCGCCGGTCGACAGATACGCCGCCAGTTCGTCATCGCTCCAGTTGCCCACGCCGCTGGTCTTGTCCGACGTGATGTTGTACGCATGCCAGCCGGCCTGCACCGCGCCGGAGAGGCGCGAACTCGTCTTCAAGCCCTGCGTGAAATTGCGCGGCGTGTGGCATTCCTCGCAATGCGCAAGGCCCTGAACCAGATACGCGCCGCGATTCCATTCGGCGCTTTGCTTAGGATCGGGCACGAAACGGCCTTCGTCGAAATTGAACAGATTCCAGAACACCATCAGCCAGCGCTGATTGAACGGGAATTTTAGGCTGTTGCTCGGCGGCGCGTAGTGGATCGGCGTGAGCGTGTTCAGATACGCGCGAATCGCCAGCGCGTCCTGATCGGTGACCTTGGTGTACTCCGCGTACGGGAAGGCCGGATAAAGCCGTTCGCCGCTCTTGCCGACGCCTTCATGCATCGCGCGCAGAAAATCGGCGTCGCTCCATTGGCCGATGCCGGTATCCGGGTCGGGCGTGATGTTCGGCGTCACGATCGTGCCGAACGGTGTGTTGATCGGCAGGCCGCCCGCGAATGGGCGTGCTTTGTCGGCCGTGTGGCAGGCGACGCAATCGCCGGCGCGCGCAAGGTATTCACCGCGTTTCACGAGATCGCTGCTGGCCGCCGCCGTCGGTGTGGCCGCCGCATTGTCCGGTTGCGCGGCGTCGTCCGCGTGGGCCTGCGTGATGGGCAGCTCGTCGTCATGTCGTGCGATCGGCCCATGCGCTTCGTGCCAGGCGACATACAGTGCAAATAGCGAAAAGACGGCCGCCAGCGTCGCCACCCGGAAGTGCCGACGACGCGCACGCTGAACTAGCGCATCGGCCGGCTGCACGCGAGAGGTGTTCTTCGTCATTGTGGCTCTCCGTTCAGGGCTCAGATTTCACGCTTGAGCTTGTCGGCCAGTTTCAGCGACAAGGCGGCGATCGTCAGCGTGCAATTCACGGAGGCGGCAGTCGGCATCACGCCGCTGCTGGCGATGAACAGATTCGAGTGATCGTGTGTGCGGCAATCCGCGTCGACAACCGAATCCCCCGGATCGCTGCCCATGATGGTGGTACCCATGATGTGATTGTTCGGCGCGAACGTATCGTCGAACGAGACCTCGGCGCCGCCGAACAGCGCGGCGATCTGCGCATACAGTTCATGCGTGTTCGCCGCGCTCCTCTTCACGTAGTCGTTGATCGAGTAGTAGATCTCGGGCTGCGGAATGCCGAGCGCATCCTTGTGATCCGCCGAGGGCACCACGCGGTTCTGCGGCTCCGCGAGATGCTCGTGAAAACTGTTGATGTTCAGCGTGCGCGAGGCGCGGTCGCGAATCTGGCGGTCGAGCTCGGCGCCGGTGAGGCCTTTTTTCAACAGATCGGCGGTCACGCTCATGGTCGGCACGCCATTCGACAGATGCAGTTTTTTCGCCGCGTAATCCGAGCGGAACGCGCCATCGCGGAAGTTGACGATCGAGGTCATCTCCATCGGCCCGCGTCCGGGCCACAGCGGTTCGTTGGCGAGGAAGGTGACGCCCGTGCCCGGATGGTCCATCAGGTTGCGGCCCACCTGGTCGGAACTGTTGCCAACGCCGTGCGGGAATTTGTCGGAAGTCGACATCAGCATCAGCTTGGGCGTTTCGATGCCGTTCGCGGCGAGCACGAACAGCTTGCCGGTTACGCGTGTGCTGTTGCCGTTCGCGTCCTTGTAGTGGACGGCTGTGATGAGCCCTTTGTTGTCTGCTTCGACGCAGTATACGACCGCCTCGGCAATCAGCTTCGCACCGGCCTGTTCGGCCTTCTCCGCATGCACCACGCCGTTGTACATCGCGGCGATCGGGCAGATCGGCATGCAGTTGTTGTTGCCCCAGCAGGTAGGCCGCGCATCGTACGGACGACTGTTACGCGCAACCGGCTCGGGCACTACCTTGAAGCCCTGCGCGTTGAGCACGTCGCTAAAGCGCTGATCCATGTACGAGAGCGGCAACGCGCTCATCGGGTAGGGCCTGGAGCGGGGCGAACCGAGATCGATCGTGTTGTCCGGACCGGAAACGCCCAATTGCACTTCAGCCGCTGAATACCACGGTTCCAGCGTTTCATACGGATAAGGCCAATCACGTCCCACGCCATACAGCTTGTGCAACTGGAAGTCCGACGGCAACAGCCGCCACGCAGCGGCCGCCCAGTGCCACGTCGTGCCGCCGACCAGCCGCACATACTGCGAGTTGTACGGATAGTCGCCTTTCTGGATCAGATAATTGTTGGCGGGCGCGTACTCGGGATGCGGCGCGTAAGGCGTGGAGGGATAGGGTGTCGCGAAGTCGGACTTGGCCGGCGAGTTGCGGAAGTTCTCGACGATCTGCCAGCGTGGAATGCGCGGCCCGGCTTCGAGCAGAATCACCGACGCGCCGGCCAGCGCCATTTGATGCGCGACCAGGCCACCTGCCACGCCCGAACCGACTACGACGATGTCGGCGGAATTTGAGTTTGCCATTGTTGCCCTCTTCTCTACTGGCTTATCTTTGCTTGCTGATCTCGCGTGCCGGCGTTTCGTCGAACGGCTCAATCAGGCCATGCAACGACAAGGCACGCGTGAGAGGAACATCGTTCAGGCGCTCAACGGCTTCTGCGTCCAGTAGAACGGCAGGTCGCGGCAATAGGACGGAATCGTCAGCACGTCTTTGACCGGCTCGAACATCAGCGCTTTTTCATAAGCGACCACATCCACATGCGGCATGTCGCCCACGAGACCGAGATACCACGCGCGCATGATCGCGCTCACGGATTTCGCGAGCGCCGGCTGATCGACCTGTAACGCCTGCGTGACGGTATCGGACGGCACGCCGCCATGGCCTTGCAGCCAGGTGTTGAGCGCGGCGACATTCTGGGAGAACTGGCTGTCGGTTCTGGCGAGGGCGTCATAGACGCGTTTCCCGAGTACGGCATCGAAGCCCGTGTGACCGGTGAGCCGCTGCGAGAGTGCAAGGAAGGCATCGAGTCCGCCGTCGGCGGGCGCGGTGTCGGCGAACGCCGGCGCGATCCATGAGAGCGAGCGGCCTGCCCCGGCAAACGCGAGCGCCGCAGCCGTCGCGCATGCGCCCAGCACCCAGGCCCTGCGCGAGGCCGAAAACGATGTATGCAGCGAAGAGAATGTTGACGACGGAAACCTGGCGAGATGCGTCACTTCATGGTGCGCATCTTTATTCTCAGGAACATCTGTCATGGGGGCTCCAGATGGTGAGTTGATCGTGAGTTGTTCTCAACGGACAACGCCGCCGTGGCGTGATGCCGTTGGCGCGCTGCGTCGATTTCTCTACCCCAAACCTGGTCTGGCGCCGCTTGAGCGGTCTTGCGTGGCTGCATGATGCCGATGCGAGCCACATTGTGTTGTGCCGATGACGGCCTTGTGAACACGGCTTGACGGCGCGGCACGCACGGCGAAAAACCCGCCGCCTGCCAATCGCCTTTCAACTGAAAGCGGCGCGCAAGGCCGTTGCGAAAGACTATAGCCTGTAATTCCCCCATTCGACAAATGGTGCCCGAAGCGCGAGTAGAATCCGCGACACCGACGGCCCTTCACCCTTGATCTCATGCTCCTTAAATATTATCCGCAGGTTCTTCGCAATCGACCCCGCATGCTGATCGGCCTCGCCGTCGGCCTCGTGGCCGCGCTGGCGCTCCCGGAACACGTACGCCCCATGGTGCGTGTTCTGGCCGGCTGGGATGCCGCGGTGTGGATCTACCTCCTGCTCATGTGGGTGCACATGGCCGCCGCCGACGAAGGCCGTGTCCGCGAATATGCGCAACGCGACGATGAAAACGCGGGCGTAGTGCTGGTCGTGATCTGCGTCGCGACGGTCGCCAGTATTGCCGCGATCGTGCTCGAACTGGCCTCGGCGAAGGGCACGGCCGGCAGCTCGACTGCATGGCACTACCTGCTGACCGGCCTCACGATGTTCGGCGCCTGGTTCATGATCCCGACCATTTTTACGTCGCACTACGCGCGGCTTTACTACGATCCGGATGCGCCGGAGACCCCCTTGCTGTTTCCCGACCATAAGCTCCAGCCGAACTACTGGGATTTCCTGTACTTCTCGTTCACCATCGCCGTGGCCTCGCAAACCTCGGACGTGGTGCTGCGTTCGCGGTCGATTCGCCGCGCCGCGCTCGCGCAGTCGATCCTGGCGTTCTACTTCAATGTCGCCGTGCTCGGCTTGTGCGTGAACATCGCTGCGGGCTTGCTCGGCTCCTGACCCGCCGCGCTTCCTTAAAAGCCGTTTCCCTCACGACGCTTACCCCGCCGGCCGCCACTTCGCCTTTTGCGGCCCCGGCGGCCCCAGCGGCCCCGGCACCCGCCTCGCGCCACCCCGTGTAAAACCCGGGCGACGCCCGTCCGTTTTACACGCGCTCCACCCGCCGCCACGCGCCCACCACGTCCGGCCGCCCGTCGCGCCTGCCCCTAGGGCGCGCGCTTCCCCACCCTTCCGCATCAGTCCAGAACGCACTGGCACAACGTTTGCTGCGTCTTGCGAATAGTTCTGGCCGGACTCGTGCTATCGGCGCCTGGCGTCAAAGCACCCGCTACTGGCCAGCGGCGTGACGATCTTTGCACTACATTGACCAGTACGCGCCCTCGCTTCACGCATCGCGCGGTATCCGGCTCTGGAAGCCCAATGAGCGCTGTGATCGCATGTCAATTGCATCCACACCGCAGCAGGACGAATCTGGAAACGACCGATGGAATCCCCAAACGGGTACGCGCCGCGGATTTACTTTTTCCATTCACTTCTCGTTGGGCCGCTCGATGCATGGCCCGCGCAGTTCGCTCACGCAGCCGGACTGGGCTTCGATCACGCGCTGATCGGCGGCCTTTTCGAGCCGGGCCGCGCGGGTCACGCACAGGTGGTCGGCAACCACGGCCGGCTGCATCCGGTGTTCGAGACTCAGCAGCCCGCCGCAGAGGCGATCCGTTCGCTCGCGCAGGCCGCCCGCCAGAACGGTCTGGCCTTGCTGGTCGATCTGGTGATCGACCGGATGGCCGCCGATGGCGCGCTGTATGCCGAACATGCGGGCTGGTTCCACCCATTCGAGTCTGAAGAGGCGCGGCTCGATCCGCGCCATGTGCATCACGAGGACAACGTTGCGTATGCGAATTTCAACGACACCGCCAGCAGCGCTGCGCTAGTCGACTGGTGGACGCAGAAACTGCTGGCGCTGGCCGACGCCGGTGTCGGCGGCTTCCGGTTCGACTCGCCGCATCGCGTGCCGGCCGCGGTTTGGCGGCAACTCGGCGACGCGGTTCGTGCGAAGCATCCTGAGGTGCGTTTCCTCGCCGCCACGCCGGGGCTTGCCCGCGGCGATCTGCTCGGCCTCGCAGGCGCGGGCTTCGACAGCGTGTTCTCGTCGGTGCGCTGGTGGGACTTCCGCGCCAGCTGGATGGTGGAAGAGCATGCCGCGCTTGCCCGCATCGCCGCCCCCATTGCCTTTCCCGAAGCGCCTTACGGCACCCGCCTCGCCGCCGATCTCAACGATGCGCACGACTCCGCTATCGTCGAGCGGGCCTACCGGCGCGCGCTGTTCGCCTCGGCCTCGACCGGCACCGGCTGGATGATGCCGATGGGCTTCGAGTACGGCATCACCGAGCCCATGTCGCAGACACGCGGCGACGCCGCGCAGTTTGCGCTGGCCTGCCGGTCGAAGCGATTCGATCTCTCGGAACGGATCAGCCATGTGAACGACGTAGTTCGCAATACAAAAACGCTGCACGCCAACGGTGAATTGCGCCCGCTCAGCGGGCCCGGCGCGCCCGCGGCCGTCTTGCTGCGCGCCGACGCGCCCGATCTGCGCGATGCCGGCGAAGCGATCCTGATCGCCATCAATCCCGAACTCGGTGCGCCGGTGCGCGTCGATCCAGCCCGTTTCCTCGCTGGCGTACCGGGCAACTTCACACGCTTCGTCCCGCTCGACACGACCGGGAACGCCGCGCCCTCCGCATTGACGCCGTTCACGCTCGCACCCGGCGCAGTGCGCCTGTTCCGCGCGGCCGCCGATCAACCGATCCGTCTCGCGCCGCCGATCGACAAGTCGAACAGCAAGCGTAGCGGCCGCAAGACCGTGCTCGAAGCGATCAGCGCGCCGCGCGTGGCGATCGAGAGCGTGACGCCCTCGGTCGATAATGGACGCTTTCCCGCCAAACGCACGGTGGGCGAGCGCGCCGAAATCACCGCCGCGATCTTCGCGGAAGGCCACGACAAGATCGCCGCCGCCGTCGTCTGGCGCGCCGCCGACGAAACCGCCTGGCACGAAGTGCCGATGAGCCCCGCACAGCCGGCCGGCCTGGATATCTGGAAAGCGCGCATTCCGCTGGAGCGCATGGGCCGTCACGAGTTCACCGTGATCGCATGGCGTGACGACTTTGCGTCGCTGGTCGAGCATATTCAGAAGAAGCTGAAAGCAGGCCAAACGGTCGAGCTCGAACTCGACGAAGCCACGCATCTGTTCGCGCTGGTGCTCGCCGAAGTGGAAACCGTGGAAGGCGCGGTGACCGAACCGCTCGAACACATCGTCAAGCTCTTCACGAAGGGGGACGCCGAAACGAAGCTCGCGCTGCTGCTCGCCCCGACCACCGCGAAGGCGATGACCGCCGCGCGCCACCGCCCGTTCCTGAGCCGCGATCCAATCGTCTACAAGATCGACGCCGAACGCACCGCGGCAGGTTTTGCAAGCTGGTACGAGATCTTCCCGCGTTCGATGAGCGACGACGAATCGCGTCACGGCACCTTCGCTGACGTCGTCACGAAACTGCCGCGCATCCGCGACATGGGTTTCGACGTGCTGTACTTCCCGCCGATCCACCCGATCGGCGTCGCCAATCGCAAGGGCCGCAACAATACGCTGACCGCTCAACCGGGCGATGTCGGCAGCCCGTACGCGATCGGTGGAGCGGAAGGCGGCCACACTGCTGTGCATCCAGAACTCGGCACGCTGGACGACTTCAAGAAGATGCTGGCCGCCGCGCACGCGCACGGCCTCGAAATCGCGCTCGACTTCGCGATCCAGTGCTCGCCGGATCACCCATGGCTGAAGGAGCATCCAACGTGGTTCGCGTGGCGCCCCGACGGCACGCTGCGTTATGCGGAAAATCCGCCGAAGAAGTACCAGGACATTGTCAATCCCGACTTCTATGCGCATGACGCCAAGCCCGACTTGTGGCTCGCGCTGCGCGACGTTTTCCTGTTCTGGATCCAGGCGGGCGTGCACATTTTCCGTGTGGACAATCCGCACACCAAGCCGCTGCCGTTCTGGGAATGGGTGATCGACGATGTGCGCTCGCGCTATCCCGACACGATCTTCCTCGCCGAAGCCTTCACGCGGCCACGTATGATGAACCGGCTCGGCAAGATCGGCTTCTCACAGTCTTACACGTATTTCACGTGGCGCGAATCGAAGCGCGACTTTATCGAGTACCTGACCGAACTCACGCAAACCAGTGCGCGTGATTTCTACCGGCCGAATTTCTTCGTCAATACGCCGGACATCAACCCGCGGCATTTGCAGTCGTCGGGGCGTTCGGGCTTCCTGATTCGGGCCGCGTTGGCCTCCACGCTCGCCGGTTTGTGGGGCGTGTATAGCGGTTTCGAATTGTGCGAAGCCGCTGCGCTGCCGAACAGCGAGGAATATCTCGACTCGGAAAAGTATCAACTACGCGCGTGGGACTGGAACCGGCCCGGCAACATCGTCGGCGAGATCACTGCGTTGAACCGGATTCGCCGCGCGAATCCGGCGCTGCAAACGCATCTCGGCCTCACGTTCCTTACCGCGCACAACGACAACATCCTGTTCTTCGAAAAAGCGACCGAAGCACGCGACAACGTCATCCTGGTGGCGATTAATCTCGATCCGTTCAACGAACAGGGCGCGGATATCGAATTGTCGTGGGACACTTTCAACCACTGGAATCTGCACGACCATGGCGCACTGGAAGTGACCGATCAGATGACCGGTGCGCGGTTCGAATGGCACGGCCGCTGGCAGCACGTCCGCCTCGGTTCAGGCCAACCGTTTTCGATCTGGCGCATCGCGCCGCTCGGCGGCCTGCCCGCTGAACGCCCCGATGATGCCGACAGCGACTATCACGCAGACGACGCTGGCAACCCAACCCCTACGGAAGGTGCGACATGAAGCGTGAAGATCCGGCCCAAAGCACGTCGCAGACCCATACGAGCGCTGCCACCGGCAGCGCCGCCAAAGCGCGCTCGCATCGGCGCGGCAAGCCCGCGGCCTTGAGCGACGATCCGCTCTGGTACAAGGACGCGATCATTTATCAGGTGCACATCAAGTCGTTCTTCGACGCGAACAACGATGGCGTCGGCGACTTTCCGGGCCTGATCGCGAAGCTCGACTACATCGCCGAGCTCGGCGTGAACGCGATCTGGCTGTTGCCGTTCTATCCATCGCCGCGTCGCGACGACGGCTACGATATCGCCGATTACCGCAATGTGCATCCCGACTACGGCCAGCTATCGGACGTGAAACGCTTCATTCAGGAAGCGCACGCGCGCGGTATCCGCGTGATTACGGAACTGGTGATCAACCATACGTCTGATCAACACCCGTGGTTTCAGCGCGCCCGTCGCGCGAAGCCGGGGTCGAATCATCGCAACTACTACGTGTGGTCCGAGACCGATCAGAAGTACACGGAAACGCGGATCATCTTCATCGATTCTGAACCGTCGAACTGGACGCATGATCCGGTCGCGGGCGCTTATTACTGGCATCGCTTCTACTCGCACCAGCCCGATCTGAACTTCGACAATCCCGCTGTGCTGAAGGAAGTGTTGCAGGTGATGCGCTTCTGGCTCGACATGGGCATTGACGGGCTGCGGCTCGACGCGGTGCCGTATCTGGTCGAACGCGAAGGCACTAACAACGAGAACCTGCCGGAAACGCACGCGGTGCTGAAGAAGATCCGCGCAACGATCGACGCCGAGTATCCGAACCGGATGCTGCTCGCCGAAGCGAACCAGTGGCCGGAAGACGTGAAGGAATATTTCGGCGACGAAGACGAATGCCACATGGCGTTCCACTTCCCGCTGATGCCGCGCATCTATATGTCGATTGCGAGCGAAGACCGCTTCCCGATCACCGACATCATGCGGCAGACGCCGGACCTCGCGGAAACGAACCAGTGGGCGATTTTCCTGCGCAATCACGACGAACTGACGCTCGAAATGGTCACGGATTCCGAGCGCGATTACCTGTGGAACACTTACGCGAGCGATCGCCGCGCGCGCCTGAACCTCGGCATTCGCCGCCGACTCGCACCGCTGATGGAGCGCGACCGCCGCCGCATCGAGCTGATCAATTCGCTGCTGCTGTCGATGCCCGGCACGCCCGTGATCTATTACGGCGACGAACTCGGCATGGGCGACAACATCCACCTCGGCGACCGCGACGGCGTGCGCACGCCGATGCAATGGTCGTCGGATCGCAACGGCGGGTTCTCGCGCGCCGATCCCGAACAACTGGTGCTGCCGCCGGTGATGGGTTCGTTGTACGGCTTCGACGCGGTCAACGTCGAAGCGCAAAGCCGCGATCCGCATTCGCTGTTGAACTGGACCCGGCGCATGCTCGCCACGCGCCGTGCGAAACAAACTTTCGGACGCGGCACGATCCGTTTCCTGAAGCCGGAAAACCGCAAGATCCTCGCGTATCTGCGCGAATTGCCAGGCGAGCCGCCAATATTGTGCGTAGCCAACCTGTCGCGCGCACCGCAGGCGGTCGAACTCGATCTATCCGAGTTCAACGGCTCGGTGCCGGTCGAAATGACTGCCGATTCAGTGTTCCCGGCAATCGGCCAGCTCACGTATTTGCTGACCTTCCCGCCGTATGGTTTCCTGTGGTTCATGCTGTGCTCCGGTGGCCAGCGTCCAACCTGGGCGCAAGCGCATTCCGAACCGCTGCCCGAATTCGTCACGATCGTGATCCGCGAGGGTCAGGTCGGCCCGACCCCGGAAAACGTCCGGCTGCTCGAATCCGAAGTACTGCCGTCCTGGCTGAGCCGGCGCCGCTGGTTTGCCTCGAAGGATCAGAAGATGCACGCGGTGCGCCTCGCCGCGCTGACCACGATCCCGAACGGCGGCTTCGCCTTCACCGAAATCGAAGCGGACGTGGGCGACCATACCGAACGCTACGTCGTGCCGATCGCGATCACGTGGGGCGGCGAAACCACCACGCCGCTGTTCATGCAACTGGCGCTCGCGCGCGTGCGCCGCGGCCGCAACGTCGGTCATCTGACGGACGCGTTCGCGCTGCCCATCTTCGCTCATGGCGTGATGCGCAAGCTGCGTGAACGCGCGGTCGTGCCGACCGTACAGAAGAGCGAGATCAAGTTCCTCCCCACCGAGCGTTTCTCCGAACTCGATGATCTCGGTGAACGGCCCGAGATCCGCTGGTTGGCGGCCGAGCAAAGCAACAGCTCGCTGATCATCGCCGATGCTGCGGTTCTGAAACTGGTGCGGCGTCTGGTGAGCGGCGTTCATCCGGAAGCGGAAATCAGCCGCTATTTGACCCAGCTCGGCTACGCGAACACCGCGCCGCTGTATGGTGAAGTGGTGCGCGTCGATCCCGAAGGCGTGCCGCATACACTCGCTATCTTGCAAGGCTATATCGACAATCAGGGCGACGCCTGGAACTGGTCGCTGGACTACCTGCGCCGCTCGGTGGACGAACTCGCGATCGCCGTCGACACGGACGGGCAATCGCCGGACCGCGACAACGAAACAATCCTCATGGAAGGCTATAGCGCGTTGGCGGGCACCATCGGCAAGCGGCTCGGCGAACTGCACATGGCGCTTGCGTCACCGTCCGACGACCCGGCATTCGCACCGGAACTCGCCAGCGCCGAACAGGTGAAGGCGTGGGTCGCCGGCACGCAAGCCATGCTCGCCAGCGCGCTCGATCTGCTCGCACCGCGCATCGAGCAGATGAGCGATCCGGATACCCAGGCATTGGCGCAAAGCCTGATCGATCGACGCGCCGCATTGGTCGCTGCGGTCAGCAAACTGGTGTCGGGCGATGCGGGCGCGCTGCGTACCCGCATTCATGGCGATTTCCATCTGGGTCAGGTACTGGTCGCGCAGGGCGACGCGTATCTGATCGACTTCGAAGGCGAACCCGCGCGCACGCTGGAGGAACGGCGTCAGAAGTCGAGCCCGTTGCGCGACGTGGCCGGCTTGTTGCGCTCGCTGTCGTATGCCAGCGCCGCGGCGCAGTCCACGATGGAAAGCGCGCCACAGCAAACCGCCGATCGCAAGCGCGCGCTCTTCGACCGTTTCCGTGCGCATGCTACCGAGACGTTCCTGAAGGAATACCGCGCCGCCATCGCGGATTCGCCGACGCCGCTGGTGGCGCCCGAAGCCGAACAGGCCTTACTCGATCTGTTCCTGATCGAGAAAGCCGCTTACGAAATCCGTTACGAAGCGGCTAACCGTCCGACGTGGCTCAGTTTGCCGGTACGCGGCCTCGCCTCGCTCACCAGCCGCTTGCTCGGTGACACCGGCAATCCGCACGACCCGTCAACCCAGGCGCCAGACGCCGCCGCATCGCCTAATCCGGCCGAGGGCGACTATGAGTGAGCATGATCCGGCCGCAGGCCTCCAACCACTCGATATCGACGCGCTCGTTGAAGCGCGTCACCCCGATCCTTTCTCGCAGCTCGGCATGCATCAAACAGACGCGGGTCCGGTGGTGCGCGCGCTGTTGCCGAACGCAAAACACGTCACCGTGATTTCACGCGCCAACGGCGCAACGCTCGGCGAACTCGAGCAACTCAGGCCCGGGCTGTTTGCCGGCCGCATCACGTCTGCCGCGCCGTATCGCCTGCGCGTCGACTGGCATGGCACCGTGCAGGAAATCGAGGATACGTATTCGTTCGGCCCCGTTCTCGGCGACGAGCCGTTGGGCCGTCTCGCCGGCGGCGACCCGTACGCAGTACTCGAATGCCTCGGCTCGCGCCCGATGGAAGTGGACGGCGTGCCGGGCGTGCGCTTTGCCGTCTGGGCGCCGAATGCGCGGCGCGTCTCGGTGGTCGGCGACTTCAATTCGTGGGACGGTCGCCGTCATCCGATGCGGCTGCGTCATCAGGCAGGCGTGTGGGAATTGTTTGTGCCGCGCGTCGGTCCGGGCACGCGCTACAAGTACGAATTGCTCGCCCGTGACGGCCATCCGTTGCCGCTGAAGGCCGACCCGTGTGCGATGCAAACGGAGTTGCCGCCGGGCACCGCATCGATAGTCGCGCATGTCGACGAGATCGAGCAGTTTGAATGGACCGATCACGACTGGATTCAGTCGCGCGCCGCCAAACAGACTCCGCGCGCACCGATCTCGATCTACGAAGTGCATGCCGAATCGTGGCTGCGCGTCGCCGAAGAGGGCCAGCGCGGGCTCACCTGGGAAGAACTCGCCGAGCGGCTGATTCCGTACGTGAAAGGCATGGGCTTCACGCACGTGGAATTCATGCCGATTGCCGAGCATCCGTTCGGCGGTTCGTGGGGCTATCAGCCGCTCGGACAGTTCGCGCCGTCGGCACGCTTCGGCAAGCCCGAGCAGTTCGCCCTGTTCGTCGACAAGGCGCACGCGGCCGGCTTGGGCGTGCTTCTCGACTGGGTACCGGCGCACTTTCCGAACGACGCGCATGGCCTGATCGATTTCGACGGCACGCCGCTCTACGAGCACGCCGATCCACGCGAAGGCTATCACCAGGACTGGAACACGATGATCTACAACCTCGGCCGCAACGAGGTGAGCGCGTTCCTGGTGGCATCGGGCCTCGCATGGTTGAAGCGCTATCACGTCGACGGCCTGCGCGTGGATGCAGTCGCCTCGATGCTGTACCGCGACTATTCGCGGGCTGCTGACGAGTGGGTGCCGAACATCTACGGCGGGCGTGAAAATCTCGAATCGATCGCGTTTCTGAAGCGGCTGAATCACGAAGTCGGCTATGTGCCGGGCGTGCCGGGCGCGATCACGATCGCCGAGGAATCGACCGCGTGGCCGGGTGTGACCGCACGCCTCGAAGACGGCGGCCTCGGCTTCCAGTTCAAGTGGAACATGGGCTGGATGCACGACACGCTGCACTACATGGAAGAGGACCCGGTCTACCGCCAATACCATCACCACATGATGACCTTCGGGATGGTGTACGCGTATTCCGAGCGCTTCGTGCTGCCGCTTTCGCACGACGAGGTGGTGCATGGCAAAGGCTCGCTGCTCGGCAAGATGCCCGGCGACAGATGGCAGAAATTCGCCAACCTGCGCGCGTATTTCGGCTTCATGTGGACGCATCCGGGCAAGAAGCTGCTGTTCATGGGCGGCGAATTCGGCCAGTTGGCCGAATTCAACCACGACACGTCGCCACATTGGCATCTGCTCGACGATCCGAACCATCACGGCGTGCAGAAGCTCGTGCGCGATCTGAACCATCTGTACAGCGAGGAGCCGGCGCTGCATCGGCTCGACAGCGAGCCGGGCGGTTTCCAATGGCTGGTCGGCGACGACAGCGGCAACAGCGTGTATGCCTACCGCCGCACCGATGGCGAAGGCCGCGAACTGGTGGTGGTCTGCAACATGACGCCGGTGCCGCGGGTCGGTTACCGGATGGGGATGCCGCGCGGCGGCCGCTGGACAGAAGTGCTGAATACGGATGCCGGCGTGTACGGCGGCTCGAATATGGGCAATGGCGGGCTGATCCACACCGACAACGTCTCGAGCCACGGCTGGCCGCATTCCGCTGCGCTGACGCTGCCACCTTTGGCGACGATCGTTTTGCGCGCAGATTGATAGAAGTGTTGTAAGACGGGCGCGCGGCGGCCAGGCCGCGCGCCCGTTGCATGAAGTCCCACGATAGCGTTCATAAAACAGAACAAGGAAGGGGAATCATGTCGCATGCAATGCCCGACCGGCTTCTGCCCGGCTCGCCCTATCCGCTCGGCGCCAGCTGGGATGGCCTCGGCGTCAACTTTGCGGTGTTCTCGGCGAATGCGCAGAAAATCGAGCTTTGCCTGTTCGATCCCACCGGTCGCAAGGAAATCAGGCGCTTCACGCTGCCCGAATGCACCGACGAAATCTGGCACGGCTATTTGCCCAATGCGCACCCCGGCACGGCGTATGGCTTTCGCGCACACGGGCCGTATCAGCCGCAGCATGGGCACCGCTTCAATCCGCACAAACTATTGCTCGATCCGTATGCGCGCAAACTGGTCGGGCAGTTTCGTTGGTCCGACGCGCTATTCGGTTACCGCGTGCATTCGAATCGCGCCGACCTGTCCATCGACCGGCGCGATTCGGCGCCGGCCATGCCGAAGTGCGTGGTGATCGACGAAGCCTTCGACTGGTCGCACGACAAGCGCCCGAATGTGCCCTGGGGCGAAACCGTCGTCTACGAGGCGCACGTGCGCGGCGTGTCGATGTTGCGCCCCGATTTGCGTCAGCACGAACGTGGCACGTTTGCCGCGCTGGCGTCGCCAGAGTTCATCGAACATTTACTGAAGCTCGGCGTGACCGCCGTCGAATTGCTGCCCGTACATGCGTTTCTGAACGACCGCTTTCTGGTGGAGCGCGGCCTGCGCAACTACTGGGGTTACAACACCGCGGCATTTTTTGCACCGGAGCCGTCGTATCTGAGTTCGCACCGGCTCGATGAAATGCGTATCGCCGTGCGTCAGTTGCATGCGGCCGGCATTGAGGTGATTCTCGACGTGGTCTACAACCACACCTGCGAAGGCAACGAGATGGGGCCAACCGTCTCATGGCGCGGCCTCGACAACGCGAGCTACTACCGCCTGATTCCCGGCGACGAACGCCACCATATCAACGACACCGGCTGCGGCAATACCGTGAACCTGCCACATCCGCGCGTACTGCAGATGGTGATGGATTCGCTGCGCTACTGGTCGACGAAGTTCAACATCGACGGCTTCCGTTTCGATCTCGGCGTGACGCTCGGCCGCGAGCAGCATGGCTTCGATCCCGGCTCCGGTTTCTTCGACGCATTGCGCCAGGACCCGATCCTGTCGCAACGCAAACTGATTTCCGAACCATGGGACATCGGCCCGGGCGGCTATCAACTCGGTAATCATCCGCCGGGTTTCGCCGAATGGAACGATCGTTTCCGCGACACGGTGCGCCGCTTCTGGCGCGGTGACGCGGGCCTGCGTCCCGATCTTGCCGCGCGTCTCACCGGTTCCGCCGATCTGTTCAACCGGCGTTTCAGGAAACCGTGGGCATCGGTCAACTTTGTCACATCGCATGACGGTTTTACGCTCGCCGATACCACCGCGTATGAGCACAAGCACAACGAAGCCAATCGCGAAGACAACAACGACGGCCACAACGAAAACTGCAGTCGCAATTGGGGCGTAGAGGGCCCGACCGACGATCCGGTTCTCCTCGAAACCCGCAAACGCGTGGCCCGCTCGCTGATCGCCACGCTGCTGATGGCGCTCGGCACACCCATGGTGCTGGCGGGCGACGAATCGCTGCGTACGCAGAACGGCAACAACAATGCGTACTGCCAGGATAACGAACTATCATGGCTTGACTGGGAGCGCGCGGAGTCGCCCGAAGGCCGTCAGATGACCGCCTTCGTCGCGCGCGTGATCGCGCTGCGCAAACAGCACCCCCTGCTGCGCGAAACGCGCTTTCTGTTCGGCGACCGCGAAGTGTTGCCGGGCCTGTTCGATGTCGGCTGGTTCGATGAACACGGCGATCCGCTCACGATCGAAGCCTGGCAGGACCCCGAAGGCCGCACGTTCACACTGCGGCGCGCGGGTCCAGGCCTGAATGACGAAACGGAAGTATTGTTGATGATGCTCAATGCTGCGGACGAAACACGGCGTTTCACACCGCCCGCGCCACACCTGGAATGGCATGTGCTGCTAGATACGGCTGAGCCGGAAAGCGCGCCGCATCGGTTGGCGGTGCCGGAGGTGGAAGTGGCCGCGCATAGCCTCGTGATGCTGGCGGCGCAGCCCATCGGCGAAGCGGACTGGCAGGCGGGCTGGAAAGCCGGCGCACAGCACGGGCCGCGGCTGTTGACCGCGCTGCCGCCCGATCCGGGTGCGCATCCGCCGAGCAGCGATACGTCGCCGACCACGTAGGCGAAAGTCATATCGAATGGTGATGAATCATGTCCGAAAGTCCGATTGATCCTCACGCGCATCATCACGCGCATTGCCTGCCGTTCAGCGCACAGTTGCTGGGCGCTACGGGCGCGAAGCCGCGCACGCGGTTCCGTTTCTGGGCGCCTTCGTGCAAGACGGTTCAGGTGGAGATCGAAAACGGACCGGCCCAGGGCGCGCACGACATGACGCCTGCCGGCAACGGCTGGTTCGAAACGACCGTCGAGAGCGGCGCGGGCACGCTGTATCGCTTCCGGCTCGATGGCGGGGAGGCGGTGCCTGATCCTGCGTCACGTTTCCAGCCGCAAGACGTGCACGGCCCGAGCGAAGTGATCGACCCGCGCGCGTACCACTGGGAACATACGAGCTGGCATGGCCGGCCGTGGGAAGAAACGGTGTTGTACGAGTTGCACGTCGGCGCGATGGGCGGCTATGCGGGCGTGCAGAAACGTCTGCCCGCGCTGGTCGCGCTCGGCGTAACGGCCATCGAACTCATGCCATTGAACGACTTTCCCGGCCGGCACAATTGGGGCTACGACGGCGTGCTGCCCTATGCGCCCGATTCCGCGTACGGCAGCCCCGAAGAACTGAAAGCGCTGATCGACGCCGCGCACGGTCTCGGCCTGATGGTGTTTCTCGACGTGGTCTATAACCATTTCGGACCGGACGGCAACTATCTGCACCGATACGCCCGCTCGTTTTTCCGCGAAGGTACGCACACGCCGTGGGGCCCCGCGATCGATTTCGAACGCAGTGAAGTGAGTGACTTCTTCATCGACAACGCTGTCTACTGGATCAACGAGTATCGTCTCGACGGCCTACGTTTCGACGCGGTGCATGCCATCGGCAATCACACGTGGCTGCGCGAATTGTCCGACCATATCCGCGCGAAAGTGCAGCACGGCCGCCATGTGCATCTGGTGCTGGAAAACGAGCACAACAGCGCGAGCCTGCTGGACACGCATTTCGACGCGCAGTGGAATGACGACGCGCACAATACGCTGCACGTTCTGCTCACAGGCGAAACGGAGGGCTATTACTACGCGTACAAGGATCAGCCGATCCAGCGCCTTGCGCGCGTGTTGTCAGAAGGCTTCGCGTATCAAGGCGACCCATCGCCGATTCACGACGGCGCGCCGCGTGGCGAAGCGAGCCGGCATCTGTCGCCCACTTCGTTCGTGATGTTCTTGCAGAATCACGATCAGATCGGCAATCGCGCATTCGGCGAGCGCCTGCGCAAGCTGACGTCGGACGATGCCTTGCGCGCCGCCACCGGTTTGCTGCTGCTGTCGCCGCATATCCCCATGCTGTTCATGGACGAGGAATACGGATCGACGCAGCCGTTCCTGTTTTTCACCGACTACACCGGCGAGCTCGCCGACGCCGTACGCGAAGGCCGGCGTCGCGAATTCGCACGCTTTTCGGCGTTCAGCGATGAAAAGCGTCGCGCGCAGATTCCCGATCCGAACGACGTGCAGACCTTTGCGGCCTCGTCGCCGCCTGAGCCCATTCAAGGCGCCGCTGCGGATGCCAACGCGAAAGACCGCCTCGAGTGGATGCACTTCTATAAATCCGCGCTTGCCGTGCGGGCGAAGCTGATCACGCCGCGTCTGAAACACGCCAAAGCGTGCGGCTCGACCGTGCTCAACGCGGCAAACGGTGGCGACGCCAATGCGCTAATCGCCCGCTGGAAACTCGCCGATGGCGAAACCTTGTCGATTGCATTGAATCTCTCGAAGGAGAACGTGGCGTTCCCCGATCTGCCTGCCGGCAAAGTGATTTTCGAAACGCCGCCGCGCGTGCGCGAGCAGATCGACGCCAAGGTGTTGCCGTCATACGCGTTCGTCGCGTGGGTGACCGGCGACGTCAGCGACTATGCCATCGGCCACGATGCCCGCATCGCCGGTCAACAGGAGCGCCACGCGTGAGTGCCACCCGCCGTCCAAACGATACGATCGTGACCCTTGCCATGCGCGCCGGCTTCGAAGTCGAATGGCGCGACGCGCACCATACGACGCAACACGTACCCGAGAGCACGCTCGCCGTGCTGCTCGAGCGGATGGGCTTGCCGTGCGGTAATGCCACGCAGATCCGGCACAGCGCGGCCACGCTCGAAGCCGAACTGTCCGGCCGCAAGCTGCCGCCGTTGATGACCGCGGAGGTCGAACGCGGCATCGCGCTGCCGGTCGCGGCGATCAAATCCGGCAGTCACTACCGGATCGAACTGGAAAGCGGCTCGATCATCGACGGCCGCTTCACGACGCCTAAAGGCGAGGAAGCGTTGCTCGCGCCGATCGACGAGCCCGGTTATCACACCCTGGTGATCAACGAGCAACGCGTGACGTTGGCCGTCGCGCCGTCACGCTGCTATACCGTCGCCGACGCATGGCGCACGTTGCACGACGGCGCCACGACGCAACCGCCGCCGTTGTGGGGTATCGCCGCGCAGTTATACGGCTTGCGCCGCACGGGCGATGGCGGCATCGGCGACTATACGGCCCTCGCGCAAATGGCGATTGAAAGCGCGAAGCGTGGCGCGCATGCGCTCGCCGTCAGTCCGACGCATGCGATGTTCAGCGCCGAGCCGAACCGCTTCAGTCCGTATTCGCCGTCGTCGCGTTTGTGGTTGAACGTCACGCATATCGACCCCGCCGCCGTGTTCGGCGCCGACGCCGCAAGCGCCGCACTTGAGGCTGCTCAGGCCACCGAAGCATGGTCGGCACTCGAAGACTTGCAACTGATCGACTGGCCGAACGCCGTCGTGCTGAAGCTGAAGGTTTTGCGTGCGCTGTACGAGAATTTCTGCACCCAGGAACGTGCGCACGACACGCCGCGTGCGCTCGAATTTCATGGCTTCTGCGAACGCGCCGGCCGTGCGCTCGAAGATCACGCGCGTTTCGAAGCATTGCAGGCGGTGCAGTTGGCTCAGGAAGGCGGCAATGGCCACTGGCGCAACTGGCCCGAGGCGTTGCGCGATCCGCGCAGTCCGGAAGTCGAAGCCTTTGCCGAAGCGCATCGGCATGAAGTCGACTTTCATCTGTTTCTGCAATGGCTCGCCGCCAAGGGCTTGTCGCACGCGCAGCATGCAGCGAGCGACGCCGGGATGGCGGTCGGCCTGATCGCCGACCTTGCCGTCGGTTGCGATAGCGCCGGCAGCCATGCATGGTCGTACCGCGACGACATGCTGCAGGGCATTTCCGTGGGCGCACCGCCCGATCTGTTCAACCAGGCCGGCCAGGCGTGGGGGCTCACCACCTTCTCGCCGCGCGCGATGCGCACGCAGGGCTTCTCCGCATTCATCGACATGCTGCGCGCAGCGTTCGCGCATGCGGGCGGCATCCGCATCGACCATATTCTCGGCTTGCGGCGCCTGTGGCTCGTGCCCGAAGGCGAGAGCGCGCGTAACGGCGCCTATCTGCGCTATCCGCTCGAAGATCTGCTGCGGCTGATCGCGCTCGAATCGTGGCGGCATCGCGCGATCGTGATCGGCGAAGATCTCGGCACCGTGCCGCCCGGTTTTCGCGAGCGGCTCGACGAGCACGGTCTCGCCGGTATTCGTGTGTTGTGGTTCGAAGGCGCGGAAGGCGGCAGAGGTTTCAAGCCACCACAGGCGTGGGACCGCAACGCTGTCGGCACTACCACGACCCATGATTTGCCGACCGTGGCAGGCTGGTGGCGCGGCAGCGACATCACGTGGCGCAACCGGATCGGTCAGACGATGGCGCGCGCCGATGGCCGCGACGCGGAGGAAGTGGCACAGGAAGAACGCGCCGCCGATCGTGCGCTGTTATGGCGCGCGTTCCAGCAAGCCGGCGTCGCCGCGCCGGACGTGCAAGCGCCGCCGGCCGACAAGGCGCCCGTGGATGAAGCGCTCGCCTTCGTGGCCGCCACGCCCGGGCCGCTCGTCACTTTCCCGCTCGAAGATTTGCTCGCGCTGGTCGAGCAGCCGAATTTGCCCGGCTCGATCGACGAGCATCCGAACTGGCGCCGCCGCGTGATCTTGCCTATCGACGCATTGTTCGAGGACGGCACCTTCAGCGATCGCCTGCTGGCGGTCGACCGTGCGCGCCGCGGCGCCACCGTTCCTGCTGCTTCCAACGTTTCTTCGGAGCCTGATACGCCATGACCGTCCCGCGCTCCACGCTTCGCCTCCAGTTCCATCGAGGCTTTACCTTCGACGATGCCGCGAAGCACGTCGACTATTTCGCCGCGCTCGGCATCAGCCACGTCTATGCGTCGCCCGTCACCACCGCGGAGCCGGGTTCGATGCACGGCTACGATACCGTCGACTACACCCAGGTCAACGCTGAATGCGGGGGCGAGGCGGGCTTGAAGCGCCTCGCCGATAAACTGCGCGCGCACAACATGGGCTTGATCGTCGACGTGGTGCCGAATCATATGGGCGTCGGCGGCTCGAGCAACGCGTGGTGGCTCGATATCCTCGAATGGGGCAGACACAGCGCGTACGCACGCCATTTCGACGTCGACTGGCATTCGCCCGATCCGGCCTTGCGCGGCAAGGTGCTGGCGCCGACACTCGGTGCGCCGTACGGCGAGGAACTCGCGGCCGGCCGGATTGCGCTGCATTTTGCGGCCGACAGTGGGCGCTTTTATATCGGCTACGGGCCGCATGTGTTTCCGGTGTGCCCAATCGACTACGCGGCGATTCTGCAAAGCGCCGACCGTGCCGATCTCAACGCACTGGCCGAACGTTTCCATGGCCTGACGACGCAGCCAGCCGATCAGCCGCGCGCCGCCGAAGGGCGCGACATGCTGCGCGAGTTCGTCGCGCAAAACGGCGGCTCGGCGATCGAATTGGTGCTGGAATCGTATTCGCCCGCAGACCCGGTGACGCGTGACCGTTTGCATCGGCTGATCGAACGGCAGCACTTCCGTCTTGCGTGGTGGCGTACCGCTTCGGATGAAGTGAACTGGCGGCGTTTCTTCGACATTTCGACGCTGGCCGGCGTACGCGTGGAGCGGCCCGAAGTATTCGAGGCCGTGCACGCGCTGATTTTCCGTCTGTATCAGGAAGGCGTGGTGGATGGTTTGCGGATCGACCACGTGGATGGCCTCGCTGAACCGCGCGAGTACTGTCAGCGTCTGCGGCAGCGCCTCACTGAATTGCGCGACACCGCGCCGTATGTGGTCGTCGAAAAAATTCTCGGCCGCGGCGAGCCGCTGCGCGACGACTGGCCCGTGGACGGCACAACCGGCTACGATTTCATGAACGACGTGGGCGCGCTGCTGCACGATCCGGCCGGCGCCGAGCCGCTCGCGCAGACATGGGCCGAACTCACCGGCCGCAGTCCGCGCTTCGCCGACGAAGCCCTGGCCGCGCGCCGCAAGATTCTCGCGGAGAACCTCTCAGCGGAACTGGACCGCGCGGCACGCGCGCTGCACCGCATTGCCCGCGATTCACTGACCACGCGCGACTTCACCTTCACCGCGCTGCGGCGCGTGCTGGCCGAACTGGCCGTACATTTTCCGGTGTATCGGGTCTATCCACAGAACGGGCTGCGCAGCGCTGCGGATAACGTGTATTTCGAGCAGGCACTGGCAGGCGCGAGAGAGACGCTTTCGCGTGCGGACTACGTGGTGCTCGACCGCGTAAACGCGTGGCTTGGCGGCAGCGCCGAGGAAGTGCCGAATGTACGGGTCTCATCGCAACAGCAAGGTCAGAATGGCGCCCCGCCCAGTCATGCAGGTTCCGCGCGGCGCACCGCGCAGACGCTGTTTTCGCAATTGACCGCACCGGTCGCCGCAAAGGCGATTGAAGATACAGCGTGCTATCGCTATGGACGTTTGCTATCGCGCAACGAAGTCGGCTCAGACCCGGGCGAGTTTGCTTTATCGGTCGCGCAATTTCATGCGGCGAATCTCGAACGTTCGCAGCACTTTCCTCACGCGATGCTCGCGACAGCCACGCACGACCACAAACGCGGTGAAGACATGCGTGCGCGGCTTGCCGTGTTGAGCGAGATTTCCCACGACTGGAGCGCGACCTTGCGTGCGTGGTCGACCTTGAACGCGCCGCATCGGCGTGCGCTCGACGGTAAGCCGATCAGCAGCGTGAGCCACGACACAAGTTACGATTGGGCACCAGGCCCCGCCGCCGAGGCGATGCTGTATCAGACCTTGGTGGGCAGTTGGCCACCGGATTTAAAGCCGGACGATGAAGCGGGCGTCAAGGAACTGGCTGAGCGCGTCGCGCAATGGCAATTGAAAGCGTTGCGGGAAGCGAAGCTACAGACCAACTGGCTCGCACCCGACGAAGCCTATGAGGCCGGCTGCCGCGATTTCCTGTTCGATATCCTGGCGCCGCAGCGGCGCAATGGTTTCCTGCGCGAGTTGTCCGCGTTCGTCGCGCGGATTGGACGCGCCGGTGCGATCAACAGTTTGCAGCAGACAGTGTTGCGGCTGACGTCGCCTGGGATTCCCGATCTTTATCAGGGTACTGAGTTGTGGGACTTCAGTCTGGTCGATCCCGACAATCGCCGGCCCGTCGATTTTGCCAAACGCGAGGCATGGCTCGCGCAAACACCGCCTTCGGAGTTTCTGGCGAGCTGGCACGATGGCCGGGTAAAGCTCTCGGTGGTGCAGCGCGTGCTGGCGTTGCGCGCGCATTTGCCGGAGTTGTTGAGTCAGAGTGCCTATCTGCCGCTTGCAGTGCGCGGTGCGCATGCGTCGAACGCGATCGCGTTTGCACGGCGGCATGGGAATGCGTGGGCTGTGGTGGTGGCGAGCCGGCTCGCTGCCGGGTTGCTCGGCGAAGAAGGCGATGGCGGCGATTTGCCGATGGTCGATCCGGCCAAATGGGGCGATACGGCGATCGAAATGCCTGCTGATCTGGCCGCGCGGGCGCTGTTCGACTGGCTGAGTCCGGCGGCGCCCAAGGTCGACGAAAACGGTTTGCTTTATCTGCGCGATGCGTTGAGCGCGATGCCTATTGCGGTGTTGGTGGAGGAAGGTGTGCCACGTAGTTGATCTGCGCTTTGTCGAAGGTTAAAGGCGGCTAGAGCTCACTCGCTTTAGCCGCCTTTTCTATCGACTCATTCAAGACAATGCATCATCCCGCTGAGCCGCCTTGCTGTGCGCGTTTGACTGCCTCGGCCACCTGTTCCGCCACTCGGCGCGTGTCCCAATACACCTGCCCTTTGTACATCCGGTCGCCACGCAGGTTGAACCGGTCGACACCCAACCACTTCAACGGCTGCCCGGCTACGGTTGCCGATGCCTGCCATTCGATCATGACGGCGTCGCCCGTAGGTGCCCATTGAAGTACGTCGACTTTCAGGTCCGGCAGTTGGGTGAGGACCTGACGGAAATGTTCGATGACGCCTTTCCGGTCGGCCGGTTCAGTCATGGGTGGGATCAGGTTTCGTGTGTCCTCGTGCATGAGCGCTTCCAGGTTATCGGCGACGGGATGTTGCCACTCCGAAGCGAAGCGTTGCACGGCTATCCGGGCATTGGCTAACTGCTCCGCAGTCGGGGGAAGGTATTTTTCTGCTGACGTCATGTGAATTTGCTCCTGAATGGGTTGCTTACCGACGGTGTTGTTTGCCCGTGTATTCAGGCCGCAGCCGAAGTCCGATTTAACATACAACGAGATTTTCACATACACCGTGTATGTATACTACAATCAGAATGTGAAAAATCAAGAGATAAAAGCGCTGCCTATGCCGACCGCAGGTCCAACCCCAAAATCCCGTCGCGAGGAATATGCGGACGCGACCCGTCAGGCGCTCATCGCTGCTGCGGGCGAGTTATTCACATCAGAGGGCTACCAGCAAGTCGGGATAGAGGCCATCGCTCGCAGCGCGCGCGTGACCCGCGGCGCCTTCTATCACCACTTTGCGGACAAGGCCGAACTGTTCGACGCCCTGGTCGAGTCTCTCCAGGCGGACGCTGCCTCTAAAGTCAGATCCGCCGCCGCGGCCGCGACGCCAGCCAAACGGATGAGCGCGGGCATTCGCGAATTTCTGGAGGTCTGCACCGAACCCGCCTACCGGCAACTCGTCATTGAAACTGCGCCGGCCGTGCTCGGCCAGGTACGGTGCCGCGAGATCGAAGAAGCGCACGTGTACGGTCTGCTCATTGATGCGCTGACGAACCAGAGCACCGGCAAGGAAAAAGCCAAGGCCTACCTCGCGGCTCGCATGATCGGCAGCATGGTGTGCGAAGCGGCGCTATTGCTCGATGGCGCAGACGATCCCGTCGCCCTGAAAGCGGAGGCGTTGAAGCTCGTTGAAAGCATGGCCGGAACGCTGACGCCAGATAAAAGCCGGGTAACATCTACGCGCAAATAAACGCACCCGGGAGGAGCACCGATGCGCGCGGCAGATACGTCGACCAAACCACTGGTGCTCTCGCATTCGGCATTGGCCACCCAGCCGAGTGCGCGAAGCCGGCTCATCACGCCGGACCATGCGCGGGTGATCGCCGGCACGGGTGGCGTGATTGGCGTCTGGCCGAGCTCAGGGACGTTTCACGATTTGCATGCGATGGCTGCAGGCGTCAAACGCATGGCGGATGTCGTCGGGGTAGAACACGTCGGCCTGGGGACGGATATGCTCGGGTTCATTTCACCCCGGTGTTCAGGAGCTACGAGCAGTTGCCCGATCTGGCCAGTGCGCTGTTGCTGGCCGGATTCTCGCAACAGGAAGTCGGGGCAGTTCTTGGAGGGAATTACCTGAGGGTGTTTCAGGCGTCGGTGGGATGATGTCCCGTACGTTTTCGCAGAAAGGCCCTATCGCCCTGCCGCCCACAGCAACGAAACGCCCGATGACAACATCAATCCGTCAACGACAAGTTTGAAAACCGCAGGACTCATCCGGACCACAATCAGCCGCGCGGAAAAGGATCCGATCATGAGTGCCGAGCCGGTGATCAAACCGTCGATCACCACATGCAATGGCAATGCGCCGAAATGATTGAAGACCGCGACTTTGGTGCCGTAGACAGCCAGTGATCCAGCCGCTTCGGTTGCGAGAAAGGCGCCTTTAACCAGGCCATACGACATAAACACGGGGACCGTGATCGGCCCGGTGGAAACGACGATGCCGGTGAGAAAACCCACCACGCCGCCGATCAGCGAAAGCTGCCACAGACTGAATTTGATAGCGCGGCGCGCCAGCCAGCGCCGCGTCGGCACCATCGCGACAAAGAACAATCCCAATGCGAGTTCCACCGCATGCGGCGGCAACGCGAGAAGTGTCCGCACACCCAGCGCCGCTCCCGGAACCGCTGTCGCGCAGTAAGCGCCGCAAGCCCGCCAGTCGATTTCGCGCCACCACGCCAGGATCTTGCCGAAGTTGCCCATGATCGCGGCGATCGCCATGATCGGCACCGCCTGCTGCGGACCGAACAGCATCACGAGAACGGGCATAAGCATCATCGACGAGCCCGTGCCGATCACGCCGCTCAACGTGCCCGCAAGCAAACCGACGCACAGCACCAGCAAATATCCCATGTCGCCCCCGGGTGGTATGGACGACGATTTTACTCGAGCGATGCTTCAGTGGACCGGGAGCGGATTCAGCATGGAAGCCGCTCAACCGCCTTCGTCGTCGTAGGTCTTCGGATAAACGCGCACGAGCACGATGCGCGGCCCCTTCATCTTCTTGACCACTACGTCGAAGCGATCGAACTCGACGCGCTGCCCTTCGGTAGGCAGATCGTTGAGCGCCTGAATCACAAGGCCGCCGACCGATTCGGCCTTGCCCTCGTCGATGTCGATTCCGAGCGCGCGTTCCAACGACACCACCGGCAAGCTGCCCTTGCCCATCAGCGTGCCGTCGTCCATACGCGTCCAGTCGGCGTCGCCCTGGCGGAATTCGTCGTGGATCTGCCCAACCAGCGCGCCGAGCAGATTGTCCAGCGTCAGAAAGCCGATCGGCTTCGAGTTCTTGTGACCAACCAGTGCGAAGTGCGGCGCTCCCTTGCGGAAGCGGCGAAACAGTTCGAGCGCCGGCATGTCCGGCTTTACGTACTGCACGGGTCGCGCGTATTTGGAGAGGTCGTCGAGCGTGCTGCCCGCGTGCCGCGCCAGCAGCAAATCCTTCAAGTGGATCATGCCGGCCACGCGCTCGCCGGACGCGTCTTCGAACAACGGATAGCGGCTGAAGCGATGCCGCGCCACGACCTGCATGTTTTCGCGCAATGGCAGATCGCGCCGCAGGCCGACCATTTCGTAGGACGGGCGCATCAGATCCGAGACGGTCATGCGCGAAAAATCCAGCGAATGCGCAATCGTGTTCCATTCGTCCTGGCTGTATGCGCCATCCGGCGCACCGAGTTCAGTCGCAACGTTGGCGCGGCGGCCACGCAGGATCAGCTTGAGTTCGTCGGTCGAGTAATGCGAATCGTGGCCGTGGTCCGCGTCGAGGCCCGCGAGTTTCAGCACGGCGTTGGCGCTCGTATTGAGCACCCAGATCGCCGGATACATCGCCCAGTAGAAACCGTACAACGGCGTGGCGGCCCACAACGAAACCTTTTCCGCCTCGCGAATCGCCAGCGACTTCGGCGCCAACTCACCCACCACGATGTGCAGGAACGAAATACACGAGAACGCGAAGAACAGCGAGATGCCGTGGATCAGCTTCTCCGACTCGACGCCGAGCAGGCTGAAGACCGGCGTGAGCAGTTCGGCGAACGCCGGCTCACCGATCCAGCCGAGTCCAAGCGACGCCAGCGTAATGCCCAGCTGACAGGCGGACAGATACGCGTCGAGCCGCCCATGCACCTTCGCCAGCAAGCGTCCACGCATGCCGTGTTTGGCCGCGAGGCTCTGCACGCGCGTTTGGCGCAGCTTCACCAGACCGAATTCGGCGGCGACGAAAAAACCGTTGAGGGCAACGAGAAACAATGCACCGATAAGGGCGACAACCTGGATCAAAGCGAAGGGCTCCGGCAACAAAAGTTGTCAGTATAGATGGCGCAAGCAAACTGAAAGTTAATCGCGTGCAGGAACGCGCGCCGACAGCCGCCGCTCACGTTGCTGTCGTTGCACTCAGCGGCACATGTAGCGCGAGCGTCACCGCTTCGCCCTCAGATGCATCGCTTTGCTCGAAACTGCCGCCGTGCGCTTCCGCAACGCGCTTGCACAGCGCGAACACCCACGCGATCCGTTTGGCTTCGCGCGGTTCGCACGCCTGTTTGCGGGCAAAGGCTTCCAGCAAATGCGGCGCGGCCGGATCGTTCAATGCAGCGGCGCTTTGATTGAAGGTGACCGTGGCATACCACCTGCTGGCGTCGGCTCGGGCGGCAAGCGTGACCGCGGCGCCCTTCGTGCTCGCCTCGACGGCGAATGTGAGCATCAGCCACAGCGCGGCGGCCAGGCGCTCACGGTCGCCGTTGAGCTGCTCGGTAGCGAGGTGCGACTCGACCGTAACCTCGACGCCGCGTGTGCGCGCCAGCCCGGAACGGACTTCGTCAACGGTTTCATCGAGCAACGGATGCAGCGAAAACGGCGCAAATGCCAGTTCCAGCGATTTGGTCTCGGCGCGCGTGGCGTCGACAATCGTCTCCAGCAGCTTCACCTGCTGTTCCACGCCGTTACGAATGCCGGTGACGGCGCGTTGTGAATTGGGGTCGTTGGCATCGAGCTTGCGCTCGAGCACGTACGCCCAGCTATGGATGGCGTTCAGCGGACCACGGAGGTCATGCGACACCAGCGATAGCACGTGATCGCGCATAAACAGCGCGGTCTCCGCGCGCAGACGTGCGGTGCGTTCGGATACGGCGAAGCCGGAAGGAACCGGCGGTGCGCCGGCGGTCCCGGTGGAAGGCGTGGTCACGATCGAACCCTCTCAGGCGGTGCATCAAATGTCAAAAGAAGCCCCATTATAGGCATGCCGTCCAGCGCAACCAGCCTGGCCGGATGGCTAACCTGAACGCAAACCACATGCCACACGGCAATCCTCGGCGATGCGAGCCCAACACGCCTACAATGTCGGTTTTTACGTTTTTGATCTAAGGAGCGACACATGTCGACTGTGACTACCGAATCCGGCCTGAAATACGAAGACATCGTTGAAGGCACTGGCGCCGAAGCGGTGGCCGGCAAGACCGTCAGCGTGCACTACACGGGCTGGCTGACCGACGGCCAGAAGTTCGACTCGAGCAAGGACCGCAACGACCCGTTCGCGTTCGTGCTGGGCGGCGGCATGGTCATCAAGGGCTGGGACGAAGGCGTGCAAGGCATGAAGGTCGGCGGCACGCGCAAGCTGACGATCCCGCCGCAACTCGGCTACGGCGTGCGTGGCGCAGGCGGCGTGATTCCGCCGAATGCAACGCTCGTGTTCGAAGTCGAACTGCTCGGCGTCTAAGTTTTTCGCTGCGCTGTTTTGTATTTTGTAATTGGGTTTCACCGATGAGTCACGCCGCCGTCACCGCTCCTAGCGTTTCGTTGCGCCGGTACGGCGCGATCGAAGCGTCGGACGTGCACGACTTTCACCAGGTCGTGCTCGGGCTCGACGGCGCGATGGTGATGGCGGTAGACGGCGTCGCGCATCAGATCGATGCCGGCTCCGCCTGGCTCATACCGGCGGGCGCACGGCACGACTATGCGGGCGTCGGCGAGAACCGGCAGTTGGTGCTGGATCTGCCGGCCACGTCGCTGGCCGTGCCCGAACGTCTGTTCGACCGCGCGCGGGCCGTGACGGTGGATGCCTCGCTCACGCAACTCGTGCATCGGATTGCGGCGCACGCCACAGGCGGTGCGCAAGGCGACGATCTGGATACCCGGCGTTTTCAATGGGATGCAGCCGCCCGACTGGGCGCTGCGTTGGTGGCCGACACCGGCACGGTGGCCGAGGCGCAGGCATCTGGCGCCGGCCTCGACTTCGCGCGTATTGACCGCTGGCTGCGCGCTCATCTGTCGGAGCCACTGCGTATCGCCGACCTGGCCGCCCATTGCGGCTTCGGCATGCGGCGCTTTCATCAGCTTTTTATCGACGCCTTCGGCGAAACGCCGCATCGCTATTTGCAGCGTCTGCGGCTCGATACGTCGCTTGGCCTGCTGTCCGATCCACGCCTGTCGCTCAGCGATATCGCGTTGGAAATCGGCTTCGGCGATCAGAGCGCTTACACGCACGCATTCACGCGGCGTTTCGGGCTGGCGCCCGGCCGATGGCGCGCGTTGCGCCATTGAGTTTGTGCCACCCGCGAGCCGCCTGAAAAGGCGGCCCGCGTTTCCTGCTATTCTCCTGCTGCGCTCGCCTGACGCTATTACCCCGCCAGACCGCGCTCCAGATCACCGCGGATATCGCCGGCGTTTTCCAGTCCCACTGCGAGACGGATCAAACCTTCGCTGATCCCCGCCGCCGCGCGCGCCTCAGGCGTCACACGACCGTGTGTGGTCGTAGCCGGATGCGTGATGGTGGTACGCGTATCGCCGAGGTTTCCGGTGATCGAACAGATCTTCGTGCTGTCGATCACGCGCCAGGCATTCGCGCGCATCTGCTCAGGCGTATCGCCCTTCAGTTCGAACGACAGAATCGCGCCGCCCGCCTTCTGCTGACGCATAGCCAGCGCATGCTGCGGATGCGATTCGAGCCCCGGGTAAAACACGCGGTTCACGGCCGGATGCGTTTCCAGCCAGCGCGCGATTTCGAGCGCGTTCGCCGACTGCTTTTCGACGCGCAGCGACAGCGTTTCCATGCCCTTGAGCAGCACCCATGCGTTGAACGCGGACAAGGTCGGCCCGGCACTGCGCACGAACGGGAACACCTTTTCCATGATGAACTGCTTCGAGCCGACCAGCGCGCCGCCGAGCACACGCCCTTGGCCGTCGAGGAACTTGGTGGCCGAATGCATCACGACGTCCGCGCCGAGCTTCAACGGCTGTTGCAAAGCCGGGCTACAGAAGCAGTTGTCGACCACGAAGATCGCATTGGCCGCCTTCGCGATCTTGCTGATCGCTTCGATATCGGCGACTTCGGTCAGCGGGTTCGACGGCGTTTCGAGGAAGAACATCTTCGTTTCCGGGCGCACGGCGTTTTTCCATGCGTCCAGATTGGTCGGGTCGACGAACGTCGTCGTAATACCGAACTTGCTGAAGATCTGCGAGAACATGCCGAGCGTCGAACCGAACAGCGCCTGCGAGCTCACCAGATGGTCGCCGGCCTGCAAGGTCGACATCACCACCGACATGATCGCGGCCATCCCCGAAGCCGTGGCCATGCACGCCTCGCCGCCTTCAAGCGCGGCCAGACGGTCCTGGAACATCGAGACGGTCGGATTGGTAAAGCGCGAGTAGGTGTAGTTGTCTTCGGAATTCTTGAATTTTTCGGCGGCGTCCGCGGCACTCGCGAAGACGAAGCTCGAGGTCAGGAAAATCGCTTCCGAATGTTCGTTGAAGTCGCTGCGCACTGTGCCCGAGCGGACTGCCAGCGTGTCGAAGTTCAGGGAGTCGTCCATGTTGGTTCTGGTATCCAATGTTCCATGGCTGGGTTCAGCGTCTGCGGCTCACGTTAAACGACGAGCCCAACAACGCCAAACGGCAGCAACAAAAAAGCCCGCTTTTGCGTCGGCATAAGCGGGCTTCATGTGCGGGGGAAAGCTGGAGCGGAGGCGGATGACTGCGGCTTTTCCACCATTCGCTTTAGCTGTTTTGGGTTGCCCCGCGTCCGCAAGCTGAGATCAAATCGACGCAAGCCGTCATGCTAACACGCTCGCGGCGTGGCGTGCAGCGGGCCACGACGCGAGCGCTATCACTCAACCGCACTCAACCAACCGACAACTGCAGATGCAGTTGCGAACGCGACGGGCCGCCCTCGGCCGCTTCGCTCGCGGCGTCGCGATCCGATTGCGAGGACGGTGCGAGACGCGCGGTTTCGATGCGGTCGAGGTACTCGGTGGTCACATCGCCCGTGACGTAGTTGCCGTCGAAGCACGAAGCTTCGAATTCCTTCAGCGCCGGGTTGATATCGCGCACTGCCTGCTTCAGGGCGTCGACGTCCTGATAAACGAGATAATCCGCGCCGATCATGCGCGCAACTTCATCGTCCGTACGGCCATGGGCGACGAGTTCGCCGCGCGTCGGCATATCGATACCGTAGACGTTCGGGTACTTCACCGGCGGCGCCGCCGAAGCGAAGATCACCTTGTTCGCGCCGGCGTCACGCGCCATCTGCACGATTTCGTGCGAGGTGGTGCCGCGCACGATCGAATCGTCGACGATCAGCACGTTCTTGCCCTTGAACTCGATGCCCATGGCGTTCAGCTTCTGGCGCACCGACTTCTTGCGCATCGCCTGGCCCGGCATGATGAAGGTGCGGCCTACGTAGCGGTTCTTGAAGAAGCCCTCGCGATACTCAACACCCAGTTTCTTCGCGACCTGCATCGCGGCCGGACGGGACGAATCGGGAATCGGCATCACGACGTCAATCTCGACATCGGGCAATTCACGTTTGATCTTCTCGGCGAGGTAATCGCCCATGCGCAGACGCACGTTGTAGACCGGCACGCCGTCGAGCACCGAGTCCGGACGCGCGAGGTACACGAGTTCGAAAATGCACGGGTTCAGGCTCGGATTCGTCGCGCATTGCTGCGAGTGCAAATTGCCTTCGAGGTCGATGAAAATGGCTTCACCCGGCGCGATATCGCGCACAAATTCGAAACCGATACCTTCGATCGCAACCGATTCCGACGCCAGGATCCACTCGACGCCTTCCGGTGTTTCCTGCTTGCCGAGACACAGCGGGCGAATGCCGAACGGGTCACGGAAGCCGAGCAAACCGTAGCCGGCAATCAGCGACACGATCGCGTACGAACCCCGCACCCGGCGATGCACGCCCGACACCGCCTTGAACAGCGCCGCCGGATCGAGTTGCAGACTCGAACTGGACAGCTGCAATTCGTGCGCGAGCACGTTGAGCATCACTTCGGTGTCGGAGTTGGTATTGATGTGGCGGCGATCGATGCGGAACATCTCATCTTTCAGTTGCTGCCAGTTGGTCAGATTGCCGTTATGCGCGAGGATGATGCCGAACGGCGCGTTCACGTAGAACGGCTGGGCTTCTTCTTCGCTCGATGCAGAACCGGCGGTCGGGTAGCGGACCTGTCCGATACCAGTGGTGCCGGGCAGGCTGCGCATGTTGCGCGTGCGGAACACGTCGCGCACCATGCCGTTAGCCTTGTGCATGTGGAAGTTGCTGCCGTTCGCTGTCGCGATGCCGGCGGCGTCCTGACCGCGGTGCTGCAGAAGCAGCAGGCTGTCATAGATCAGCTGATTGACCGGAGAATGGGAAACTACGCCTACGATGCCGCACATGGCATGTCCTTCAAAGGTACGAAATTCGTAACGGCGGCCGGTGCCTGCGATGCTGCGCGAGGGTACGCGACTACGTAGAGGCACCGGATTGCGCCGGAGTCCTGCTGCGCTCCTCTAACCGTTCACCTGATCGTCACACGCGGACGTAGGCAGCGAGCGTCTCGGGAAGCAGCGGTTTCATTACGTGCACGCCCTCGACCGCATAGGGCCGAAGCAAGGCGTTGCGCCAGAATTCCTGTTGGGGCAGTTCGGTCAAGCCTGCAAGGGCGACCAGAATCAGCACCAGAACGACCCCGCGCACGAGGCCGAACATCAAACCGAGCGAGCGGTCCACGCCGCTCAAGCCGCTTGCCTGCACGATGCGGCTCAGCAGTGCGTTCAGCACGCTTGCGATCAGCACCACGCCGACCGCTACCAGCGCGAACGCCAGAAGCCACTGGGTCAGCGCGCCGCCCGGCCACGTGGCAGGGATAAACGGCACGACATAACCGACAAAGCGGCAAGCAATGAAAAACGCCGCGATCCAGCCGATCAGCCCGAATATCTCGGACAAAAAGCCGCGCCATGTGCCGCGCAAGGCCGACAAACCGATCACCGCCATTACAGCGTAGTCGAAGGCAGTGAACATCGCTCGCTTACTGTGCAGCGCCGCTGTTCGCGCCCGACGTCAAGCCGGCCTCACGAACCTTCGCAATCGCGGCGCTAGCCGCGGCACGGTCGGCGAACGGACCAGCGCGCAATAGCGTGAGCGTGGAGCCGTCGGCCTGCTTCCGATGTTCGGTATATGCGGGCACACCGGCCGCTTTCAACTTGGTGGCCCAGGTACGGGCATTGGCGTCGTTCGCAAATGCGCCCAGCTGGACGGCGAAACGGCTGCCAGGCGGCGATGCCGGCGTGCCGGAATTGGCGTCCGCGCTTGCGGCGGCCGTATTCGCGCTGTCTTCGCTCGGGGCCGGCGTTTTCGCCGCGCTTTGCGTGGCGGGTGCTTTGGCCGGTTTGGCAGGCGTTTGCGCGACAGGCGCTGCAGGTGCCGTATTGGCGGCAAGGGCGCCAGGAGCTTGCGGTTTCGCGGCCGGTTTGGCGGCGAGCGCTGCGCTCGCCGCCGCGCTCTGCTGTTTCGCGGCGCCGGACTGGCCTTGCAGGGCTGCCGTTGTCGGCGCAAGGCCGGAAGCGGCGAGTGCCGCGTCAGGCGCTGGGTTATCCGGTGCTACGCCAGCCTGCGTGTCTTCGTCGGTCTTGGTAGCGACCTTCGGCGCAGGGCGGCTTGGAATATCGATTGAAATATCATCCGTGACGGGCTTTGGATGCGAATCCAACACCATCGGCAGGATCACCACCGCTGCGACGACCAACGCGACCGCGCCGACGAGTCTGCGCCGCGCACGCTGCTTTTCAGGCAACGTAGGGTCGAGCAGCATCGCATCGGCATCCACGGTGCGCTCCGTGCGGCGGGTTCGCCGCTCCACGCGCTCGCCACGGGCGGCCCGGGTGGAACTGGTGTTTGCGCCACGCCGGTTGGGCGCGTCGTCTTTCTTGCCGAACGAGAAAATTCCCATGAATCGCTTGGTTCGAGCCTGGCGCCCGTTCAGTGTTGCTGCGATTTACGGTAGGCAATTACGCCTGCTACCGTATAGAAACTGCCGAAAACCACGATTCTATCATTCTCTGACGCTCGTTTTAGCGCGTCTTGGAAAGCCTCTGCTGGTGTTGCGTAGCGCGTCACGCTGCTGTCATTGCCGTCGCTCACACCCTGCTCCCGCAAAGCCGCTTCGAGTTCTTCCGCCGAAGCCGCACGCGGGGTCGGCAGATCGGTCACGCACCAGTGGTCGATTTCGCCCTTCAGGTGCGTCAGTACGCCGGCAATATCCTTGTCGCGCATCGCGCCGAACACGGCGTAGGTGTACGGGAAAAAGCCCATGTTGCCGAGGTTTTGCGACAGCACTGCAGCGGCGTGCGGGTTGTGGCCGACGTCAAGCACGATGGCCGGCTTGCCAGGCAGCACCTGGAAACGGCCCGGCAATTCGACGTTAGCGAGGCCAAGCCGGATGTCCTGCGCCGAGACCGGCAAACGGTCGCGCAGCGCTTCAAGACCAGCCAGCGCCGCCGACGTGTTGATCAATTGATTCGCGCCGCGCAATGCCGGATAGGCGAGCGCGGAACGGCGCATGGTCGGGCCCACGTAGCTCCATTGCTGGCGCTCGCTGCCTGCCTGTCCTTCGTAGCGGAAATCGCGGCCGAATAGCCACAACCGGGCGCCGATCTTTTCTGCGTGATCGATCAATGTTTGCGGCGGCACCGGATCGGCGCAGATCGCCGGCTTACCGGGGCGGAAAATGCCGGCCTTTTCGAAGCCGATTTTCTCGCGCGTGTCGCCGAGATACTCGGTGTGATCGATATCGATGCTGGTGATGATCGCGCAGTCCGCGTCGAGGATGTTGACCGCGTCGAGGCGGCCGCCCAGGCCGACTTCGAAGATCACCGCGTCCAGTCCGCGCGAGGCGAACAGGCTCATGATCGCCAGTGTCGTGAATTCGAAGTAAGTCAATGTGATCGGTTCGGCAAGGCTCAACCGCGCGGCTTCGACGGCTTCGAAATGCGGCAGCAGGTCTGCGTCGCTCGCCATTTCGCCGTTCACGCGCGCCCGTTCGTTGAAGGTCAACAGGTGCGGCGACGTGTGGCAGCCAACCGTGAAGCCGGCGCGCAGCAAAATCGATTCGAGAATCGCGCAGGTCGAACCCTTGCCGTTTGTGCCGCCGACCGTAATGATCGGGCACGCGAACGACAACTGCATCGCGTCACGTACCTGGGAGATGCGCCCCAATCCCATGTCGATGCCGACAGGATGCGCGGATTCAAGGTGCGTGAGCCACGCGTCGAGGGTGGGGAATGTGGTCATCGAGCGAATCTTTGCTGCGTTGCGAGATCGTGATTATCCCGGAAATGACAGCGCGCCGCTTGATGACTCTCGCGGCGCGCTATTTTTTGACTGCTTTTCTTGTGGACGTGGCGCCCTGTCAGGCGCGGCCCTATTAATGCGTAGGCTTACGCGACTGCGTCAGCCGGCTGATGGCTCAAGAGCGCCATCAATTGCGCGATTTCTTCACGCAGCTTGCGACGGTCGACGATCATGTCGACCGCGCCCTTCGTCAGCAGGAACTCGGCGCGCTGGAAGCCTTCCGGCAGCTTTTCACGCACGGTTTGTTCGATCACGCGTGGGCCGGCAAAGCCGATCAGCGCCTTCGGCTCGGCGATCACCACGTCGCCCAAGAACGCGAAACTCGCCGACACGCCGCCCATGGTCGGATCAGTCAACACGGAAATGAACGGCAGCTTGGCTTCGGCGAGCTTGGTCAGCATGGCCGTGGTCTTCGCCATCTGCATCAGCGAGAGCAGGCTTTCCTGCATCCGCGCGCCGCCCGAAGCGGTGAAGCAGATAAACGGCACTTTCTGTTCGAGCGCGTTCTGTGCGCCGCGCGCAAAACGTTCGCCGACCACCGAACCCATCGAGCCGCCCATGAACGAGAACTCGAAACACGCGACCACCACCGGCAGCGTGTGGATCGCCCCGCCCATCACGACCATTGCGTCGGTTTCGTCGGTGTCGTCCATCGCCTCTTTCAGGCGGTCCGGGTACTTGCGGCTGTCCTTGAACTTGAGCGCGTCGACCGGCACGATTTCCTGGCCGATTTCGTAGCGGCCTTCCGGATCGAGCAGGCCGTCGAGCCGCTCACGCGCGCCGATGCGCATGTGATGGTCGCACTTCGGGCAAACGTGCAGATTAGCCTCGACGTCATTGCGGTACAGCACGGCTTCGCACGACGGGCACTTGATCCACAGGCCTTCCGGAATCCCCTTGCGGTTCTTCGGGTCGGTTTGTTTGATTTTCGGCGGCAGCAGCTTATCGAGCCAGCTCATATTGAATCCCTCTGGGTCAACCGGTTGCGCAAACGGCGGGACGAACCCGCCGCTCACACTACAGGAGACAAAAAATAACTGTTATCGGGCAGTCGCGACGCTATCGAGCGCCTCGCGCACTTCGGCAATGAAGCGCGTAAGCGTCTCCGCGGCGGCTTCGGGCGCCGCTTGTTCGAGCAATTGCACGATACGGCTGCCGATCACGACGGCATCGGACACTTCAGCCACCGAACGCGCCGTTTGCGCGTCACGGATGCCAAAACCGACGCCCACCGGCAGCGGTACGCGCGACTTGATGGCCGGGATTTTACTCGCGATGCTGGAAACGTCCAGATTTGCCGCGCCGGTCACACCTTTCAGCGACACATAATAGACGTAACCACTGGCGATTTTGCCGACTTCCGCGATGCGCTCATCCGTGGAGGTGGGTGCAAGCAAAAAGATCGGATCGATGCCGGCAGATCGCATCTGTTCAGCGAAGTTGACGCACTCTTCCGGCGGGTAGTCGACAACCAGCACGCCATCCACACCGGCTTCTTTCGCCGCCTTGGCGAACGCTTCAGTGCCCATGCGCTCGATCGGATTGGCGTAGCCCATCAGCACCACCGGCGTCTTGTCGTCGGTTTCGCGGAAGCGCTTCACGTCGGCCAGCACGTGGCGCAGCGACACGCCATGCGCCAGCGCGCGTTCGGACGACTGCTGGATCACCGGGCCGTCGGCCATCGGGTCGGAAAACGGCACGCCGAGTTCGATCACATCGGCGCCGCCGGCGGCGAGCGCGTGCATGAATTCGACCGTGCGCGCCGGATCCGGGTCGCCGGCCGTCATGAACGGAATCAGGCCTTTCTTACCCTGGGCGGACAACGCGGCAAACGTGTTCTTGATACGGGACATGGAATATTCTCGGATTTTTAAGCTACTGCGCGCTTATTGCGCCTCGGTTTGCTGCTCGGCTTTGGCCGCATTCTTGCGGGTTTTGCGAGCGGCAGTGGGCGCCGACGCGGCCGCGCTAACGCGTTCGCGCGCTATCGCGCAGTAACTTTCATTGATCTCATAGCCGACGAATTCGCGCTGCTGCCGGGCGCAAGCGACTGCGGTGGTGCCGCTGCCCATGAACGGGTCGAGCACGCGCCCGCCCTTCGGACAGCTTGCCAGCACCATCCGCTCGACAATTTCCAGAGGCTTCTGGGTCGGATGATCGACACGCTCGGCGTGTTGCCGATGCAGCCGCGATACCGACCAGACATCCTTCGGATTATAGCCAAGCTCCAGCCACTTACTGCCCTCGAACAATTTACGCGAACGCGCCTTCTTCGTGACGGCATCGTACGGGATGCGGACGGGATCGAGATCGAAAAAATAATCTTTCGACACCGCGAAAAAGCCGATGTTGTCATGCACCGAGGTGAACCGGCGAACCGTTCCCCCCATGCTCGGCACACGCCGGTCCCAGATGATTTCGTTGATCATCGTGAGTTTTGTCTTCAGGAAGCTGAAGATTTCCGGCGCGTACTGCCAGGTGCAGAAGATATACAGCGAACCCGACGGCTTGAGCTTCGGAATAGCCAACTCGAGCCAGCCACGCGTCCAGGCGAGGAAATCTTCGCCGGAGCGCATGTCGGAGTCGTTGCCATAATCCTTACCGAGCCCATAAGGCGGATCGCACAGGATCAGGTCAATCGACCCGTCGGGGATGTTCGCTACATCGGTCAGAAAATCGCGGTTCAACAGCCGGATGCCGGCGGGCACCTGCGCTAACAAGGGTGCAGGCGCCTCGGCCGCCACTACCTCGGCGGCCGGGCTGGGTTCAAGCGCCGGTTGCGGCTCGTCGAACTCGTCGCGCATCGTCGCGGCGCTCAGAACTGAATGCCCGATCGCTCAGCGACCGTATGCATGTCCTTGTCGCCGCGGCCCGACAGATTGACCAGAAGGACCTTGTCCTTCGGCAGCGTCGGCGCGAGCTTCGCGGCGTAGGCCAGCGCATGACTGGACTCCAACGCCGGAATAATGCCTTCGATGCGGCAGCAATCGTGGAACGCTTTGAGCGCTTCTTCGTCGGTGATGCTGACATATTGCGCGCGATTGCTGTCTTTTAGCCACGCGTGCTCGGGGCCGACACCCGGATAGTCCAGACCGGCCGAGATGGAATGAGTCTCGATGATCTGACCGTTCTCGTCTTGCAGGAGATACGTGCGGTTACCGTGCAGCACGCCCGGCGTGCCGGCGATCAGCGAGGCTGCGTGCCGGCCGGTTTCGATCCCGTCACCCGCTGGCTCGACGCCGATCAATTGCACCGAAGTGTCTTCAATGTACGGGTAAAAGATACCCATTGCATTCGAACCGCCGCCAACGCACGCAATCACGGCGTCCGGCTGGCGGCCGACCAGTTCGGGCATCTGCACCTTGCACTCGTCGCCGATCACGCGCTGGAAGTCGCGCACCATCATCGGATACGGATGCGGCCCCGCCACCGTGCCGATGATGTAGAAGGTGTTTTCGACGTTGGTCACCCAGTCGCGCATCGCTTCGTTGAGCGCGTCTTTCAACGTGCGCGAGCCGGACGTCACGGGCACGACGGTCGCGCCGAGCAGCTTCATCCGGTAGACGTTAGCCGCCTGGCGGCGCACGTCTTCTTCGCCCATGTAGACCACGCATTCCATGCCGAAGCGCGCCGCGATGGTCGCGGCCGCCACACCGTGCTGGCCCGCGCCCGTTTCCGCGATCACGCGCGGCTTGCCCATGCGCTTTGCGAGCAACGCCTGACCGATCACGTTATTGATCTTGTGAGCGCCAGTGTGATTCAGGTCTTCGCGCTTGAGGAAGACCTGCGCGCCGCCGAGCATTTCGCTCCAGCGTTGTGCGTGATAAATGGGGGACGGACGACCCACGAAATGCTTCAGTTCGCGCTCATATTCGGCGACGAATTCCGGGTCTTTTTGAAATTTCTCATACGCGGCACGCAGCTCGTCGAGTGCGTGAACCAGCGTTTCAGCGACGAACACGCCGCCATACTGGCCGAAATGGCCTCTTTCGTCAGGCAAGTTATACATGGTGATCACTCTTCTCAGTGTGGCGCACGGCTTTCATATGAGAAAACCGCGCCGCCTGAATCATTCAGCGTCCGCTGCGCGCACTGCGCGTACGAACGCCGCCATCCGGGCGTGATCTTTCACGCCCTTGGCGCCCGGCACTTCGATGCCGCTCGAGACATCGACCGCGTACGGGCGCACGCGATGGATCGCATCACTGACGTTTTGCGCGTTCAACCCACCACTCAAAACGGCCCGACGCGCGAGCTCTGCTGGAATAAGTGACCAATCGAAAACCTTCCCGCCGCCGCCATAGCCTTCGACATGGGTGTCGAACAGAAGGCCGCTGGCTGCTGAATAGTTAAGCGCTGATTTTACCAAATCTGCCGGTTGAGTATCCGCCGCGACTCGCAAAGCGCGCAACCAAGGCAAACCCGCAACGCTGGCGAGGGATTCGCACTGCTCCGCGGTTTCGTCGCCGTGGAACTGCAGCAGCGTAAGCCCGACATTGCTGGCGACTTCGCGGATCCAGTCCGGCGTTGCGTTCACGAACAAGCCGACTACCGACACGAACGGCGGCACGTCATGTACCAGCTCGACGGCTTGCGCGACGCTCACCGAACGCGGGCTCGGCGGATAGAACACGAGGCCGATCGCGTCGGCGCCGAGGTCGATCGCCAGCGACACGTCCTCCGGCTTCGACAGGCCGCACAGCTTGATACGCGTGCGATGCGGCGCGGCATGCTGTTGCGCGCCAGCGTTTGCTTCGGCTGCCAGATTTTCAGTTGATTTCATGTTTGTGCTTGCTCGGTCCATACCGTACTCCATGGCACGCTGCCGATCTGCGGTGCGGGCACGGCGAAATGCTCAGGATAGCCCACCTGCGCCAGGTACAGGCCGTCAGGCATGAAGGTCGGCGCGGCACAGTCGCGATCGCGGCTGGCGAGAACCTCGACCATCCATTCGGCCGGATGGCGTCCCCGGCCAATATCGACGAGACAGCCCATCAGGTTACGCACCATGTGATGCAGGAATGCGTTTGCCCGAAAGCGGAAATGAATGAAGTCGCCCTGTTGCCGCATGTCGATCTGATACAGATGTTTGACCGGCGTTTTCGCCTGGCATTGCGACGAACGGAATGCCGAAAAATCGTGTTCGCCGATCAGATGGGCGGCGGCGGCCCGCATGGCGCCGACGTCGAGCGGCGTGTGTACCCAGCCGGCCCGCGTATCCTGCATTGGCGAGCGGAACGGATGGACGTACAGGACGTAGTAATAGGTCCGTTCGAACGCCGAAAAACGCGCGTGGAATTCGTCGGGCATCGGCTTGGCCCATTGCACGGCGATCGTCTTCGGTAGGAAGGCGTTGGTGCCGCGAATCCACGAAAAGTCCGTGCGATCGAGTTCAGTGTCGAAGTGCACGACCTGGCCCAAGCCGTGCACGCCGGTATCGGTGCGCCCAGCCACAACGGTTTGCACAGGCGTTTGCGCGAACTCGCGCAACGCCCGTTCGAGCTCATCCTGCACGGTCTTGCCGTGCGGCTGCGACTGCCAGCCGCAGAATGCCGAGCCGTCGTACTGGACGCCTAATGCAATACGCTTCACGACAACGGCGCGAGCGTCGAGAGCAGCGCGCGAGCCTCGGTGCGCGTGGCCGGATCGTTCGCTTCGATCACTTCGTTGATGAGCGTGCGCGCGCCAGACAGATCACCGAGGTCGATATATTCGGCGGCCAGATCGAGCTTGTTGCGGGCGATGCGGCTCAGATCGGCGCGCGTGAAGGCCGGCAACGGCTGCGCTGGACTCGGCGGCAGCTCCAGGTCGAAATCGAGCTTCAGCGCGCCAAAGCCGGCCGCGCCCAGGCCCGCGACGGCTGCATGGCCTGCGGTACCGGCGGTGATTTCGTCAGCGACATGCGGGAAGTCGTCCGGATCGTGCGGCGCCACAGCTTGCTGCGCCGTGGTTTCCGGGGAGGCAACCGGTGGTGTCGCCAGCGATCCGAGTACGCTCACCGCTGCGTCGTCGGTCGATTCGACGCGCGGCGGCAATGGCATGTTCAGACTGCTGAAGGCATCGAGGGCATCGCGCGGGAACTCGGTTGGCACGGATAGCGCGGGCTGAACTGGCGTGATGGGTGCCGGTTCGAAATTCGGTGCGCCATCGGGCGTCGCGGGTTCGGCGTGCTGATGTGACTGCGGTTGCGGTTCGTAAGACGGTTGATGCGTCGGTTCGACGTGAGCGGCGTCCTGTTGGGCCGTGGGTACTGCCGGCGCAGAGGTATCGGGCACCGGATGCGCCGACGTCTCGCCGTGCAGCTGGCCGAACGGCGAAGTCGTGTGCGGTTCGGCCTGCTGCCGCGTGAAGTCGATGACCGGCGGCGGGGTGTCCTGATGGCTCCGCGACTCTGCAAGCGACTCATTCGTCGGCTCTGCCAGCGGCGTGGCCGACGCGCTCGATGCCGGTTCGTCGTCCCATTGCAGACGGTGCGGAGGCGCCTCTTGCTGGAAGTTCTCGTCGACCGGTTCAAGCGGCGTCAGCGGCAATGCTTCAGCACCGAGTTCCGCGGCGGCTGCGAGACTCGCAGCCGTGGTTGCCCCGTCGAGGTTTTCGTGATGGGCCGAGGGAAGAGGTTCAAACGTGAGGCCGCTCTGGCCGATCGTTTCGGTGTCCGGGCTCGGTTGCGCGGCTTCGAACGGCGCGGGCGCCCGGTGGATTTCCTGCGATGCGTGTTGGGACGCATCGTGGTCTTGTGCTGGCGAACCTGCGTGTGGTTGGTGGGTAGCGGCTTCGTGTTCTGCTGCGGCGCGTTGCGCCGCGTCATGATCTACTGCCGCACGCGCAGCCGCGGCTTGGTCTGCCTCCGCGCGTTCGGCTTCGGTGCGCTCCGCAGCAGCAGGTGACGCAGCTGCGCGTTCGGCTTCTACCTTTTCTACCGCAGCGCGGTCCGCTTCTGCACGTTCCGCCGCCAGGCGTTCGGTTGCCGCGCGCTCTGCATTTTCTCGTTCTGCTGCCTCATGCACAGCCGCTTCACGCGCCGCCGCCGCGCGAATTTCCGCTTCGCGCTCCGCTGCCACGCGTTCCGCCACTTCTCGCGCTGCCGCTTCATCCCCTGCGGTCGCGTGGTCAGCCGGCGCCAATGCCGTTGCATGCCCTGCTGCCGCTTCGCCGCTTACGTCCGATGCTTCGCGCGTCGAATCGACATCCTGCGATGCAGCCTCTCGCGCGGAAGCCGCCGCAGCGTCCTCCGCCAGCGAGCCGCCTGCCGCGGCAACAGCGGTGCGCTTACGCCGACCCAGACGCAACGCCGCCAGCAACACAACCAACGCCGCGCCGATCGCCGCCGCGATGCTCAAATTCGTCTGCGAAATGCCGGCGTCAGTCGACGCGGCAACCGTCGCGGCGCCATGACCGGAAACGGCTGCTGCAGACGAAACGCCGACGGCCGGTTGCGCACCGTTTGTAGCAGGCGCGACCGTCGCGGTTGGCGTACCACCGATGCCATGTTTCTGCAGTTCCATCAGCACGCGGTTTTTCAGCGCAAGCAGTTGCTGCAAGCTCGAAACCTGCGCACGCGGTTGCGATGCCGGTTGTACGGTGGCCGTCGCTGCTGCTGTGGCAGCCGCCGACGCCCCTTCGGCAGCCTCACTGGCCGAGGGCTGGATCGCGCCCGACCAGACATGCGCGCCGCTGGCCGGCACGGCCTGCGACCCTGCTACGGGGGCCGCGCCGGCCGCTGCCGAGCTACCCGGCATCGCCGAGCTAGCTTCAGCCGTCGAACTGGCCGTCCCTGAAACCGCAGGCGTGGCAGCCTGAGCCGCAGCGCTTGCCGCGCTCGCTGCGGCGGCATTGACCTGTGCCACACCGCTCGCTGCGCCGACAGCAGCACCAACCGCCGCCGCGTTCGACGCGGAAGCCGGCGCAGCCGTAGCAGCCGATGACGCGGCAGACGCAGACCCCGCAACCGGCGCAGAAGCCGCCGGGGCGCCAGTCGCATCCAGCGCCGGGATCGTCAACAGCGCGCCGACGCGCATCCGGCTCGGATCATGACTCATGAAGGCATTCGGATTCGCATCGAACAGCGCGCGCGAAGCGCGTGCGAGCGTCCCCTTGTCGTGCGATTGCGTCACGGCAATCGCCACGTCGTTCAACGACTGCCCGGGCCGCACCGTATATTGACTCCCGGCGGCGTAAGAAACGGAAGCGCCCTCGGGCGCGCTCGCGGCGTCGCCGGGCGCTGCCACCGCGCTGCCCACACCGGCGCCCGCCAGCGCGAACGCCAATGCGGCCACGGCCGTCAGCCGGCCCGTACCTGGATGCATAGACATAGCCCGAAGGGAAGAGAGTCGAAGGTTCATCGGGACTCCAGGCGCGTCAGCGCGCAGCCCTTTTTTGCGGTTGGAAAGAGACAAGATAATCGGAGCACACAATGAAAAAAGCGCCGCGCAAGCGCGACGCTTTTTGAGTTTTCTACGCGTCGTGAGCGCGTAGTTTACTTTACTTGTCGAGCACAATGCGAAGCATGCGACGCAGCGGTTCTGCCGCGCCCCACAGCAGCTGATCGCCGACCGTGAAGGCCGACAGATATTCGCCGCCCATCGCCAGTTTGCGCACACGGCCAACTGGCACCGTCAACGTGCCCGTCACCACCGCCGGGGACAGATCGCGCATCGACGCATCGCGTTCGTTCGGCACAACCTTGACCCAGTCGTTGCCCGACGCGAGGATGTTGTTCACTTCGTCCAGCGGCACATCCTTGTTCAGCTTGATGGTCAGCGCCTGCGAGTGGCAACGCATTGCGCCGATCCGCACGCACAGACCGTCCACGGGAATCGAACCCGGCGTGCCCATAGCCGGCTTGCCCAGAATCTTGTTGGTTTCCGCGCCGCCCTTCCACTCTTCCTTCGACATGCCGTTGCCGAGATCCTTGTCGATCCACGGAATCAGCGAGCCGGCCAGCGGAACACCGAAGTTGTCGGTCGGCATACGGTCGCTGTTCATGGCGCTCAGCACGCGGCGGTCGATGTCGAGAATCGCCGACGACGGATCCGCCAGGTCTTCCTTGGCAGCGCCGTATAGCGTGCCCATTTGCTGCAGCAGTTCGCGCATGTTCTGCGCGCCCGCGCCCGAAGCGGCCTGATACGTCATGGCCGTCATCCAGTCGACGAGGTTTTCGCGGAACAGGCCGCCCAGCGCCATCAGCATCAGGCTGACCGTGCAGTTGCCGCCGATGAAATTCTTCTGACCCTTGACCAGCGCGTTCTTGATCACGTCGAGGTTGACCGGATCGAGAATGATGACCGCGTCATCCTTCATGCGCAGCGACGAAGCCGCGTCGATCCAGTAGCCGTTCCAGCCCGCTGCGCGCAGCTTCGGGAACACTTCATTCGTGTAATCGCCGCCCTGGCAGGAGATGATCGCTTCGCACTTCTTCAGGTCTTCGATGCTTGTCGCATCTTTGAGCTTGGTCTCGTTTTTGGCGAACGACGGCGCGTTGCCGCCCGCGTTGCTGGTGCTGAAAAACACCGGTTCGATCAAGTCGAAATCGCCTTCCTGTTGCATACGTTGCATCAGGACGCTGCCGACCATACCGCGCCAACCTACGAGACCTACGTTCATGACTTCATACCCTTCGAATGGAAACTTCCCCGCATCTTTGCCCGCAGTGACCGCGCGGGGAAGATGAGCGGGCACGACGGACGATCAGCGTTTCGTGATCGTTTTCGGGGTAATCGCTTTTGTGGTGGTAATGGCGAACTCAACCACACGGGCCGTTTCGCCGTGCAGTTTCGAAATCGAGGAGATTTGAGCTATGTGCGCCATCGCTACAATATACACGAAAACCGGAATCTGGCGACGTGATCGTCTGCCGCTATCGTCCGTATTACGCGCGAATCGGCCTGTTTTGAGGCCAATTCGCGTTTTAAAGGCCGCTTTGAAGACTGTTTAGCGGCCTAACTGCCACGTTTACCACTTACTGCCTGAAGGGCTCTTACAGCGCGGCGACGACCGCGTCGCCCATCGCCACGGTGCCGACCTGCTTGCAACCCGGCGTCAGAATATCGCCGGTGCGGAGACCCTGTTCCAGCACCTTCTTCACCGCGTTTTCGATGCGATCCGCCTGTTCCGCCTTGTTCAGCGAATAGCGCAGCATCATCGCGGCCGACAGAATCGTGGCCAACGGATTCGCCACGCCCTTGCCGGCGATATCCGGCGCGGAACCGTGCGACGGCTCGTACAAGCCCTTGTTGTTTTTGTCGAGCGATGCCGACGGCAGCATGCCGATCGAGCCCGTCAGCATCGCGGCTTCATCCGACAGAATGTCGCCGAACATGTTGCCGGTCACAACCACGTCGAACGCCTTCGGCGCCTTGACCAGTTGCATCGCCGCGTTGTCCACGTACATGTGCGACAGCTCGACGTCAGCGTATTCCTTCGACACGTCGATCATCACGTCGCGCCAGAACTGCGACGTTTCGAGCACATTGGCCTTATCCACGCTCGTCAGTTTCTTCTGACGTTTTTGCGCCGCTTGAAACGCGACGTGCGCAATGCGGCGCACTTCGGGTTCCGAATAACGCATCGTGTCGAAGCCTTCCTTCGCCCCTTCGAACAGCCCATCCGGCGACGAACGCACGCCGCGCGGCGCGCCGAAGTAGATGTCGCCGTTCAGTTCGCGCACGATCAGGATGTCGAGACCCGAAACGATCTCTTCCTTCAACGAGGAAGCGCCCGTGAGTTGCGGATAGCAGATTGCCGGACGGAAGTTCGCGAACAGTTGCAGGTGCTTGCGCAGACCGAGAATCGCCTGCTCCGGACGCAGCGCACGTTCGAGCGAGTCGTACTTCCAGTCGCCAACGGCGCCGAACAGGATCGCATCGGCTTCTTTCGCCAACGCCAGCGTCGAATCAGGCAGCGGATGGCCCTTCGCTTCGTAACCCGCGCCGCCAACCGGCGCTTCTTCGAGTTCGAACTTTTCGCCGAGCACGTTCAGGACCTTGACGGCCTCATTGACGATTTCGGGACCGATGCCGTCGCCCGGCAAGACTGCGATCTTCATGCGAGTTTCCTTGATGATTTTCTTCGAGACTTTTCTAAGCGTGAATCAGCGAGCCGCTGGGCCCTCAGGCCTGCAAGCCTTTATCCGACGATGCGGTGATTCAGCCACGGCTGCTTCGCGATCCGCTCGGCTTCGAACTGGCGAATCTTGTCCGCGTGACGCAGCGTGAGGCCGATATCGTCGAAGCCATTCAGCAGGCAGTACTTGCGGAACGCTGCCACTTCGAACGGATATTCGGCGCTACCGTCCGACGTGCGCACGACTTGCGCTTCCAGGTCGACGGTCAGCTTGAAGCCGTTGAACGCATAGGTTTCGTTGAACAGGTGATCGACTTGCTGTTCGGTCAGCACGATCGGCAGCACGCCGTTCTTGAAGCAGTTGTTGTAGAAAATATCGGCAAAGCTCGGCGCAATGATCGCGCGGAAACCATACTGCTCCAACGCCCACGGCGCGTGCTCACGCGAGCTGCCGCAACCGAAGTTCTTGCGCGCCAACAGCACCGAAGCGCCCTGATAGCGCGGCTGATTCAGCACGAAATCCGGGTTCAGCGGACGCTTCGAGTTGTCCTGACCCGGCTCGCCGTGGTCGAGGTAGCGCCATTCGTCGAACGCGTTCGGACCGAAACCCGTGCGCTTGATCGACTTCAGGAATTGCTTCGGAATGATCGCGTCCGTGTCGACGTTCTCACGATCGAGCGGCGCCACGACGCCGGTGTGTACGATGAATTTATCCATGACGCTTGCGCCTGTTTCAAGACCGGGCGATGCGCGTGACGGCCGGAAAGCCGCCCGCCGCATCGCCGGCAAAAATCAAAAACCGCTTATTTGTCAGCGTGATTGCTGATCGAATTGCCGAGGTGCGACATGTCCTCGCCAAATCCGTGCACCGTGTTGCAGCCGGCCAGACCGAGCAATAGCCCAGCCAGGGTACCGAGTGCGAAACGCCGCAAAAGAGTGGTGCGATTCATGTTCTTCATCATGCGTGTTTATCCAAGCTTGCGAATATCGACGAAATGCCCTTCGATAGCCGCTGCGGCAGCCATCGCGGGGCTCACGAGGTGGGTACGGCCACCGGCGCCCTGACGACCTTCGAAATTACGATTCGACGTGGATGCGCAACGCTCGCCCGGATCCAACCGGTCGGCGTTCATTGCGAGACACATCGAGCAACCGGGCTCACGCCATTCGAAACCGGCATCCGTAAAGACCTTGTCGAGGCCTTCGCGTTCCGCTTGCGCCTTCACCAGACCCGAACCCGGCACGACCATGGCCAGACGGATGTTCGGTGCGACGCGGCGGCCGAGTTTCTTCACGACGTATGCCGCAGCGCGAATGTCTTCAATGCGCGCGTTGGTGCACGACCCAATGAAGATTTTATCCGGCTTGATGGATTCGATCGGCGCATTCGGTTCGAGCGCCATGTACTTCAGCGCGCGCTCCATTGCATCGCGCTTGACCGGGTCTTTTTCGCGCTCCGGATCCGGCACGCGGCCGTCCACGGCCGTGACCATTTCCGGCGACGTGCCCCACGTGACTTGCGGCACGATTTCCGCAGCGTTCAGCTCTACCACGCGGTCGAATTGCGCGCCTTCGTCTGACTTGAACTGCTTCCAGTACTCGACCGCGTGATCCCACTCGACGCCTGCCGGCGAGAAGGGACGGCCCTTCAGGTACTCGATGGTGGTGTCGTCCACAGCGACCATGCCGGCGCGCGCGCCTGCTTCAATCGCCATGTTGCAGACCGTCATACGGCCTTCCATGGACAGCGCGCGAATCGTCGAACCGCCGAATTCGATCGCATAGCCCGTGCCGCCTGCCGTGCCGATCTTGCCGATGATCGCGAGCACGATGTCTTTCGCGGTACAGCCGCGTGGCAACGGGCCTTCGACCTTCACCAGCATGTTCTTGCTCTTCTTCTGCAAGAGCGTTTGCGTAGCCAGCACGTGCTCGACTTCGGAGGTGCCGATGCCGTGCGCGAGCGCGCCGAACGCGCCGTGCGTGGACGTGTGCGAGTCGCCGCAGACAATGGTCATGCCCGGCAGCGTGGCGCCCTGCTCCGGCCCGATGATGTGCACGATGCCCTGACGCAGGTCGTTCATCTTGAACTGCGTGATGCCGTAGGCGTCGCAGTTCGTGTCGAGCGTGTCGACTTGCAGCTTGGAGACCGGATCGGCAATGCCGTGGCTGCGATCCGTGGTGGGGACGTTGTGGTCCGACACCGCCAGATTCGCGCTGATACGCCACACCGGACGCTCAGCCAGCTTCAGGCCCTCGAACGCCTGAGGGCTGGTGACTTCGTGCAGCAGGTGACGGTCGATATAGAGAATCGTCGTACCGTCTTCTTCCGTGTGGACCACGTGTGTGTTCCACAATTTATCGTAGAGAGTCTGTGCCATGGTATGCGGGGTAGTAATGACTGCGGGCTGACTGTGTCGGTCGATTATGCCATGCAGAACCCCGCTTAGGGCCCATGAATCACGCAAAAAACCGATAAAAAACAGGTAGTTGGGTGGTAGTGAAGATACCTGTATGGGTGTTACCCGGCAAGGGATTGCATGGCGTGCGCGATGCAACGCCAGCCATGCTTCGGTGTCACCGCGACCTGGCGCTTCATGCGCCAGGAGGCGCAGCCACGCGCGTTCAGCCTCAGCGATTGAAATCGAACCCCATTTGCCACATGCAGTTGCATGCATCCAAAACAAAACGCCCCAACGGTCAACCCGTTGGGGCGTTTTCATTCAACCGGCCGCACGCATTTCATGGCCCTTTGGGCGATAAAACGCGCCGCAAAGACTACCGCTTAGCGTTGCGCAATCGGCTTCGCTTCACGTTGCGTGTCGCCGATGAACAGCTGACGCGGACGGCCAATCTTCTGTTCCGGATCAGCGATCATTTCGTTCCACTGTGCAATCCAGCCGACCGTACGTGCCATCGCGAAGATACACGTGAACATCGACGTCGGGATGCCCAGCGCGCGCTGAACGATACCCGAGTAGAAGTCGACGTTCGGGTACAGCTTGCGCGACACGAAGTATTCGTCTTCCAGAGCGATCTTTTCCAGCGCCATAGCCAGCTTGAACAGCGGGTCGTCGTGCAGACCCAGCTCTTCCAGCACTTCGTGGCAGGTTTCGCGCATCAGCTTCGCACGCGGATCGTAGTTCTTGTAGACACGGTGACCGAAGCCCATCAGCTTCACGCCCGAGTTCTTGTCCTTCACCTGCTTGATGAACTCAGGAATGTTGTCGACCGAGCCGATTTCTTCCAGCATGTTCAGTGCGGCTTCGTTCGCACCACCGTGCGCCGGGCCCCACAGACAAGCGATACCCGCTGCGATACACGCGAACGGGTTAGCGCCCGACGAACCCGCCAGACGAACCGTCGAGGTCGACGCATTCTGTTCGTGGTCTGCGTGCAGGATCAGGATACGGTCCAGCGCGCGCACCAGCACGTCGTTGACCTTGTACTCTTCGCACGGGTTCGAGAACATCATGTGCATGAAGTTCGCGCTGTACGACAGGTCGTTCTTCGGGTACGCAAACGGCTGACCGATGCTGTACTTGTACGCCATCGCGACGAGCGTAGGCAGCTTCGCGATCATGCGAATGGCCGACACTTCACGGTGACGCGGATTGTTGATGTCGAGCGAGTCGTGATAGAACGCCGACAGCGCGCCGACTGCAGCGACCAGAATCGCCATCGGGTGCGCGTCGCGACGGAAGCCACGGAAGAAGAAGTGCATTTGCTCATGCACCATCGTGTGCTTCGTGACGGTGTTCACGAACTCGTCTTTCTGCTGCGCGTTCGGCAGTTCGCCCTTCAGCAACAGATAGCAGGTTTCGAGGAAGTCAGCGTTTTGCGCGAGGTTGTCGATCGGGTAGCCGCGATACAGCAGCTCGCCCTTGTCACCGTCGATGTACGTGATCGCCGAATTGCACGCCGCCGTCGACATAAAGCCCGGGTCGTACGTGAACTTGCCGGTCTGGCCGTACAGTTTGCGGATGTCGATCACGTCCGGGCCGAGAGTGCCCTTGTAAATCGGCATTTCAACGCTCGGCGAATTGTCGCTGAACGATAGCGTGGCTTTAACATCTGACGGGGTCATAGCACATCCTCAATCGAAGTATGGAAACAGGGTTTCGATAATTTGCACGCCTGGGAACAACGGACAAGCGGCGCTCAAGACGTTAGCGGTGCTCAAGCATTCCGCAACAGCTCCAGCACCCGGATCACATCCGGGTCGGCAAGTTCGCCTTCCGGTTCCTTGCGAACGAGCAGCAAGTCCATCAGGTCGTTATCGCTCAGCTCGAGCAGGCGCGTGAGAGCGCCCACGTCGGCATCGCTGAGGTCATGCTCATATCGGCTGAAAAAACGTTCAAAGATCAGATCGTTTTCCAGCAGGCCCCGCCGCGCACGCCAGCGAAGGCGCGCGCGGCGGAGAGGGTCGGACTGATGCGATGTTTCGTTCATCCTAGACAGCGCGGCGAACCATCAATTCCTTGATCTTGCCAATCGCCTTGGTCGGGTTCAGGCCCTTCGGGCAGACGTCGACGCAATTCATGATCGTATGGCAACGGAACAGACGGTACGGATCTTCCAGGTTGTCGAGGCGTTCACCCGTCGCTTCGTCGCGGCTATCGGCGATGAAACGATAGGCTTGCAACAGGCCAGCCGGGCCGACGAACTTGTCTGGATTCCACCAGAAGCTCGGGCACGACGTGGAGCAGCTAGCGCACAGAATACATTCGTACAGGCCGTCGAGCTCGTCGCGTTCTTCCGGCGACTGCAGACGTTCCTTTTCCGGCGGCGGCGTATCGTTGATCAGGTACGGCTTGATCGAGTGATACTGGTTGAAGAACTGCGTGAAGTCGCAAATCAGGTCGCGCACGACGGGCAGGCCCGGCAGCGGACGCAGCACGATCTTCTGCGGCAGGTCATTCATGTTCTGCAAGCAGGCCAGACCATTCTTGCCGTTGATGTTCATCGCGTCCGAACCGCACACGCCTTCACGGCACGAACGGCGGAACGACAAGGTTTCGTCCATCGCTTTCAGCTTGAGCAGCGCGTCGAGCAGCATGCGTTCGTGCGAGTCGATTTCGATCTCGTACGTTTGCATGCGCGGTGCCGCGTCCTTGTCCGGATCGTAGCGGTAAATTTCAAATGTACGCTTGGCCATTTCTGAATTCCTTTGACTTGTGCCTTAGAAGGTACGCGCTTTCGGCGGCACCGATTCGACGGTCAGCGGTTGCATCTGAACCGGCTTGTAGTCGAGGCGATCGCCTTCGCTGAACCAAAGCGTATGGCGCAGCCAGTTTTCGTCGTCGCGATGTTCGAAATCGTCTTGCGCGTGCGCGCCACGGCTTTCCTTGCGGGCTTCGGCGGAAACCATCGTGGCGCGGGCCACTTCGATCAGATTCTCCACTTCCAGCGCTTCGATACGCGCCGTGTTGAACACCTTCGACTTGTCTTTCAGGTAGATGTTGTCGACACGGTCAGCCACTTCGCGAATCCGCTCGACACCTTCGGCCAGCAGCTTCGACGTGCGGAACACGCCGGCGTGCGCCTGCATCGTGGAACGGATATCGGCCGCGACGGTTTGCGAGTATTCGCCGGACGTGGACTTGTCCAGCTTGTTCAGACGCGCCAGCGAGAAATCGCCCGCGTCGGCCGGCAGCGGCTTGTGTTCCTTGATGTCCTTCACGTGCTTGACGATGTGGTTACCGGCCGCGCGGCCGAATACCACCAGGTCGAGCAGCGAGTTCGTGCCAAGACGGTTTGCACCGTGCACCGACACGCACGAGCATTCGCCCACTGCGTAGAAACCGTTGACGACTTCCTTGTGATCGCGCGACGTGCCAACGACCTGGCCGTTGATGTTCGTCGGGATACCACCCATCTGATAGTGGATGGTCGGCACAACCGGAATCGGCTCTTTAATACAGTCGACATTCGCGAACTTCATGGCGATTTCGCGGATCGACGGCAGACGCTTCATGATCGTCTCAGCGCCGATGTGCGACAGGTCGAGCAGCACGTGATCCTTGTTCGGACCCACGCCGCGGCCTTCCTTGATTTCCTGATCCATCGAACGCGAAACGAAGTCGCGCGGCGCCAGATCCTTCAGCGTCGGTGCGTAGCGTTCCATGAAACGCTCGCCGTTCGAGTTACGCAGAATGCCGCCTTCGCCACGCACGCCTTCGGTAATCAGCACGCCCGCGCCGGCCACGCCGGTGGGGTGGAATTGCCAGAATTCCATGTCTTGCAGTGCGATACCCGAACGCGCAGCCATGCCCAGGCCGTCACCGGTGTTGATGAACGCGTTCGTGGATGCTGCGAAGATCCGGCCCGCGCCGCCCGTAGCGAACAGCGTGGTCTTGCCTTCGAGGATATAAACGTCGCCGGTTTCCATTTCCAGCGCGGTCACGCCAAGCACGTCGCCGTCGGCGTCGCGGATCAGATCCAGCGCCATCCATTCGACGAAGAACTGCGTCTTGGCTGCCACGTTTTGCTGGTACAGCGTGTGCAGCAGCGCGTGACCCGTACGGTCAGCGGCCGCGCAAGCGCGTTGCACCGGTTTTTCGCCGTAGTTGGCGGTGTGGCCGCCGAACGGGCGTTGGTAAATCGTGCCGTCAGCGTTACGGTCGAACGGCATGCCGAAGTGTTCGAGCTCGTACACGGCGTTCGGTGCTTCACGGCACATGAACTCGATCGCGTCCTGGTCGCCGAGCCAGTCGGAACCCTTGATCGTGTCGTAGAAGTGGTAGTGCCAATTGTCTTCGCTCATGTTGCCGAGCGAGGCGCCGATGCCGCCCTGGGCAGCGACCGTGTGCGAACGCGTCGGGAACACCTTGGACAGCACGCAAACCGACAGACCGGCGCGCGCGAGTTGCAGCGAAGCGCGCATCCCCGAGCCGCCTGCGCCGACGATAACCACGTCAAACTTGCGACGCGGCAGAGAATTCTTGATTGCAGCCATTCTTTTACACTCTCCAGAGAATCTGCGCAGCGTAGCCCGCACATGCGAGCAGCCAGACGATCGTCAGCGCTTGAAGAAACAGGCGCGTGCCAACGGGCTTCACATAGTCCATCCAGATGTCGCGGATACCAACCCACGCGTGATAGAACAGCGACAGCAGCGTGACGAACGTGGCGAGCTTCATCCATTGCGTTGCAAAGATCGAGGCCCAGCCGTCATACGAGAAATCGCGCGCGCCGAAGAACCACGCGAGCAGGATCACCGTGTAGACGGCCATGATGCAGGCGGTAATGCGCTGGGCGAGCCAGTCGCGCAGGCCGTAATGTGCGCCGACGACGAGACGCTTCGGACCGATTCGGTTATTAGCTGCCATTTTTTTAGAATGCTCCGAAGAGTTTGAGCGCGAAAGCAATCGTCAGAAGCGACGAAACGACCAGCACCACGATGGAGGTTTGCTTGCCCTTCTCTTTGGTCGTGAGGCCGTGGCTCGTGTCCATGAACAGGTGACGGACACCGGCGCAGAAGTGGAACAGGAAGGCCCACGCGAGAACGAGCGTGATGAGCTTGACGATGATGTTGGAGAGGAAGCCCTTGAAGACTTCGAAACTAAGTTCGGAAGTCAGGCTCTGATCGAAGAGGTACAGCAGGAACGGAAGAAAAACAAAAAGCAGCCCACCGCTTAAGCGGTGCAAGATCGACACGCGCCCCGCTAGCGGGAGACGGTATGCCGTCAAAATCTGCCCGATACCGATGTTCCGGAATTCCGGCCTCGGTTTTTTTACGGCTTCAGCCATGCTAGACCCCTACTATGTAGTCACACTAATCCGCAATTTTAGCGCCTTTTTATATCGCGCTGCAGCGAAAACCACTACAGGTCCGTTACAGCACGCGCGATAAAGGCGCCTTCAAACAGGCGCGCGCGTGGGACGCGACGCCTTTTTTCGTCCCGATTCAGCTCAGATCGTTCTGATAGTAATACCCGGTTGTGACATACCAACCACGGCGCACCTCAACCGGCCGGTCTCCATATGTATAGGAGACGCGTTCGACCGAAAGCAGCGGGAAACCCGCCGGCACATGCAGCAGATCGGCGACCGCCGGATCAGCTGCGACCGCGCGGATCTTTTCCGTTGCGCGGATCATGCGTGTGCCGAATTCCGTCTCGAACATGGCGTAGAGGGGACCTTTATACTCCGACAGCCGCTCGAGCGTGAGCCCGCGAAACACCGCGCCGGGCAACCAGATTTCGTCGAGCACGGTGACTTCACCGTCGAACTGCAGCAAGCGCTTGATCAACACCACCGGATCGGCGGGTTTCAGATCGAGTTGCCGGGCGATGTCCGCCGAAGCGCGCAAACGCCGGCATTCAAGCAGGCGGCTGACGTGCGGATGTTCCGCGCCGTCATCGGCCAGTAATCTGAGGAAGCGAAACTGGGCGCGGTCTTCATTGTGCGTTGCAACAAAAGTACCCTTGCCCTGGCGGCGCACCAGCAGGTTGTCGGCAGCAAGCTCGTCGATCGCTTTGCGCACTGTTCCCTGACTGACCTTGAATCTGGCCGCCAATTCGACTTCACTAGGAATGATCTCGCCAGGTTTCCATTCGCCGGTTTCGAGGCTCTGTGTAATCAAGCCCTTGATCTGCTGATACAAGGGGCTGAAAGTGGGCGACGTAGCGGGCGTGGCAGCGGATACACCCTCGCCCGTGGCCCCATGGCCGTTCGGATTCGCGGTGTTCGCCTGGTTCGAAGTCATCCGCGCATTTCATCATAAAGGGCCGGGCCGCGTCTAGGGTTTTCCCCGCAACAGATATGTCTTATATAAGACATAAGATAATGTTGACTTTGCGTCTGACCACTCCTACACTCCTTGTCGAGCAAGGGTTTGCGGGTTTTTCGGCGGCTGTTTTGCACTGTGCAATACAGCGCCGCAGCGCACCGGCAGCCACTCTGCGCCATGCTGTTCCCACGCAGTCCAGGTTTCGATTCGCCGCCATTCGTTGGTCAGACGCTTGCCGAAACGCGCTGTTTGCAGGAGCCCGCATCGTGCAGCGGCTACCCGGCGCCAGGATGCCCCGCTCCCCGCCCAGCAGCACAGGTTTCCGGCATGGCGGTCTTGCCGCAGCGCGCCGCACAGCCTCGGCACATTCCGAGGCCGTACGCGAACAGTGAATTCCGCCGTGTTTCACAACGCTTCGCTGAACGCACATATAGAATGGCGTTTTCCCTAGCGTCTAACGCATCGTCCTGGAGATTTCTCAATGGCTAAGCCCGCAAAGCGCGTTGCCGTCACCGGCGCCGCAGGTCAAATCGCTTACTCCCTACTGTTCCGCATCGCCAATGGCGATCTGCTCGGTAAGGACCAGCCGGTTATCCTGCAACTGCTCGACCTGCCGCAAGCGCAAGGCGCCGTCAAAGGCGTCGTGATGGAACTGGATGATTGCGCATTCCCGCTGCTGTCGGGTGTCGTGATCACTGACGACCCGAAGGTTGCATTCAAGGATGCAGACGTTGCCCTGCTGGTCGGCGCACGTCCGCGTTCGAAAGGCATGGAGCGTAAAGACCTGCTGTCGGCAAACGCCGAAATCTTCACGGTTCAGGGCAAGGCGCTGAACGAAGTCGCGAGCCGCGACGTGAAGGTGCTGGTGGTCGGCAACCCGGCCAACACGAATGCTTACATCGCGATGAAGTCGGCACCGGATCTGCCGAAGAAAAACTTCACCGCCATGCTGCGTCTCGACCACAACCGCGCGCTGTCGCAACTGGCTGCCAAGTCGGGCAAGCCGGTCGCTTCGATCGAAAAGCTGGCTGTGTGGGGCAACCACTCGCCGACCATGTACCCGGACTTCCGCGTCGCAACGGCAGAAGGTCAAGACCTGACCAAGCTGATCAACGACGAAGAATGGAACCGCAACACGTTCATCCCGACCGTCGGCAAACGCGGCGCAGCAATCATCGAAGCGCGCGGCCTCTCATCGGCAGCGTCGGCAGCTAACGCTGCAATCGACCACGTGCGTGACTGGGTGCTCGGCACGAACGGCAAGTGGGTCACGATGGGTATCCCGTCGGACGGTTCGTATGGCATTCCGGAAGACATCATCTACGGTGTGCCGGTTACGTGCGAAAACGGCGAGTACAAGCGCGTTGAAGGTCTGGCAATCGACGCGTTCTCGCGCGAAAAGATGGACGGCACGCTGAACGAGCTGCTCGAAGAGCGCGAAGGCGTTCAACATCTGCTCGGCTAAGCGCTAGATGCAGACGAACCGGAACTCCGTGGCTTTATCGCAGCGGGTTCCGGTTTTTTACGTGCGAATGCAGGTACGTCCCACGAAATTGCGGTTCATTTCGCAATTTGTCGTGCCAGTATTCGCCTCTGATTCGAACGCGCTTTGCGTCATGGCCGGCTGATCGCCGAGCAGAGCGCGTCCGAATCCGATTTACCCACCCGACCACCCAGAATCCTGACGCCGAAGATGCGCGCCCTCACACCCGCCGAAGTGCTGTTTGACGGCGAAGTGCCGCCCGCTGTGCTGCCTGCCTGCGATCACTACGCCGGCAGCGAGAAGCTGATGCTGAAATCACTGGCATTGCAGCAGCAACTCGGCCCGGTGTTCGACATCACGCTGGATTGCGAAGACGGTGCACAGGTCGGCCGCGAAGCCGAACACGCGGAGCTGGTCGCGTCGCTGCTGGGCAGCGAGCATGACCGCTTCGGCCGTGTCGGCGTGAGGATCCACGACTTCGATCACGCGCACTGGCGTGACGACGTCCGTCTCATTCTGCGCGCTGCAAAGCGAGCGCCTGCTTACATCACCCTGCCGAAAATCCGCAACGTGCCCGATGCCGCCGAAATGGTCGCGTTCATCGAGGCTACGCGGCGTGAACTCGGCATCGCGCAGCCGGTGCCGGTGCAATTGCTGGTCGAAACGCACGGCGCGTTGACACGTGTATTCGATCTGGCCGCGCTCCCAGGCGTCGAGGCGCTGAGCTTCGGCCTGATGGACTTCGTTTCCGCGCACAACGGCGCGATTCCCGATACCGCCATGCGCTCGCCCGGTCAGTTCGACCACCCGCTGGTGCGGCGCGCGAAGCTCGAGATTTCGGCGGCCTGCCACGCGTACGGCAAGGTGCCATCGCATAACGTCAGCACCGAAGTGCGCGACATGAGCGTGGTTGCAAACGACGCCGCCCGCGCCCGCAACGAGTTCGGCTACACGCGCATGTGGAGCATCCATCCGGCGCAGATCGAAGCGATCGTCGCTGCGTTTGCTCCGCGCGACGAAGAAATCGTCACTGCTACCGAAATTCTGCTGGCTGCGCAGTCGGCGCAATGGGGGCCGACGCGCTATCACGACACGCTGCACGACCGGGCAAGCTATCGCTATTACTGGTCGGTGCTGCGTCGCGCGCAATCCACGGGTCGCGCCGTCCCGCAAGACGCCACGCCGCTCTTCACGAAAGTGGGCGCTAACGGGCAAGCCGCATGATGAGCACGATGGCCATTGCAGCAGCCGGCGCGGCAGCGCTGGGAGGCGCCCTCGCGTGGCGCCGTACAAGCGAATCGAAGCAGTGTCTCGCGCAGCAGGAAACAGACGTCGAATCCGTGGTTCAACCGGAAACAATGAGCAGGCACAAAGGAGATTGCGGGAGATGAGCGAGACGACGCAAACCGCCGGTGCACAAGGCGAGAACGAATCTAAAAGCGCCTTCAAACCGAAGAAATCCGTCGCGCTGTCCGGTGTGACGGCTGGCAACACCGCGCTGTGCACGGTCGGCAAGACCGGCAACGACCTGCATTACCGCGGCTACGACATTCTCGACATCGCCGGTGCATGCGAATTCGAAGAGATCGCTTATCTGCTGGTCCACGAAAAGCTGCCGACGCAAGCCGAACTGACCGCCTACAAGACCAAGCTCAAGGCGTTGCGCGGTTTGCCCGCGAACGTGAAAGCCGCGCTGGAGTGGATTCCGGCCGCCGCGCACCCGATGGATGTGATGCGCACCGGCGTGTCGGTGCTCGGCACCGTGTTGCCGGAGAAAGACGACCACAACCTGCCGGGCGCACGCGACATCGCTGACAAGCTGATGGCCTCGCTCGGTTCGATGCTGCTGTACTGGTACCACTACTCGCACAACGGCAAGCGCATCGAAGTTGAAACCGATGATGATTCGATTGGCGGCCACTTCCTGCACCTGCTGCACGGTGTGGAGCCGTCGAAGGCATGGGTCGACGCGATGCATGTATCGCTGAACCTGTATGCCGAGCATGAATTCAACGCGTCGACGTTTACCGGCCGCGTGATTGCGGGCACGGGCTCGGACATCTACTCGGCGATTACCGGTGCAATCGGGGCGCTGCGCGGCCCAAAGCACGGTGGCGCCAACGAAGTCGCGTTCGAGATCCAGTCGCGCTATCAGACGCCGGATGAGGCTGAAGCCGACATCCGCCGTCGCGTCGAAAACAAGGAAGTGGTGATCGGTTTCGGTCACCCGGTGTACACGATTTCCGATCCGCGCAACAAGGTCATCAAGGAAGTCGCGAAGAAGCTGTCGAAGGAAGCGGGCAACCTGAAACTGTTCAACATCGCCGAGCGACTTGAAACAGTGATGGCAGATGTGAAAAAGATGTTTCCAAATCTCGACTGGTTCAGCGCGGTTTCGTATCACATGATGGGCGTGCCGACGGCGATGTTCACGCCGCTGTTCGTGATCGCCCGTACGGCAGGCTGGAGCGCGCACATCATCGAGCAACGGATCGACAACAAGATCATCCGTCCGAGTGCGAATTACACCGGTCCAGAGAATTTGAAGTTCGTGGCGCTAAATAGGAGAAAATAGCGGTCGCTGTGCGCTTTCGAAGCGCGTGCAGTTCAACCCTCGCGGTTGCCAGGACCGGTAGCCCGCGTACTGTTCAACTGAAACTAGATAGAAAGGTTCTCCTCCATGAATAAGCTGTTGATCGCCGCCGTAATCGGCGCTTTGTCCACGACGATGCTGACCGTTGCGACGGACGCCGCTGCACAAACCACCACCACGCCGGCTGCCAAGGCTGTGCCGAAGAAGCCGCAACCGAAGCGCCTGATCAAGCGCAAGGCCAATCCGGCCAAGGAAGCGAAGGTTGATCCGGTACCGGAAGGTTCGGAAAAGTGGTCGTGCAACGAAGGCCTGGCATTCGACCTGAAGGGCGACATGAAGCGCGACCAGATCGTCACGGTTCACTGGGCGAACAAAAACTACAATCTCCCGCGCGAAGCGACCACCACGGGCGCAGACCGCTTCCACGACGCAGCAACGGGTATGGACCTGGTCGTGATCCCGACGAAGGCGATGTTGTTCTCGGATAAGGACAGCTCGCGTCTGGCCGACGAGTGCAAGACGGCAGCCATGGTGCAAGGCGCACCGGCCCCGACGCAATCGAACGCGATCAACAAGACCAACTAATCCGTTACATCAGGAAAGCTCCCCGATGTCCGCTCCGATTTCCAACGTGCGACCCGACCCGGACCCAGTCCTGGTCGATATCGTCGATTACGTACTGGAATTCCCGATCGACAGCACGCTCGCGCTGGATACCGCGCGTAACTGCCTGATCGATACGCTCGGCTGCGGACTCGAGGCGCTCACCTACCCGGCCTGCACCAAGCTGATGGGACCGATCGTGCCGGGCACGATCGTCCCCAACGGCGCGAAGGTGCCGGGCACGTCGTTCCAGCTGGACCCGGTTCAGGCCGCCTTCAACATCGGCGCAATGATCCGCTGGCTGGACTTCAACGACACTTGGCTGGCCGCCGAATGGGGCCATCCGTCGGATAACCTCGGCGGGATTCTGGCGACGGCCGACTGGCTCTCGCGCAGTGCCATCGCAGCAGGCAAACAGCCGCTGACGATGAAAGACGTGTTGATCGGCATGATCAAGGCGCACGAAATTCAAGGCTGTATCGCGCTCGAAAACTCGTTCAACAAGGTCGGGCTCGATCATGTATTGCTGGTGAAGCTGGCTTCCACCGCTGTGGTCGGCCAACTGATCGGCTTGACGCGCGACGAGTTGATCAACGCGGTATCGCAGGCGTTTGTCGATGGACATGCGCTGCGCACCTACCGTCACGCGCCGAACACGGGTTCGCGCAAATCGTGGGCCGCGGGCGATGCGACGTCGCGCGCCGTACGTCTCGCGCTGATCGCGAAGACCGGCGAGATGGGCTATCCGTCGGTGCTGACCGCGAAGACCTGGGGCTTCTACGACGTGCTGTTCAAAGGCAACGCGTTCAAGTTCCAGCGCCCGTACGGCTCGTACGTGATGGAAAACGTGTTGTTCAAGATCTCTTTCCCGGCTGAATTCCACGCGCAGACGGCGGTGGAAGCAGCGATGACACTGCATGCGCAACTCAATGCAGCAGGCAAGCGAGTGGAAGACATCAAGAAGATCACGATCCGCACACACGAAGCCGCGATCCGTATCATCGACAAGAAGGGCCCCCTGAACAATCCGGCCGACCGCGATCATTGCATTCAATACATGATCGCCGTGCCGTTGATCCATGGCCGCCTGACGGCCGCGGATTATGAAGATTCGATCGCGCAGGACGCGCGTATCGATGTGCTGCGCGCCAGGATGGAATGTGTCGAAGACGCGCAGTTCACGAAGGATTACCACGATCCGGAGAAGCGTTCGATCGCCAATGCACTGACGGTCGAATTCAACGATGGATCGACGTTCGACGAAGTTGTAGTCGAATACCCGATCGGTCATAAGCGTCGTCGCGAAGACGGGATTCCGTTGCTGGTCGAGAAGTTCAAGACCAATCTCGCGCGCCGCTTTCCGGTCAAGCAACAACTGGCGATTCTCGACGTGTCGCTCGATCAGGCAAGGCTCGAAGCCATGCCGGTCAATGAATACGTCGATTTGTACGTCATCTAGTTAAGTACAGTAGTTCCGCGATCAAACCAAGGAAAACACCATGGCCCACAACCTCCACAAAACGCTCAAGGAATTCGACAGCGGTTCCGGCAAAGGCAAGTTCTACTCCCTGCCGCAACTCGGCAAGGCACTGAACATCAAGATCGACCGCCTGCCGGTTTCGATCCGTATCGTGCTGGAATCGGTGCTGCGTAACTACGACGGCAAGAAGATCGCCGAAGAACACATCGAGCAGCTCGCGAACTGGAAGCCGACCGCTGCGCGCGTCGACGAAATCCCGTTCGTGGTGTCGCGCGTCGTGCTGCAGGACTTTACCGGCGTTCCGCTGCTCGCTGACATCGCTGCAATGCGCGGTGTCGCGAAACACATGGGCAAGGATCCGAAGTCGATCGAACCGCTGGTCCCGGTTGATCTGGTGGTCGACCACTCGGTGCAGATCGATCACTTCCGCGAAAAGAACGCGCTCGATCTGAACATGAAACTGGAATTCCAGCGCAACAACGAGCGCTACCAGTTCATGAAGTGGGGCATGCAGGCATTCGACACGTTCAAGGTCGTGCCGCCGGGCGTCGGTATCGTTCACCAGGTGAACCTGGAATACCTCGCACGCGGCGTGCACAAGAAGGCCGAGGGCGCGGACACCGTGTACTACCCGGATTCGCTGGTCGGCACCGACAGCCACACCACCATGATCAACGGTATCGGCGTGGTGGGCTGGGGCGTGGGCGGTATCGAAGCTGAAGCCGGCATGCTCGGCCAGCCGGTGTACTTCCTGACGCCGGACGTGGTTGGCGTCGAACTGAAGGGCAAGCTGCGCGAAGGCCTGACGGCGACCGACCTGGTCCTGACCGTCACCGAACTGCTGCGTAAGGAAAAGGTTGTCGGCAAGTTCGTCGAGTTCTTCGGCGAAGGCACGAAGTCGCTGTCGCTGCCGGACCGTGCGACGATCGGCAACATGGCGCCGGAATACGGCGCAACCATGGGCTTCTTCCCGGTCGACGAAAAAACCATCGACTACTTCAAGGGCACGGGCCGCACCGACGCAGAAATCTCCGCCTTCGAAAACTACTTCAAGGCGCAGGGTCTGTTCGGTATTCCGAAGGCTGGCCAGATCGACTACACCAAGGTCGTCACGCTGGATCTCGGCACGGTGACGCCGTCGCTGGCAGGTCCGAAGCGCCCGCAAGACCGTATCGAAATCGGTCACGTGAAGTCGACCTTCAGCGACCTGTTCTCGAAGCCTGTCGCAGAAAACGGCTTTGCGAAGAAGTCGGAAGATCTGGACGCGCAATACACGACGAGCAACGGCGTCGACGTGAAGAACGGCGACATCCTGATCGCCGCGATCACGTCGTGCACGAACACGTCGAACCCGAGCGTGCTGCTGGCTGCTGGTCTGCTGGCCAAGAAGGCTGTGGAAGCCGGCCTGACGGTCGCTCCGCACATCAAGACGTCGCTGGCGCCGGGATCGCGCATCGTCACGGAATACCTGACGAAGACCGACTTGATGAAGTACCTCGACAAGCTCGGTTTCACGCTGGCCGCTTACGGTTGCACGACCTGTATCGGCAACGCAGGCGACCTGACGCCGGAACTGAACGAAGCGATCACGAAGAACGACATCGTCGCGGCAGCGGTTCTGTCGGGCAACCGTAACTTCGAAGCGCGTATCCATCCGAACATCCGCGCGAACTTCCTGGCCTCGCCGCCGCTGGTTGTGGCTTACGCGATCGCCGGCAACATCACGCGCGACCTGATGACCGAACCGGTCGGCAAGGGCAAGGGCGGCAAGGACATCTACCTGGGCGACATTTGGCCGACCAGCGAAGAAGTCAATGAACTGCTCAAGTTCGCGCTGGACGCAGATGCGTTCCGCAAGAACTACGCGTCGCTGACCAAGAAGGGCGACCTGTGGAGCAAGATCGAAGGCGAAGAAGGTCAAGTCTACGACTGGCCGAAGTCGACCTACATCGCTGAGCCGCCGTTCTTCGGCAAGGACTTCTCGATGACGCCGGCCGACAGCATCGCTCCGGTCAAGGGCGCACGCGCACTGGGCATCTTCGGTGACTCGGTCACGACCGACCACATCAGCCCGGCAGGCTCGATCAAGGAAGACTCGCCGGCAGGCAAGTGGCTGAAGGCAAACGGCGTGCAGAAGGCCGACTTCAACAGCTACGGCTCGCGCCGCGGCAACCACGACGTGATGATGCGCGGCACGTTCGCGAACGTCCGGATCAAGAACCTGATGATCCCGGCGAAGGCAGACGGTACGCGTGTTGAAGGCGGCCTGACGATTCACCAGCCGAGCGGCGAACAAGAGTCGATCTATGACGCAGCGATGAAGTACATCGACGCGGGCACGCCGACGGTTGTGTTTGCGGGTGAAGAGTACGGCACGGGCTCGTCGCGTGACTGGGCTGCGAAGGGTACGCAACTGTTGGGCGTGAAGGCTGTGGTTGCTCGCAGCTTCGAGCGGATTCACCGTTCGAATTTGGTGGGCATGGGCGTTCTGCCGCTGCAGTTCAAGGGGTCGGATAGCGTTCAGTCGCTGGGTATTACCGGCGAAGAGACGTACGACATCGAAGGCCTGGGCGCTGACTTCAAGCCGCAACAGGAAGTGACGCTGGTAATTCGCGGGAAGGACGGCAAGGAGAAGCGCGTGCAGGTTCTGCTGCGTATCGATACGCCGATCGAAGTGGACTACTACAAGCACGGCGGGATTCTGCCGTTCGTGTTGCGTTCGCTGCTGGCTGCTTGAGGTTAAGGTATTAGGTAACGCATGCAGTAACTGCAAGCTGTTTTGCAGGTGCTGCGTCCTTGTGGAAGGACGCAGCCGATTTGAGAGCCCGGCTTTGGCCGGGCTTTTTTTATTTGTCGCTGCGGTCGGTGTGGAAGGCGGCGGGATCGTCGGTGATGCGGCGCTGGGTCATGTGGGCGTTCCAGTCGACGCCGCCCGAGACCGGTACGGTGGCGCGCGTGGTGACATGCGCGCGTGACTGCTTGGCCCAGTTGAGCAACGCTGCCTGGTCGACTGTGTCGTTTTCGGCCGACAGACGCGTGGTCCATTCTGGCTGTTTCGACACGGCAGGCCCCGCAGCTGGTCGAACGGCACGGCTCAGCGCGAGCCGCTCGTTGGCATGCCCTTCGGTCATACGTGCGACCGCGACTTTGCGTTCCGTCTTTGCTAGGCGGGTCATCGTGGCTTCGCGAGTGGATGCTCGCGCGGTTGGCTGCTGCACAGTGTGCTGCGACAACTGCGCGCGCTTGCTTCGAGGTGTCGTCGCCGGAGCAGTGTCGTCGCGCATCGCGGCGCTGGCCGGCGCCCCCGTTGACCCAGCATAGCTTGCGATGGAAGGTGCTGGCACGACATCTGCCGCCGCATAGCGCGTTGCTGAGCTTGCGGACGGCAGCGCTGCAACGGGACTTGGCGCCACTGCCTTTGACACCGCGCTGGCTACCGAAGGCACACTCCCCGAAATCGTCTGCGTCTCTTCAACTGCCAACTGAGCCAGCTTAATCGGTTCTTGCGAATCGACAACGGGCGGACCGCTGACCGCCGGCAAAACCGGCGGTCTCGAGGCCAGTTCGCTCGCCTTGTTGGCGTCTCGCATCGCGCATGTCGCCAACAACCAGGCCAACGCAATGCCGCAACCCACGAAGATCGCCCCACCGAGTATGTGATCCGAACGGGACGAGCGCGGACGCGCCCTGCCTGCCTCAAGGTAGCGCTTTGCTTCAGCCATCGCCACGTCAAAACGGTGGGAATCCACCCGTTGCTGCGGCACTTTATAGAACAAAAGCTTCGCGCCCGGAGGAAACGGACCGGGTCGTGCCTGTTGCGGCCGGCGTTGCACTGCGTCCTGCATCGCCTGTTGTGCTTCGGTTTGAGCGATGGGTTGGGGGGCGCGTTGCGTTGCGTCTTGTGCCGCGGCTCGCGCGGTACGTCGTCGCGAGCCGAAAGGCGGCGGCAAACCATCGAACGGGCGCGGCTTCGGAATCGCCAGAGCGCCTTCGATCAAGGCCAGAGGTCGGTTCATCGTATGGTGCTCCGGTGTGGGTCGATTGCTGCGTCGAGTTGCGTGACCAAGGTCCTGCCGCGCTCGACGAGCAAGTCGATTGCTCCGGTCTCGTGCTCCGGTGCCGTACTAGCGCGCCGTAGCGCTTCCGTCAGACTGCCTGCACCGACGAGGCCCACGGCCCCACTCAATCTGTGCAGCAAGGTGCGTAGCTCATCGACGTCATGCTGGCGATGCAAGCCGCTCAGGCGCTCCAGATCGTCCGTCATCGAGCGACGCCAGGCACTCAGAAATGTGTGGAGATTGATGCCCTCCTCCGACAACGCGTCGAGATAGCGACGTTCGAAGGGTTCAGATGAGGTGCTCGTGGCAACGTCCCGCGACTGGGCAGCAATGGCAAACAGGGGTGCCTGAGAGTTGCTCGTCAATTCCGCGGAAGGCCCCCATTGCTCGACGCTGAACGGCGCACTGAAGCTCACACGAGTGGAAGACTTTGAGTCGCTCGCGACTAAAAGTTCGCCTTGCATACGCTGCGCGAGTATTTGGCAAAGCGACAAGCAAGCATCGAGGTTGGCGCGCCATTCTCCGGCGAACGCTAGATCACCGCTCGGCTCGAAAAGTGGCTGTTGTGCAACGTGAACAGCATCGCTTCCGGTGTCCATCAATTTGATAGAAATACGCTGCGAGCCCGCATTCAACAGGTCCGCCTGCACAACGACGGCAATCTCTCCCAGCGTATTGAGTTGGATCGTACGGTTTAGCAGGTGGAAGAAAATCTGACCGAGCCGCGCGCTATCGGCGAGTATCAGCGTCGCCACCGTTTGGTCAACGCTGACGCTCGGATGCAAGCCTCGCTGCGCGGCGGCCGGGGCCAACAGCGCGATGACACCGTCGATGACTTCTCGCGGATTCGTCACGCTTTCGTCTAGAACAATGGCGCGGGACTCCAGCGGCGAAATATCCAGCAGATCGTGAAGTGTTTGGGCCCACGTGCGCATCGCGGATCGGATCACTAACGCTTGCGCGCGTTGAGCGGAAGGCGCGGCTGCGGTTCCGAGCGATTCAAGCAGACCCGTTACGGCGGTCAAAGGAGCTTCTGCATAGAGGCGCATCGCGCCGAGCAGCCAGAGCCGCTCCTGCTTTGCGGCGGCACTTGCCTGGACGGACGCCTCGACACGTGTGACCTGCTCCCGCGCTTCGGCCGCATCGCACCGGCGCGCCCATTCATCTTCAGCGCGATGCCATTTCTCAGCAGCGCGCCTCAGCGCCGCGCGAGACCAGCACGCACCGGCAAACGCAACGACCGCGGGGGCCGCGAGCGCCAATAGCCACGTTTGCCGATCGATCTCGGTATCATGTACGCCCGTCGCAGGTTGGCCTGCGACATAGCGACTATCGCTCGAAGCAAGCGCAAAAGGCGCGCTGGCGGCAGCCTCGCTGCGCGAATGAGTGCTGTGAGCCGGTTGCCCGAGTTGTGCCACTGCATCTCGCGCGGCCAACACGACAGCCGGACGCGAATTGCTGGCGTGTAGTACCCGTGGTGCGTCGCCGGCTAGCAGTGTCGCGTTGGCCCGTAGCGAGAACATACACAGCAGCGCGAACGCGCAAAGGCCGCCCAACACTGTCGCGAAGCGAACCGAAGTAAGTCCCGCATTCTGCGAGATACGCGACGCACGACTACGCGTGTCCGCTGAAGAACCAAGCCGGCCCATTTTATTCATAGCCCGCAAAACTCAGTCGATCAGTCTGTGCAATGTCGCGAACTCGATTAACGCGGCCAACGACGACAGCCCAAGCTTTTCCTGAATGCGGCTCTTGTACGTGCTCACGGTCTTGTCGCTCATAAACAGCGTGTCTCCAATCGTCTTGTTCGACATACCCTTCGAAAGCATCTGCAGAATCACGAGTTCCTTGTCCGATAACAGGGTGAGTCTGTCTTCCTCTTTCGCGTCACCGGTATTGGACGAAAACCCGCGGCCGCCGGAGACTACGGGGAACACGGTATACCCGGCCAACACCGCCTCTACGCCTCGCATGATCTCCTTCATTTCCTGCGACTTGGCAACGAAACCCTGCACGCCGCAGCGCATTGCCCGTGGCGCAAATATAACGGGATCCTGACCTGACAACACCAGCATGCGCATTGACGGATGTGCAAGCTTGAGCCGAGGGATTACATCAAGTCCACTGATACGCGGAATATCGAGATCAAGTATCGCAAGTACCGGTGTGTGCTGACGGGCCAATTCGACGGCCGTTTGCCCGTTATCGGCTTCGATCACCTCCTCGACGCCAAGCAGTTGCATAAGCTGCATCTTGATGATCAGCCGAAATGCCGGGTGATCATCGATAACTAGAATAGTAGACATATGTTGCATTCCTTATTAAAACATTCCTTGCCACGTCAACTCTTACCGCGCGTAAGCTCGAGATCTACATCGATCGAAGCGAAACGCTATGCGCCCTGAGAACGAGAAGGCAGGTCGCCGGTGAGTATTCCTGCCTGACGTGTACACAGACGAAGTTCTGCCTCGCGACAAGAAACTGCAGGGAATGGAGATTACAGGGGCTCATAGCGGAGCCGGGATACAACAGAGCGAGTCGAAATATCGACCAACTGCTGCGAGACGTCGGCATCCATAGACACCGACGGTCATTCCTGATGTACGTGAACGCTACGATGCTGCGATCAAAAATTCGATTTCGACGCGCCGGTTTGGCTCAAGACACCGCACCAGTTCATCGCGCTTTGTTTGCTGGCAGGTGACTAACTGATTCGCACTGCCTTGGCCTTGCGCGGTCATAGGCAACGTCACGCCGTGGTTGCGCAGATACTGCCTGACTGTCTGCGCACGCCGTAACGATAGACTCTGGTTGTGGGTATCGCTGCCGAGTCGGTCGGCAAACCCGGTGATCTTTAGCTCGCGTACCGTTGGGGCCCGCTTCAGGCCCGTGACCACCCCGTCGAGTTGTCGCTTGCCAGCCGGCAGGATCGCAGCCTCGCTGCTGCCGTCGAAACGGAACAGGGAGTCGGCCCGCAGCGTAATCTTTTGAGGCACCTGTACTGCGGGTGCCGATGCAGGCATCGCTTTCGCCTGCGAGCATTGCAACGCCGTTTCCGCCGACTTCCGCAAATTATCCTGAACCTCGGGTAAGCGCTTTTCAGCAGCGGAGAATCTACGCGCCCACGCGTCATGGCCTGCTTGCAGCAGTTCGACTTCAGCACATGCAAGAGGTTGTTGTGCCTGGGGACACTGGGCGAAGGCAGGATCGCTTTTGATGGTATTGACGATTTTCCACAGATCAGGACGCACCGTGGACACCGTGCGTAAGACCGGGTTAGCAGCGGACAACGGCGTGCCGTTTTCGAGGCTCATTGTGATCACCGCGGCCTGGCCGATCGCTTCCTCAACGAAGCCCCAGTGATCGTTAGCCTGCTGCGTCTGCTGACCGGCATCGATCCAGCACTGTGCCTTCGCGTGGAAGTAACCGCTCTTGTCGCCGGGCAATTGATCGATTCGTTGTTGCAACGATGCCAGCGCGGTGCGACTGCTGACGATTGGCGCGTAGGCGCCGACCCATTGCGCGTTTGCCGCGCCTGCTGCCTCGTCCTGCGATGTGCCGACTCCCGTTTTCAGCACCGTGGCATCTTCAATTCCGAGACGTTCACGCGCGGCGTGATCCGCGCAGCCTGACAAGGCCAGTGCAAAAGCTAGCAGCGTTAGCTGAAATTTCATTGCTTTTCTGCGTCGAGCGCATCTTCTTTAAGAAGGCTCCGAGTATGAAGAGACGCAGCGCGGGACGGAATGGGAACATTCTTAGAATCATGTCGGAAAATCCACGCTTTTGCATTCGTGTGGCATAACCGCTGTCATCGGGCGTGGCATTCAAGCCGCCACCGCCCGCGCCGCATTCCTTCCCCGCAGCCATTCCAACGCAAGCAACAGACACGTCGAGAACACAATCAAAATCGTAGCCAACGCCGCGATAGTCGGGCTGATGTTCTCTCGAATACCGGTGAACATCTGACGCGGCAAGGTCGTCTGATCCGCCCCAGCCAGGAACAGCGTCACGACTACTTCATCGAACGACGTAGCAAACGCGAACAGCGCGCCCGAAATCACGCCCGGCGCGATCACCGGCAACGTGATACGAAAAAACGTCTTCACCGGATTCGCACCCAGCGACAAACTCGCGCGCACCAGGTTGTAATTGAAGCCTTGCAGCGTCGCCGCGACCGTCGTCACCACAAACGGCACGCCGAGCGACGCATGCGCGAGAATCAGCCCGATATACGTATTCGCCAATCCAAGCGGCGCAAAAAACAGATACATACCGACGCCGACCACCACCACCGGCACGATCATCGGCGAAATCAGAACCGCCATCAGCAATGCCTTGCCGCGAAAATTCGCTTTGGTCAGGCCGATCGCAGCCAACGTGCCGAGCACAGTCGCCACGACAGTCGCCGACGGCGCCACGATAAAGCTATTCTTCGCCGCCATGCGCCATTCATCGGACCCGACCAGGTTCGCATACCAGCGCAGCGACCACCCCGGAATCGGATACACCAGGAACGTGCTGGACGAAAATGACAACGGCACAATCGCCAGCACCGGCAGGATCAGATACAGCAGCGTCAGCACGGCAAGCGCGCGCAACGCAAAATACCACACGCGCTCGATCAAGGACGTATGCGGCGCAAACAAGGGCTTGGCAAGTTTCATCGCGAGTAAGCTCCGTTCAGCCAATCAGCCGAGGCTCAGGGACGAACGCGTGAAGCGTCCATAGATGACATACAGCACGAGCGTCGCGGCAAGCAGCAAACCGCCGAGCGCGCACGCCATACCCCAGTTGATCGTCACGTTGGTGAAGTACGCGACGTAGTAGCTGACCATCTGATCATTCGGTCCGCCGAGCAATGCCGGCGTGATGTAGTAGCCGATCGCCAGAATGAACACAAGCAACGCACCCGCACCGATACCTGGATAAGTTTGCGGCACATAAACACGCCAGAACGCGGCGAACGGATGACTGCCAAGCGAGATCGCGGCACGCTGATAAGTCGGCGGGATCGACTTCATCACGCTATACAGCGGCAGAATCATGAACGGCAACAGAATGTGCGTCATCGAGATGTACACGCCCGTGCGGTTGAACAGCAGCGACAACGGATCGTGCAGAATGCCGCTCGCAATCAGCGCCTTGTTCACCAGCCCTTCGCTTTGCAGGATCACGATCCATGCGGCCACGCGTACGAGGATCGAAGTCCAGAACGGAATCAGCACGAGGATCATCACCAGATTCGCGCGGCGATCGGAGAGCGTCGAAATCCAGTAAGCGAGCGGGTAACCGAGCAGCAGCGCAAAGAATGTCACGACCGCGCCGATCACGAAGGTGCGGCTGAATACGTGGAGATAAATCTGTTGCTCCGGATCCGTCTCGATGATGTGACCGAATCCGTCCTGCTTGTGGTCCAACGAAGCCAGCAGATAAAACGGCGAGTAAGCACCGGAATTCTTCGCGATCGCCTGCCAGTACGCGACGTCGTTCCAGCGTTCGTCGAGTTCGGCGAACTTTGCGTGCATCTGGGCCGGCGTGAGCGTCAACGGCTTGTTGTTGTCGTCGACGAACGGCATGGCGCGAGCCGACTTTGCGACCAGCGAGCGATAGCCTGGAATTTCCACGTTCAGCCGTCGCGCCAGCGCGCCCATGCCGTCGCTATCGGCAATCGCCGTCAGGTCGACGGCCAGCGCGGAGTACGCGGCGTCGGGCGGCAGCGCCTTGCGATCCCAACCGCTCAACGCATTGAGCGTATGCGGCAGGGCGTTCATCACTTCCGGATTCTGGGCGGCCCGCGTCAATAGCGCACCGATCGGCACGACAAAAATCAGCAGCAGAAAAATGGCGAGCGGTGCAATCAGCAACAGCGCCATTGCGCGCTTCTTTGCTTCTGCGGCCTTCAGTTCTCGCTTAAGTCGAACATTCGACTCAGGCGTCGAATCGGCGGCGATCGTCATCGTAGTCACACCTCGTCTCCTCGATCCGGAGTTAGCGCTTTGACACTTACCCCGATCCCATGCATCCGGCCGCTCGCGCACATCGCGAAGACATGCGTTTGCGTTTGTTTCATTGCATCGATGCGGCGCGGCTTCACCATAAAAGCCGCGCCTTCTCACACCCGGCTAGTTACTTCGAAGCCCACGACGAAAAACGTTGCTCCAGCTCATCGCCATGGTCGGTCCAGAACGAGAGGTTCTGCAGCACGGCGTTCTTGCCGTTAGCCGGCGAATTCGGCAGATTGGACAGCGTCTTCGGATCGAGCGCCTTGATGGCCGCCACGTTCACCGGACCGTACGCGATGTTGTGCGCGTAGTCCTGCTGCGGCTTCGACGAGATCGAATACGCGATGTACTTCTCAGCCAGCGCCTTGTTCGGCGTGCCCTTCGGAATCGCCCAGTAGTCGAGGTCGTAAATGCTGCCGTTCCACACCACCTTGAGGTTCTTGCCTTCCTTCTGCGCGGCATCGATACGGCCGTTGTACGCAGTGGACATCACCACGTCACCCGCGACCAGGAATTGCGGCGGCTGTGCGCCCGCTTCCCACCACTGGATGTTCGGCTTCAGTTCGTCGAGCTTCTTGAACGCGCGGTCCTGGCCTTCCTTGGTGGCGAGCACCTTGTAGACGTCCTTCGGCGGTACGCCGTCGGCCATCAGCGCGAATTCGAGGTTGTAACGCGCGCCCTTGCGCATCGCGCGCTTGCCCGGGAATTTCTTCACGTCCCAGAAGTCGGCCCAGCCGGCCGGCGCGGTTTTCAGCTTATCGGCGTTGTACGCGAGTGCCGTCGACCACACGAAGAAGCCAACGCCGCAGGTTTGCGGTGCTTCCGGAATCAGGTCCGACTTCTTGCCGATCTTCGACCAGTCGAGCTTCTCGTACAGGCCTTCGTCGCAACCACGGCCGATATCGCCCGACTCAACTTCCACCACGTCCCAATTCACGTGCTTCGCTTCGACCATTGCCTTCACTTTGGCCTGCTCACCGTTGTATTCAACGGCGGTCACTTTATTGCTGGTTTGCGTTTCGAACGGCTGGTTGAAAGCGACCTTTTGCGCGTCGCCATTCGCGCCACCGAAATTGACGACCGTCAGTTCAGCTGCATTGACTTGCGCGGCGCCCAACGCGAGCGCCACAGCACCGACAGCGATGGCGCAGCGCGATTTCCCGATCTTGCTCATGGTGTGTTGCTCTCCTTTGGTGGTGTGCTTCAAGCTACGTACAGTGCGACTTGTTATGTGCTGCTTAGGTGAACTGCTTCTTTTACCTGCGTCGACGACCTGCAACCCGTGCATTGCACGCGCTCACGCGCCTGCAAACACTCGCAGATGCTCGGGCGCAAACTCGAGCGCGACGGGCGCGCCAGGTGCGAAGGTTTCGAGTGCATCGGTGCCGAGCGGCACCTTCACGAAGCACTCGTCCTGCTCCGGCAAACCACAGCGCATCCGCACGTGATCGCCGAAATAAATCAGCCCGCGCGCTTCGCCGCTTAGTGCATTGGCGCCAGGCCGTGACACGCCGTTGGCGAGTTTCATACGCTCAGGCCGGATACACGCGACCGCCGGCGTGCCCGCCCGCGCACCGCCAATATTGCGTCCCGTGAGCCGCGTGCCGTCAATCAGATGAAACTCGCAGTACTCGCCATCGACATTCGCGATCGTGCCGCGCAGCTTGTTGCTGTCGCCGATAAAGTTCGCAACGAACTCGTTGCACGGCGATTCGTAAAGACGATCCACGGTATCGAGTTGCTGCACGATGCCCTTATCGAACACAGCAACACGATCGGACATGGTCAGCGCTTCGCCCTGATCGTGCGTGACATACACGAACGTCACGCCGAGCTTCTCGTGCAATGATTTAAGTTCGTACTGCATGTGTTCGCGCAACTGCTTGTCGAGTGCGCCGAGCGGTTCGTCCATCAGCACGAGCTTCGGCTCGAACACGAGCGCCCGCGCCAACGCAATACGTTGCTGCTGACCGCCGGAAAGCTGCGCCGGGTAACGCTTTGCGAAGCTTTCCATGCGCACCATCTTCAGCGCGTTATTCGTGCGATGCGCACGCTCTTCCGCCGACAGTTTGCGCACCGTGAGCGGATACGCGACGTTCTGCTCGACCGTCAGATGCGGAAACAGCGCGTAGTTCTGAAACACCATGCCGATGTTGCGCTTATGCGGCGGCACGGTATTGAGCAGCGTGCCGTCGAGCCAGATCTCGCCGCCGGTGGGGAATTCGAAGCCCGCCAGCATCATCAGACATGTGGTTTTCCCTGATCCGGACGGCCCGAGCAGCGTCAGGAATTCGCCCTGATAGATATCCAGATCGAGTTGTTTGACGACCAGCGTTTCGCCGTCGTATGTCTTGCGCACACCTCGAAAGCTGACGATCACGTCATCGGTTTTCATCGCACTAGTCTCCTCTGCGGTCCGGCTGGCTCCCCCTGCAAAACAGCGGGATTGCATTAATTGCGTGGCTCACTATAGTCCCTTACGGTTCTACAATATGGAACCATTTCATTATTCCGGATAGAACCACTTGGACACCGTGATTTTGTCGGATTGGCTTGCCGCGCGGCTCGACCGCGCCGCCGCCGAGCCGGTCTACAGACAGACGTTGCGGCTGATGCAGCAGGCCATCCTGACCGGCCAGCTGCCGCCTGGCACCAAGCTGCCCAGTTCGCGCATGCTCGCCGAGGATCTCGGCATCGCGCGCAACACGGTGCTGCACGTCTACGACCAGCTGACCGCCGAAGGCTATGTGATCTCGACCACTGGCAGCGGCACCTATGTCGCCGACACGCGGCCGGATACTGCGGCAATGAACGCGCGCAAGAAGCCGGTGGTGGCCAGTGTCGACGCGCAAGGCAGTCCGGCAGCCGAGGCTATAAAGCCGCCAAAACGCGATCTAGGTGACCTCTCCACGCGCGGACGCAGGCTTATCGATCAAGCAGGCGTGTCCGCCAAACAATGGGGTGCGTTCATGCCGGGCGTGCCCGACGTCGCTGAGTTTCCGGCGCGCACATGGAGCCGCTTGCAAGCAAGATTGTGGAAGGACGCAAATCCCGATCTGCTGACCTATGCGCCGGGCGGCGGCTACCGGCCGCTAAGGCGCGCGCTGTCCGATTACCTGCGCGTAGCGCGCTCGGTGAATTGCACGCCTGACCAGATCATCATCACAACGGGCATTCATCAGTCGATCGATCTGGCCGTGCGCTTGTTGACCGACGTCGGCGATCGCGCGTGGGTGGAAGAGCCATGCTATTGGGGCGCGCGCAGCGTGCTGCAATCGTCAGGGATTACGCTAGTGCCGGTGCCGGTGGATGACGAGGGTCTCAACCCGCGCGAGCAGGATCTGCAACAGCCGCCGCGGTTGGCACTCGTCACGCCGTCGCATCAATATCCGCTCGGCATGGTGATGAGTCTCGCGCGGCGCCGCACGCTGCTCGAATACGCACGCCAGCACAACGTCTGGATTATCGAGGACGACTACGACAGCGAGTTCCGCTACGGCAGCCGTCCACTCGCGTCGTTGCAAGGGCTAGACGACGCCGGTCAGGTGATCTACGTGGGCAGCCTGGGGAAGATGCTGTTTCCGGGTTTGCGAATCGGCTACATGATCGCGCCGGAGCATCTGGTGGATACGTTCCGCACGGGCGTAGCAGAGCTGTATCGCGAGGGGCAGTTGATGCAGCAGGCGGTGATGACCGACTTCATCATGGACGGCCATCTTACGTCGCATGTTCGCCGTATGCGTGCGCTCTACGGTGAGCGCAGGCAGATTCTGATCGACGCGATCACCGCGCGTTTCGGCAACGAACTACCCGTGATGGGCGACGAGGCCGGCCTGCATCTGGTGCTTGGGCTGCCCGATCATGCGAACGATCGCGCGGTGACAGCTGCGGCTTACGATGCCGGTGTGATCGTGCGGCCCCTCGCCGCTTACTACAGCAACGAGACGCCCGCGCGCCGCGGACTCTTGCTGGGATACGCCTGCGTACCGAACGAGAAGATCGGTTCGGCATTCGACACGCTCGCGCGCGTGATCGAGCAGACGGCGTTGAAGAAGGTGCCCACGCGAGCCGCTTAACCGGCTCGCATCGCAACACAACGCATCACTTCAACCCGAAGTCCACCCGCGTCGTCGCACCCTTGTCCTTGATGCCATCAGCGTCCAGTTTCGGCGCGACGATAAACACGCGGCTGCTGTCGATCTTGCCTTCGAAATACTGCTGCACGGCTTGCGCCCGTTGCTGGGCGAGCTGCCGCAAGCTGGCGTCATCGATCGGAGCATTGGCGGCCATCGCCGCCTTCATCTCGTCGTCCGGCAGGCTCTTGGTCAAGCCGACAAAATTGCGCGGCTTCTTGAAGTCGGCCGCCTTGTAGGCCTTGGTCAAGTACTTGTCGTATTCCTTCGGATCCACGGTAACGGTCGACAGATCCACGCTCTCGCCATTGCCCACCACGTCCTTGATCTTCTGCTGCTTGACCTGGCGGTCGACGTATTGCGCACGCAACCCCGGTCCGTCGACTGCCGGATCAACACGGCCAATCAGATCGATACGGATCGAGCTCTTATCGGCCAGCGCCTTCACGATCGTGTCGAGCTTCTTGTCCGCAGCGTCGGACAGTTGCGCCGACCCCGGTTCGAACTCGACATAGCCCAACTCCTCGCCACCGCCACCGAAGGCATTGGCGATCAGCGAGAACGGCGCGGTCACTGCCTTCTGCAGCAGATTGAGCACCGCGTGCCAGATGAGCCCACCAATGCTGAACTCCGGATTCGACAACGATCCCGACACCGGCAGATTCACGTCGATTTCGCCGCGCGAGTTTTTCAGCAGCGAAATCGCGAGACGCACTGGCAGCTTGGTCGCCGTATCGTTCTCGACGTGATCGCCGAACGTGAGTTGATCGATGAAAATATGATTGTTCGCGTTCAACTGATCGTTATCGAGCTTGTAGTGCAGATCGACGTTCAGCTTGCCTTTGGTGATCGGATAGCCGGCGTATTTCGCCGAATACGGCGTGAGATTGGTGAGCTCGATATCGTGCGCGCTTGCAGTCAGATCGAGCGCCGGCTTCGCAATCAGCGGATTGACCGTGCCGCGAATCGACAGCGGACCATTCGCCGCCAGCTTCGCGGCAATGTCCACGGGTGCGGACGTAGTCGATTGCGTGCCGAACGCGCCGACTGTGCCTTGAATGCCGACCAGGTTCGCGGTGAAGTTCGGCTTGATAAAGTTGTCGGTGTACGTCACACGGCCCTGTTGCAGCACCAGTTGGCCGAAGTGCAATTTGACGGGACTCTGCGGCGGCGTGGCGGCCGTCACTGTGGCCGGCGTTGCCGACGACGCCGGTACCGGCGCGGAAGCCAGCTCTGGCGCCGATGCAGCTTGCGGCGTCAACGGCACCGGCTCGTGGCCGCCGCTCTTGTCGCGTGTCAGCGATTGCGCGGCGCCGCTTTCATGCGCGACCACATCCTTGAGATTCAGCTTGCCTTGCGCATCGAGCAGCACACGCCCATAGAACTTCGTGAACGTAACGCGCCCCGCGTCGACCACGGTGCCGCGTTCGTCGTAGTCGGCCTTCAGGTTGGTCAGCGCGAGCGAACTCCATCCCGCGAATGGGTCCGAAGTCGCCTTGTCGATCATCCGCACGTCGACGAGTGCAACGTCTCCGCGGTACGTCGCTTTGAGCGCTTTCGCCTGAGTAAGCGCGAGATCGCCGTTCGCATTGAGCAACGCGCTCGCGATCAGCGCATTCAGCTTGCTGCCGAAGTACGGTTCGAAGGCCGCCGCATCCAGGCGGTTCGCGTTCACCTTGACGGCCACCTTGAGCGGCGTCGCCGTGACATCGCCCTTTACGCCGAGCGTGCCTTTCTTGTTGAGCGTCGCTTGCAGATCGACCGGCAGTGGTTTGCTCAGATCGTCGCTGATCTGCTGAACCTTCAATTGCAGCGGCGTCACGCTCAGCTTCACTGGATTCGGCGTGGTGTTGTCGGTGAAATTCGCGGTGGCGTCTTTCAGGTTGAGTTCGCCGATCTTGTAGTGCCACGCGGGCCCTTCCGCCTCCGCCTTCTTCACCGCATGGATCGCCGTGCGCTTCTGCTCGACCTGATGCGGACCCGCGAGCGCGGCGAGGTCGATGCTGCCGTCTTTCAGACGCTGCGCATTGACCACCAGGCCAGTCGTATCGACGCCGGTGATATCGGCAGTACGCCCCGCGACGTCCACCTGTTTGACGGTCACCTGGCCTTGCGCGAGCGAGACGACCGGATCCTTGCTGCCGCGCGCCGCGAGTTTGAGCGACTGCAGATCGAGTTGTGTATCGGTGACCATGACTGCGACCGGTGACTTCGACCAGTTCGCGCCGACATTCGCGTTGGCGGACAGCGCGCCGTCCACCACTTGCGCGGCGGTCGCGGTGTCGAGATACGGTTGCAGCAAGGGCAACTTCAATGACTTCAAATCGAGCTTTGCGCTGGCGGTCTTCGCAACCAGGCCAAACGCGCCGGCCACGCCGAGCGAGCCGCCGCCGTCCTTGAAATCGGTATTGAGCGTGTAATGCGCGGGGGCGGTAGCGAGCGTCGAGAAATCGGTCAGCGTGACGGCCAGTTTCTGCAGGCCGGCGTCGACCGGACGCGAGGCGGCTTCATCGTGAACGTTCACAGTGCCGTCGTTGAGCACGAAACGCTTGATCGACAGGTCCAGAGGCTGTGCAGGCTTTTCCGTCGCGCCGGTACCCGATGCTGCAACGGGCGCAGACGCCGCCGCCGATGCCGAAGCCCCCGCAGCAGGCGCAGGCGCGAACATTCGCTCGACACTCAACACGCCTTCTTTATCACGCGCAAGATTGGCGCTCGGCGCGTCGATGCGGATCTCGTCGATGTGATACAGGCTCTTCAACGGCTCCAGCATCCCGGCAGCCACATGCACCGCATGCGCCGCGAAGAACGGCGCCTTGCTCTGATCGCGCACGTCCACATCGTTCAAGTCGACGGTGCCTGCCACGCGTAACGAGGGAGCGTCGTTGGAGACCACGAAGTTGAGCTTGAGGTCGGTGGACAGCTTGCCGCTCTGCACCACCACAGGCAGCTTGGTCGGTGAGTAGGAGATGAGCTGCGGCACATCGAGCCCGTCGAAGCGCAGCGACACTTCCGATTCGCGCGACGCTGCAAACGGCTTGGTCTTGCCGTCGATCGCAAGCGGACTGCCGTCGATACGCGCACGCAGCAACGGCTCGACGAAGATATCGGTTTTTGAAGGCAGCGTAGCGATGAACGGAATGCCAAGCTTCCATTGATCGATCACGTGCGTTGCACCAAGCAATTTGTCGTCGAACGTGATCTGGCCGTTTTCGAGGCGAATGTTCGACACCGAAAACAGCGTTGGCTTGCTATCAGGCTTGGCCGGCTGCTTCGAGAATTTCTCGATCAGGTCGGTGAAATTGAAGCGCTGCGCATCGTAGCGAACGATATGAAAGCGTGGTGAATCGAGCTGTATTTCATCGACGATTGGCGCGCCACGAAACAGCGAACTCCATGACGGCTTCACGATGAGCCGCGCAATATCGACAAAATCGCCCGCGCCGCCGCGCTCGCCGATATGCACGCTATCGGCTTCGAGCTTGAGGGTGTACGGATTGAGTGCGATGCGGCCAATCGTGGCCGGCCTATCGAGTTGCTTGCTGAGCTGCTGCTCGGCAATGTGGCGAATCAACGGCGGCGCCGCGAAAAAGCCCAGCAGACCGAACAATACGAGGAAGATCAGCAGACCCGTGATGACACGCCGGGTGCGGCGCGACTGCGCGACATCGCGCATGGTCTGCATGGAAGAGGCGATTGATGCTTTATTGAGGCTTGCCATGCTCGGTCTTGGGTAATGCGGCGGCAAGCCCGCCGCGAAACGAAAATCCCGCAAGCGGCAGTATAAGTGGTGAATCTTACGCGGGATAGAAATGTAAGCCGTGGCTTACACATTGTTGCACGCTGCAGCAGCGCATATCCGCCGGTACGAAGCGGCGGATATGCGCTGGTTTATGCGTCACTCATACCTTACTGTCATAGCAGTGACGCACAACATTCATGGACTGCACACCAGCACTTCGCTGCCTCACTTCATCGAGGCATTTCATTGGCGAACTTCATCGACGTCGGCGCGTTTCACTGACGCACAACGGCCGGCGGTTGCCAGCTGCCATCGGTCGCTTGCGGCTTCGGTGCGTACAAACGCAGCATCAGTTGCAAATCGGCGCGCGGCGCCGGCAGCCAGTTGCCGCTCTTGCCGCGCGTGGACGACACCGTCACGTCGAGCGAGCCGTCGCGATTACGGCGCGCGCCGTTGCGATCGCCGACTGCGAGACGCGCCGGCGCGCTCTCCCCTAACGCGCCGTCCTTCGTGTAGGCAGTGATCGACCAGAAGCCGCGTACTGGCGGCAACTGGTTCGGCGCGAAGTGGATCACGTAGCGATTTGCGCCGTTGAGGGCATGACCGTCGCTGTCCTGGGTGACGACCGCACGCACTTCATCGTCCTTTGTGCCGATGCCCGGTTGGATCGCCGCGGCGTAAGCGCGCATTGCATAGTCGGGGCCGTAGTTGCCCACGCCGTCGCCGAACCAGTTCCAGCCGTTGCCGCTCAGCAGATTCGAGGGCGGCGTGACGACACGCTGGTGGCCGTCGGCCAGGCCCGCGGCGATCGCCTCGGGTGGGCTCGGCAGCTTCACCGGATCGCCAGGCGTCACACCCAGGTCCGAAAGGATTTTCAGCGCATGCGGATCGGCCGGCGCCGGCGGGTTGTCCGGCAAGGCCTGCGCGAGCCGGCTGAAGAAGCCGTTCGCGTCGAGCGCGGCAACTTGCGCGGCCGGCGTGCCGGAAGCGGCCGCGGCGGCAGCATCGGCGGCATTGCTGCTCGGCGGCGTAATCGATGCCGAGCGCGTGCCACCGGCGTAGACGCTCAACGGCGCGACGCGGATGGCGCGCTGCAGCTTGCGCACCGCCGTCAGGTCGCGGGTGCCGTTCGACTGGATGCGCACGCTCACCCAGGCATTGCGGGTCGGCACGTCGACGCGCGTCACGCCCTTGGGCAGATCGCCCTGCCAGCCTGGGCCGACGAAGGCAATCGTTTGCGCCTTGATGCCCGCGGCGCGGGTAGCGAACTGTGAACTGGTCGACCACACCACGTTGGTCCACATGTCGAGCACGCGGGCGTCGATGTAGCGGCCGCGCGAATCGGGCAGCGACACGATCACCGGCTCAGTGGCGACGTCCAGCCAGCCGGTCGAGTCGAGCGTGTCGAGACTCGGCTGCAGCGGATTGGACGCGCCTATCGGCGGCAAGGCCTGCGCGTGACGCAACGTATTGATCGGCGCCTGGCCCGGATCGGTGCCGACCGCCGCGTCGCGCGCGACGCCCATCAGCACCAGCGGGTAGCCGAATACATACGAATCGGCAACTTCGTCCTTGATCCAGCTGTTGGCTTTTTGCGTCGTGGACGGAGTCGACGCACAACCAGCCAGAAATGCGAGGCCTGCGAGCGATGCGCAGGTCCAGTGAAGCGAAAACAGTTCTCGGCGATTTTTTATCATTCGTTCAGGTGGCAGAACGTGCGGTCCTAAGGGAGACGTCGGTGCGCAGCGAAACCGGTTTGCGTGGCCTCCCTAAGCCCAGCGCAGCCAGGCGGTGGCTCGCGATTCCGACAACATCGGGTTGTATCGTATCCTTGCTCACCAGGCAAGCGCAAAGGCAGGAATAGCGCCTGGTAGTGCGCGCGCGGACACCATTTAGCGTACGGTTGACGATTTTTGTCACTCCCGCGCGGGTTCTTGCCCTGCTGGTCAGGTTGCGCGACTGATCCGCAAGGCGCGCCGCAAAAACATCCTTGACCTTCCCATCATGGGAAGGTCAATACTGGGTTCATGATGCGGCCCAATGCCGCGACGAGCCCTGCCTGCCATGACCGAACTTGCCACGCCGCTGCGCCCTGCCGACGCCACACCTTCGAGAACCACCGAACTCGACATCGGCGGGATGACCTGCGCCTCATGCGCGATGCGCGTTGAGAAGGCGCTCGCCAAAGTGCCGGGTGTCGCCGGTGTGTCGGTAAATCTCGCGACCGAAACAGCGACCGTCAATCTCAGCGGCGCGGCTTCGGATGCCAATACCGCCTCCGACGCATTGATCGCCGCGGTCAAGAAGGCCGGCTACGAGGCAACGCTGATCGCGCCGCCGGACGCACCGGCATCGGCTGCCGAAAATTCCGCCCTTGCCTCTTCCGCCGACAGCAAACGCAGCCAGACGCGCCGCGAACTGGCGGCCGTGCTCGCGTCCGCCGTGCTGACGCTGCCGCTCGTCCTGCCGATGGTCGGCGAATGGTTCGGCTTGCACGCGATGCTTTCGCCTTGGCTGCAGTTCGCCCTCGCCTCGATCGTGCAGTTCGTATTCGGCGCGCGTTTCTATCGCGCGGCCTACCGTGCGGTGCGGGCCGGCGCCGGAAACATGGACTTGCTGGTCGCGCTCGGCACGTCGGCAGCCTATGGAATCAGCGTCTACGAACTGGCGACCCATCCGGGCGGCATGACGCATCTGTATTTCGAAGCGTCGGCGGTCGTGATTACGCTGGTGCGTTTCGGCAAATGGCTCGAAGCGCGCGCCAAGCGCCAGACCACGGATGCGATCCGCGCGCTCAACGCACTGCGCCCCGACCGCGCGCGGATCCGCGTCGGCACGGACGAACGCGAAGTCCCGCTCGCGCAAGTGCGGGTCGGCACGGTGGTGATCGTGCGTCCGGGCGAGCGCGTGCCGGTGGACGGCGCGGTGCTCGAAGGCCGCACTCATATTGACGAATCGCTGATTACCGGCGAAAGCCTGCCGGTGCCGAAGCAGGCAGCTGATCCGGTTACCGCCGGTTCGATCAACGGCGAAGGTGCGATTGCGGTGACGACCACCGCGATCGGCGCGGAGACGACCCTCGCGCGAATCATTCGCCTCGTGGAAAGCGCGCAGGCCGAAAAGGCACCGATCCAAAGGCTGGTCGACCGCGTCAGCGAGATCTTCGTGCCGGCGATTCTGGCGATTGCCGCGCTCACGCTGGTAGGTTGGCTGATCGCCGGCGCAGGTGGCGAAACCGCAATTCTGAATGCAGTCGCCGTGCTGGTGATCGCCTGCCCTTGCGCGCTCGGACTGGCAACGCCCGCGGCCATCATGGCCGGCACCGGTGTCGCTGCGCGGCGCGGCGTGCTGATCAAGGACGCCGAGGCGCTGGAGACCGCGCATCGGGTGAATATCGTCGCGTTCGATAAAACCGGCACGCTGACGCTTGGGCAACCGTCGGTGACGGCGTTCGAGGCGATTGGAGGCATTGGGCGCGACGAGGCGCTGGCGCTCGCCGCGGCCGTGCAGCGGCATAGCGATCATCCGTTGGCGCGGGCAGTGGTGAAGGCGTATGAAGTGGCGTCGCAGGTCGCAGCGGCGGAGTCGCAAGCTCCAACACTCACGGCCAGCGCCGCACGCGCGGTGCCCGGGCGCGGCGTGGAAGCCGACGTCGAGGGCCGCACCCTGGCGCTCGGCAGCACGCGCTGGCTCAACGAACTCGGCATCCAGGTGCCGCCGCAACTCACCGAACGCGCAAAACAGCTCGAAGCCGCCGGCAACACGGTCTCCTGGCTGATGGAGCGCGCGCCGCTTGCACCCACCGCGCTCGCCCTGATCGCCTTCGGCGACACCGTCAAGCCAACCGCCCGCGCGGCTGTCGAACGGCTCGCCCAGATGGGCATCAAAAGCGTGCTCGTTACCGGCGACAACCGCGGCAGCGCAGCGAGCGTCGCCCAGGCGCTCGGCATCGACGAATTCCACGCGGAAGTGCTGCCCGACGACAAAGCCCGCGTGATCCGCGATCTGAAGATCCGCAGCGCCGGCATCGTCGCGATGGTGGGCGACGGCATCAACGACGCCCCCGCGCTCGCTGCCGCCGACATCGGCATCGCGATGGCGACCGGCACCGACGTCGCGATGCAGGCGGCCGGCATCACGCTGATGCGCGGCGATCCGGCTCTGGTGACTGACGCCTTCGATATTTCGCGCAAGACGTGGCGCAAGATCCAGCAGAACCTGTTCTGGGCATTCGTCTACAACCTGATCGGCATTCCGCTTGCCGCCTTCGGCTTGTTGAATCCGATGCTGGCCGGCGCGGCGATGGCGTTCTCGAGTGTGAGCGTCGTCACCAATGCGTTACTGCTGCGCACCTGGCGCGGCGCGTCGGCGCGTTGAAAGACAGGGCAAGGAGAAGTATTACGTAAGGCTTTCGAAAACACTAAAGATATGGGCAAATCGGCCGTAATCCTGACATAGGTGTAAACCACGCATTCGCACGGTTTGCGCACCTCATGTCACTCCTTACTCCGAACGCCCATGGAATTTCTCTCTTTGCGCCGCGCCAGTGTTGGCGCCCGGCTCGCCGTACTGTCGTGCGCGCTGGTGGCATTGATTTTTGCCGCCTTTACATGGGCGCTCACACGCAGCGCCGGCAAGCAGATCAGCGATCAGGTGCTCGAACGCATCGCCGATAAGGACCGCTCGATCGCCGCAATGATCACGCTGTTCGACAAAGCGCTGTCCGCCGAAGTCGATCGCTCGATGTCGCTGTTCGCAAGCTTCCTGCCCACCGGCTACACGCTCGACGATTCCCAGAAAGTCGACATCAATGGCGTTGCCACTCCGACCATCAAAGCCGGCGACAAAGTCCTGAACATGGACTTCTCGATTCCCGACCAGTTTCTCGAACGCAGCGGCGCGGTAGCCACCGTGTTCGCACGCAGCGGCGACGATTTCGTCCGCGTGACGACTTCGCTGAAGAAACAGGACGGCTCACGCGCGATCGGCACGTTGCTCGACCGCAAAGCGCCGGCGTATGGGCTGATCATGGCGAACAAGTCCTATACGGGACTTGCCGCGCTGTTTGGTAAACGTTTGATCACGCAATATCGGCCGATTACGGATGCGAGCGGTCGCGTGATCGGCGCGCTGTTTGTCGGCGTGAACGTGGACAAGGAAATCCAGTCGGTCCAAGACGGCATCAGCAAACTGAAAATCGGCGACAGCGGCTACTACTTCGTGGTCAATGCCTCGAAGGGCGCGGATCGCGGCAAGCTGATCGTGCATCCGGCCGCCGTCGGCCAGAACGCGGACAACGCGAACGCGCCGTATCAGCAGATGCTCGACATGAAAGAAGGCCAACTCGAATTCAGTTCCGCCGACGCGACACTGGGCGAGCGCAACGTGCGCGACAAATTCGTGTCGTTCGTCACCGTGCCGGAATGGCAATGGCTGGTGGGCGGCGTCGCGCCACGCGAGGAAGTGATGGCGGACGTCGTCGCGACACGCGATGAATTCCTGCTGATCGGTTTCGCGCTGGTGGGCGTGTTCGCGATCGTGTTCCTGATTGCCGTGCGCCGCCTCGTGAGCCGTCCACTCGATGAAGCCGCGAAGGCGTCCGAGCGCTTCGCCTCGGGCGATCTGAGCGTCCGCGTGGGGAAGGGTGCGAATGCGCGCGCCGACGAAATCGGCCGCCTGATGCAGTCGATCGACGGCATCGGCGAAGGCCTTGCTCGCATTGTTTCGCAAGTCCGCAACGCGTCGACGGATATATCGGGCGGGACTGAAAAGATCGCTACCGGCAGCGGCAACATCGCTGCGCGCATTGCGACTCAGGCTAGCAGCCTTGAAGAAACGGCGGCCAGCATGGAACAGATCACATCGACCGTGCAGCAGAACGCCGACCATGCCGCGCAGGCCAACACGCTTGTCACGAATGCCGCCGATGCCGCCGTCGAAGGCGGCCGTGCCGTCGAACGCGTCGTCTCGACGATGGGCGAGATCAGCCGCTCATCGCAGAAGATCGCCGAGATCACCAGCGTGATCGAAGGCATCGCGTTCCAGACCAATATCCTTGCGTTGAACGCCGCCGTCGAAGCGGCGCGCGCCGGCGAACACGGCCGGGGCTTTGCGGTGGTGGCGTCGGAAGTGCGCGCGCTGGCGCAGCGCAGCGCGGCTTCGGTGAAGGAAATCGACGGGCTGATCGCCGCCTCCACGGCGACCGTTCAAAGCGGTTTCCGGATCGCGGAGGAAGCGAGCTCGACGATGCAGGGCATCGTTCAACAGGTCGGCCAGGTGCGCGCGATCATGGCCGAAATCAGCGTTGCGTCACGCGAGCAATCGGGCGGCATCGAGCAGGTCAATCTCGCTGTCACGCAGATTGGCGAAGCGACTCAACAGAATGCGACGATCGTCGGCGAGGCCGAACATGCGGCGGCTGAGCTGCGCGATCAGGCTGCGCGGCTGGCGCAGGTAGTGAGCGTGTTCAAGCTGGGGGCTGGGCGGGATTAACGCATTGCCTAGGTCGATGTAAGGCGCGGCGCCCTGCCGCGCCGCCGTGCGCCTTGCGCCGTGATCAAAACTCGACGTCCAGTTCGTCGATTTCCTCCACTTCCTGCTGTGCGTCCGCGATCCACTGCTGCATTTCCGGTAGCGCCATGATCCGCTGCCCGTAGTCGACGATCTCCGGATCCAGCTTGACGTCGTAGGTCACGAAACGCGTCACCACCGGCGCGTACATCGCATCCGCCGCACTGCGCTCGCCGAACAGAAACGGCCCGCCGTACTGCTTCAGGCACTCGCTCCAGATCGTCACGATACGGTCGATATCCGATTGCGCCCGCGCCCATACCTTGAAGCCCGGAAAATGCGCTTTGAGATTCATCGGCAACGCCGAGCGCAGCGAACCAAAACCCGAATGCATCTCGCCGCAGATCGAGCGGCAATGCGCTCGCGCGCGGATGTCTTTGGGCAATAGCGCCGCTTCCGGCTTCAGCTCGTTCAGATATTCGGCGATCGCGAGGGTGTCCCAGACCTTGATGCCGTCGTGAAAGAGACATGGCACCAGAATCGACGGCGACAGCAGCAACAATTCGGCGCGCGCAGCGGGATCGTCGATCGGCATCACGATCTCTTCGAACGGCAGGCCGCTGAATTTGGTCAGCAGCCAACCGCGCAGCGACCACGACGAATAGTTCTTGCTGCTGATGGTGAGCGTGGTATTCGCCATACGATTCTCCTCCAGATGAGGCTTTCGTCCGACGCCTGACGATGCGCATGCACGTTGTCGTGCGTGGGCGCACCAAAGCGCGGCAAATTCGGCCCGTTCCCATGACCGGCGCAAATGCTATGCCAACGTGCAGCGAAGGCGGCGCCAGTGCGACTGCACAATTGGCACATGACTTGCCTCTATTCGGGTTCCTTCCTTTCCTGCACTCGTGCGAAGGTTATGAACCTGTTCGCATATCCCACATACCAGGCTTTCGCCGACATGATGCTGCCGATGCGGCACGGCGCAGCGCTGGTGAATCATTCGCTCGACGCGTGGCCCGCGTTTGGCGATACGTCGCATGGACGCTCGATACGCGCGGCTTGCGAATTGCTGACGCTCGCCGGACTTACGCCTGTCAGGCCGCCGTTCGGCATCGATAGCGTGGTGACGGAAGGCAAACCCGTACAGATCGTCGAGGAAGTCGCTGCGCACACGCCGTTCTGTTCGCTGTTGCATTTCCGTAAGGACACCGCGCCTTCTCATCCGCAACCGCGCGTGCTGGTGATCGCGCCCATGTCCGGTCACTTCGCGACGCTGCTGCGCGGCACCGTGCGCACGATGCTGGCTGAGCACGATGTCTACATCACCGATTGGCACAACCCGCGTGACGTGCCGCTGAGCCAGGGCCGTTTCGGCTTCAACGAATATGTACGGCACGTAATCGATTTCATCGAAACGATCGGGCCGGGCGCGCATCTGCTGGCGGTGTGTCAGCCGACAGTCGCCGCTTTGGCCGCAGTCGCGCTAATGGCCGCCGACGACAACCCCGCGCAGCCCGCCAGCATGACGCTGATGGCCGGCCCGCTCGACACCCGCATCAACCCGACGCGTGTCAACGAACTGGCTAAAAGCAAGCCAATCGAGTGGTTCGAGCAGAACCTGATCAGCGCCGTGCCGTTCGGTTTTGCGGGTGCGCACCGTCGCGTGTATCCCGGCTTCGTGCAACTGACCGCGTTCATGGCGATGAACCTTAACCGCCATCTCGACTCGTTCGAGACCATGCATTACGAGCGCGCCAAAGGCGATCCGGCGAAGGCCGATACGATCCGCACTTTCTACGAAGAATACTTCGCGACGATGGACCTGACGGCCGATTTTTATCTGGAGACCGTCGATACGGTTTTCCAGCGGCACGCGCTGCCGTTGCATGAACTCGAGGTGGAAGGGCGGCTTGTGGAGCCTTCGAAGATTCGACGTACTGCGTTGCTGACCGTGGAGGGCGAGAAGGACGATATCTGCGCGGTTGGGCAGACGCTCGCTGCTCAGGATATGTGCGACAAGTTGAGGCCGTATCTGAAAACGCATCATGTGCAGACCGGTGTGGGGCACTATGGCGTGTTCAATGGACATCGGTGGGAACGGCAGATTTATCCGCGTGTGCGGGCCGTGATTTACGACAACGAACCGCGTGCAGTGGTGGTGAGTTCGCGGGCGCGGACGATTCAGCCGGTGTCGGTAGCGGCGGCTTCGGAAGCGATCGCGTCAGCCCCGGCTGCTGCCGCAGTGGTTGATGTCGAGGTGGATTCTGCGGCTGCGGTGACTGCCTCGCCGAACGGGATCGGCGCGGAATCCGCCGCCAAGACTCAGCAGGCGTCACGGGCACCGCGACGACGGCCACCCGCGACGCAATCGTGAGTCAAGTCACGGCGCTCTTCCACGGCTGCACCGCCGGGACTTCGCACGGACCTTCGACTTCAATCGATTTGAAATCGGCCGGCGACACGATCTCGATGTACTCCATATCTTCGGAGTAATCGAACAGATAGTGGACGATGCCCGGCGCCTGATGCACGCAATCGCCGGCGGCGACGAGCGTCTCCTTGTCGCCATACATGAAGCGCGCCCAGCCCTTCAACATGATCACAATGTGGAAATCGGCCTCATGACGGTGCCAGCCGGTGCCTTGCTCTGGTGCGTGATTCGCCTTGACGAGTTGCGCGAGCACCTTGCCGCCGGTTGCCTGCGCGATGCCTAAATCGCGGTAGAGAAAAAAGTCGCGTAGGCCCTGATCCACGTAGGACGTGTCTTGCGGACGGACATGGCTGAACTGCGTAGCGAATTCGGTGGACATGATCGCGCTCCTCTTGAGTGAGCCGGCAGTTGAAAACGACGCGTTGGAGCGTCGGTTGCAAGCATCAAGCGGGCCAGATTGCGGGGCTCTGGCTTTGCGTTTCGCGGAGTCGATCAGATGGGCGCCGCGCCGCATTGCGCGGCGCGAGGTGATTCAAACGCTTTGGGTGCTGCTTTGGGTACTTATGCGGTTGGGCGGAACATCTGGAACATCTCACCGATTTCCGCGTAGTCGGCACGGTAGCCGGCGCGCATGATCGGCTGCGCGGCGTGCGTGTCGAACAGGCCGTCTTTCAGATAGGCCTCGTTGATGTGGACGCCGACTACTTGGCCGAGCGACAGGTAGTTGTCCATCGGCTTGCCGTCGAGCGTATGAAGACGGACCACTTGCAGCAGCTTGCATTCGAGCGCGGCCGGCGATTCGGCGACGTGCGGCACGGCGACGTTGCGGCCCGGCGCAGGTGTCAGGCCGGCGAGTTCGAATTCGTCGACGTGGGACGGGACGGGTGCGGAAGAGCGGTTCATCTGCTCGGCGAGCGGCTTGCTGGACAGATTCCAGACGAATTCACCGGTCGCTTCGATGTTAGCGATGCTGTCTTTACGGCCTTCGCTGCAGAAGCCGATGATCGGCGGGAAGCTGGCGAACGCGCCGAAGAAACTGTAGGGCGCGAGGTTCAGGGTGCCCTCGGCGGCGCGTGAGGAAATCCAGCCGATCAGGCGCGGAGCGACGATGGCTTTGAATGGGTCGTGCGGGAGGCCGTGACCGGCAGCGGGGTCGTAGAAGTAGTGGGGCATGGTTTGTGTTGGGGTTTGCGGATGAGGCGGGAGGTATTTATACCGCAGACTCACTGGGGCTGCTGGGGGTGGGAGTGAAGCGGACTGTTGCTATTCGCGCCTCCGTGGATTCCGGCTCACCGGCCGGCTTCGCGCCCCTCCTTAACAGGCTTTAAGTTGTGAATTACAATTACAGTCTATAGACTGTATATTTGATTTACAGCTTATTGACTGTATTTGTATGTTACAGTCCCAAGACTGTACGAGCCTGAAGAAAATCCAATGGATTACGCTATCAAGACGCTAAGTCAGCTCCGCCCTATTCTGCTGGGCTTCCGCAAGTCCGCGGGGCTCACACAAGCTGCGGTGGCCGAACTGCTAGGCATCACGCAGCAAAGCTACGCGCAACTGGAAGCCAATCCGGCATCGGCAAGCGTCGAGCGGCTTTTTAAGGTCATGCGTTTGCTGAACGTGGAGCTGCGTATGAGTCAGGCGTCGTCCGCGCCTGACAGTAAACCAGCGCAGGCCGAAACGCCAAAGCTTCAACGACACGTCCCTGCCCCCCAGAAAGCGAAATCTCCGTCTGTCGCCAACCGCTCAGGCCGAACTCAGAAGGCGTCGAGTTCGAAGCAATCCCTTGGGACAATCACGACCAAAAAGAAACGGGAAAACTGGTAATCATGGCGCGCCGCTCTCAGACACAACGACTCAACATCTGGATGAACGGGCTGCCCGTAGGCTACTGGGAAAAAGCACGGGAAGGGGACCGCCTGAGTTATCTCGACGAGTGGATCGAAGACGAACAAGGGCGTCCCCTTTCCCTATCGATGCCGTTCACGCCCGGAAACCAACCGTACCGCGGCGACGTGGTCAGCGCATTCTTCGACAATTTGCTTCCCGATAGCGATGCGATCCGCCGGCGATTGGCTCAACGGCATCGCACGGGCAGCACGAACGCATTCGATCTGCTGGTAGCGCTTGGCCGTGACTGCGTCGGTGCGATCCAACTACTGCCGCCTGACGAGCAACCCACCGACCTCTACGACATCTCCGGAACGCCGTTATCCGAGCCGCAGATCGCGCTGCTACTGCGCAATGCCACCTCAGCGGCGCCGCTCGGCCAATACGATAACGGGGTGGATTTAAGGTTATCGATTGCCGGGGCCCAGGAGAAAACGGCGCTGCTGCGCCACGACGAACAGTGGATCTACCCGACTGGCAGCACGCCGACCACGCATATCTTCAAGCTTCCGCTCGGGCTGGTTGGGAACATGCAGGCGGATATGCGAACCTCGATCGAGAACGAATGGCTGTGCTCGAAAATCGTATCGGCGTATGGACTCCCCACGGCGAACTGCGAGATTGCAATGTTCGAGAACCAGAAAGCGCTCGTGGTCGAGCGTTTCGACCGTAGGCTGTCGAGCGATGCGAGCTGGATCGTGCGCCTTCCGCAGGAAGACATGTGCCAGGCCACCGGAAGGCCCTCGCATCTGAAGTACCAGGCCGATGGTGGGCCGGGCATCGCAGAGATCATGGACGTGATGCTCGGCTCGGAAAACGCGGATCAGGATCGGCGGCAGTTCTTTAAGACTCGACTCCTGTTCTGGCTATTGGCAGCAACGGATGGTCATGCGAAGAACTTCAGTATTTTTCATCTGCCGGGCGGGTTATACCGGTCGACGCCACTTTATGACATGCTCTCCGCGCATCCGATCATTGGCCCGGGGCGGAATCAGATTGCGCGTCAGAAAGTAAAGATGGCGATGGCTGTTCGCGGTAGTAGCAATCACTATCTGATCGAAAAGATTCAGCGGCGGCACTGGATCGAACAGGCTCGACAGATTGGGTTGGGAAGCGAGGCGGCGCAAGACGTTATTGCTGAAGTCGCGAGCGCGACTGATGACGTGATCAGTGCGGTAGATGCGCTGGTGCCTTCCGGATTTCCGGATGGGCTGGCGGAATCGATTCTGGGTGGGGTTGGGAAGCAGCGGGATAGGTTGATCGCGGCGTCGAGACCTGGAGAAGATGCCCGTTCACCGCGCAACTGACGGTCTTAACCGCGACTAATCACCTGCTTGCGACCTGCTTTGACGCGCGCCAAATGAGCGTCGTCCCACTCGTAGAAACCAGCACCACTGCGCACGCCAACACGCCCCGCGTTCACCTGCGCACGCAGCAGATCGAGCACGTCTTCGTCTTTAGCGAGTTCCGGCATCAGATGCGTGGAAATATCGAGGAAGGTATCGAGGCCGCCCATGTCCGCGCCCTCGAGCGGCCCGACGATCCCCCACCGGCGCCCGAGCGATGCCTTCATGACCCGATCGACTACATCAGGCGTCGCCGCTCCCGAGCGCACGATGTTCAACGCCTCGCGCAGCACCGCGAACTGCAACCGGTTGCCGACAAAACCCGGAATCGCCTTTGCCAGCACCACCGGCTCCATGCCGATCGCGCTCATCAACGCAGCGGTACGTTCGGTGACTTCCGGCGCGGTCGCGGTACCCGGCACCACTTCGACTAGCGGGATCATGTGCGGCGGATTCCAGAAATGCGCGATCAGAAAACGCTCCTTCGCGCGCAACGGAGCAACCAGTTGATCGGGCGGAAAGCCGCTGGTGTTGCTCGCGAGAATCGCATCGTTTGCCATCAACTCAGCCAGCGCCGCATACAGGCGATGCTTCAGTTCGAGCACCTCGGGAATCGCCTCGATCACGAATTGCGCCGACGCCATGACGTCGAGTTGCGCATGTGTTTCGATGCGCGCGAGCGCCGCCTGTTTGGCAGCGTGGTCAATGCGTCCGGCGTCGATCAGTTCGTCGAGCACCGCCTCCGCCTTCGGCGCAACGCTCGCGAGGCGCGCTGGGTCGACGTCGTGAACGATCGTCCGATGCCCGTGCAACGCGCTTTGCGTCGCAATGCCGACGCCCATCAATCCCGTGCCCACTACGCCTATGACTGCCTTGTCCACGCCGCTCTCCTGCTGCCGTCGATGAAAGCGTTCAAGCATAGCGCAGCGCGCCGTTTTCGAAGACCGAATGCAACAAAGCCGGTCTTCCGTGAGGAAGGACCGGCTTTGCGAACTTCACGCCGCGTCACGCGGCGCCGTCATGCGCGCATTAGTAGCGCGGGGGCGGCGGGCGACGGTCGTCGTGGTGATGCGGATCGTAGTCGTGCGGATGATGACGCATCCAGTCGTCATGAGCCCAGTAGCGATGGCCGTCGTAGTAACGATCGCCATGCCAGCCGATGTTGATCGACACGCCCACCGGCATCATGTGCGGCTGACCGTAAACCGCCGGTCCCGGACCATTTTCGATAACCACCCGTTCCTGGGCGAACGCACTGCCGGCTGCGAGCAACGCGCCGCCCGCCAGCAAGGTTGCAATGATCGAACGCGACGTCTTGTTAAAGGTTTTCATAGTGACCTCCCATGCAAAGTTTTGTATCAAGCCAGCGCCCGTGTTCGGCCAACATCGAACCGCGATTTTGGGTTCGGACCAGACGCCGTACGCTTGAGACCAACTTTAGCGGTGCAAACCGCATGAAGACGTGAGCACTTGTAAGCGCACATTTCAATGAAAGGGACTGATGAATGGCCGTGTTTTGGACCTTCGCCGCCCGTCTACAGCGCATGCGCGGTGAATCAACTGAATGGCACGACGGCGCCGTGTGAGGCGCCGTTACATTCATTTCGGCCAGGAAATATTCGGAAAAACGGGGAATTGGGCGGCAACCGCACAAAAAACAAAAGCCACAGCACGCGTTTCGCGGGCGGTGGCTTCAATGATGCGAGGCGCACTTGACGTGCGCGCCCATGCGCGGTGGTCCGCGCTCAGGCCGTACAGCTTTGCTTTTTTAGTCGCTCAGCTTGATGCCGAACAACGTGGATTGCGCTTTGCGCATGCGCTCTGCTTCGCGGCTACGTGCTGCGTACGAGTAGTCCGAATCCAGCGGCAGATGGGGCGACGCAAAGAGGTCGCTGACCTTTTGGAACAGTGCAAAAATGAAGCTCATGGCGACTCCCGGTTGGTTACTGCATTAGCTAGGGTTTTCCCTTAAGAAGAATTATAGGGTTTTCCCTAGGCAAAAGCTAGTGCAATGCAGCAATTTCTCGGGTGTGGTGTGTTGTCACAGGGTTTTTATCCATGGTGCGTCGCACCATAACAACGTCCCCGTTTTTTATATTTCAGGGTCAAAAGCGTCCGCCTACTGAAGCGTGGTCGATTGCGGCTTCCTGCTACGCGTGGGCTTCGCGCTCGTCACGTTTTTGCGAGGGTTCACTACGGCGGCATCGACGGCGCCTTCCGCCGTGCTGTCCGCACGCATCAGCGTCGCGCTGTTGACGGAGACAATCAGCCCCGGCAAGGTCCGCGCGGGGTTCTCTTGCGGCTTGACGGACGCGCCCGTCGCCGAAAACTCGACGTTCAACGCCCAGTGCCCTTCGTGGATGCCTTGATCGCGCAGAAGCGCGGCTAGCAGGTCCTCGATCGAATATTTGTGCGTGCTGGTCGGCATGATGGCTCCCGTCAGAAGATGCGCTGGCGTATCCGGTCCGGCTTCGCAACAGCAACGAGAGTTTAAAACGTGAAGTTTGGCTTGCGAGGCGTTGGCGGCGGGGCGGTTCCTTACGGCGCCTATCCTGGGAGGCAGGGAACGAGAGTGGGGCTGAGACCCGGGGCTGGGAGTGGGAGTAAGCGCCAGGCTGTTCTGTTGCCCGGGCAAAACGAGTTGCCGCGGCCAGCTAACGCCGCCGCGGCAGTCACTGAGAATCAGTGCGAATTGGCAGCTTTCGGCTTGTGCGCGTGCTGTGCGCGCGTGCCGCGTTTGCTATGCGCGGGCGTGGCCGCGGCTGCTTGAGGCGCCGCGGTTGCGGCTGCGTCAGAAGCCGCATTGGCCGCCGCCGCGTTGGCCATCGCGATGTGCGTGTCGAGCAAGCTGGCCATGGCGGCCTGCTGGTTCTGCATCATCTGCTCGATGCGGTGTTGCTGGGCGGTGGTTTCACGCGTCAGGCGCATCAGGAGCACCGTCTGCGTGATGCCGATCGCGACCGTCATCAGCAACGCGCCCACCACGATCGACAGCATCCATTTCATGCGGCGTGAATGATCTGTCGCGGCGAGGCGTTGATCGGCGATCACGCCGTATAAGGCGTCGACGGTATCGGCGAAGGCCGTCGCACGCGCGCGGTCGAGTTCAGGCGCGGCGCGCAGCGCTGCCGTGGCTGCTTCGGCACGCTGGGCTTCACGGAAGGACGGCGCGGAGAAAGACGCGTTTGTGTGCGCGGAGGATGCCGATGCGGATGCAGGCGTTGATGCCGATGCTGACCACGCGGATGCAGACACATTGCCCGATGGCTTCGCAGCCGGCTTCGGCTCGGCAACCACCGTACCGGCATCAGCCATAGCCCCAGACTCGGACGAAGGCGAAGACGAAGCACGCTCCGCTACCGCATTCGCGCCTTCGGCCCCGGCCGCTTCCCTCGAAGCCGTCGTCGCCTTGGCAAAAGTCGCCGCGAAACGCTGCGGCGGCATAGGCGGTTTGGCACCACCCGAGGTCGATGCAACCGCTGCATCTGTAGTCGCTGCACCCGGCTCAGCAGCCTGGCGCAGCGCGGTCACACTACGCGCCACGGTCGCCGCCGCCATCGCAGACGTAAGCGGCGCAACCGCATCACGTGCCGACGGCGCCGGCTTCTCTTCGGCCGCCGCTTCTGCTGTCGCCTTCACATCCCCGAAAGCCAGCTCGCCGACCGGCGATGCCGTAGCCTCCACGGCCTCCGTCTCCAGCCCACTCAATTGCGCATTCACCGGCACCGGTTCATCGGATTTCGCAGCGCGAGGCGCACGGCGCGCCGCCCTTGCCTCTGGCGACATGCCATCGGCGTCGATCACACCAACCGCGGCCAGCACGACATCGGGTAATTCAAAGCCATGCAACGTGCCTTGCCGGACGTCGATATTCATCGCTTCCAGCGTGGCGCGAGTGGGATCGTCGGGGAACAGGTCGAGCGTGCTGTCGTCGCGTGAGGCATCGCTCAGTTGCGCGAGACGTTGTGCCGAGCGCGCGGCGCGCGCCAGCTTGTTTTCAGTTTCGGTCGAGACGGTGGCCTGCCGCCGCTTCTTCGAAGCGGCGCGCTGAGGCCGGGACTGCGTGGATGCTGCGGAATCTGCCATAGAGAAAAAAGCGGTCGTCGCCGGAAAGCGGGCGCCGAGCACCGCTCGTCAATGCCATTGGAATTTTTCGAGACCGCATTGTCGCATGGCCGCCCGCCCCTGCCGAAGCCATTCGCCGAGGTTTTTCCGTTTTTAAGACGACGCCTCGTCCTGCCGGAACTGCTTGACGCCGTGCAACTGACGCAAGCGCGAGCAGATCGCTTCATATTCGGTATTCGACACGCGGTGCAACGTGATTATCACTTCGTCGCACTCCGGCGCGTCATCGCTTTGCTGCATCACGAATTGTTTGACGCGCGGGCTCGCGGCGCCGAGTTCGTCGTGCAGCGAATGGAATGTCATGGCTCCGCGCTCGACGATCATCGTCAGTTGGCGCCGTTGCTTCACCGTGATGAAGCGGCGCTCGAGCGGCTTGATCCCGGCGAGGATGATCAGAATGATGATGGTCGCGGCGATCGACGCCGTGTACAGCCCACCGCCAACCGCCAGCCCGATCGCCGCGACCGACCAGAGGCTGGCCGCAGTCGTCAACCCGCGCACGATTTCGCCGCGCAGCAGGATCGAACCGGCGCCGAGAAAGCCGATGCCGGAGACCACCTGCGCGGCCATCCGTGACGGATCGAGCACGACATGATCGCCCGACAGCACTTCGGCAAAACCATAGGCCGACACGATCATGATGAGCGTCGAACCGACGCAGACCAGCATATGCGTGCGCAAGCCCGCGGCCCATGAAAGCCGTTCGCGCTCGAAGCCGATGACGCTGCCGAGCGCAGCGGCCAGCATCAGACGGGAAATGAGTTCAAGGTTCCCCAACATTGTTTTTCCTCCTTGTCTGAAATTATTTGAAGCGTATTTCGCAGCTGTGACGGAGTGCCAGCGGCAGCCGTTTGCTTTATGCTTGGCCGCACGCCGCCGGCGGCCGCGCTGCGGCGAAAGCCAAAGTCCGCAGGCGCTTCGAATGACCGCGTTTGACCAACCGAACTATGCAGAGCATGACCCCTTTCACCGCTTCCACGACCCCGCTTGCCAACACACTCCGTGATCACTTCACTCACGTGGTGCTGCCGCTGTGGCGCGGGCCCGGGTTCAACCTCGCGCTGAAGCTGCCCTACGAAGCGGTCAGCGCCGAGGGCCCTGAACCGTTGCCCGCGGAGCGTTACCGGGCGATGGCGTGCGCGCGACAATTGTTCGTGTTCTCGCAAGCAGGCGATGCAGCGCATGCCCAGGTGCTGTTCGATTCGTTGATGCACACGTTTCAGGACACGCGCAACGGCGGATGGTTCTATAGCGTGGATGCGCAAGGCGCGCCGCTCGACACGACCAAAGACCTGTATACGCATGCGTTCGTCGTATTCGCCTGCGCGGAATATGCCGGCCGTTCCGGCAACCGCGACGCGCTGGAAGTCGTCCATCGTACGTCGGCATTGATTCAGTCGCAGTTCGTGGCCGACGATGATCTGTTCAACGCCGCGCTCACCGCGGACTTCGCCAGCGTGACCGGCACGCCGATCCAGAATCCCTTGATGCATCTCACCGAAGCGTGGCTAGCCGCTCGCGAAGTCACTCGCGACAACGCCTTCGACGCCGCGTTGGGCCGTCTTGCCGGTGCCATCGCGCATCACTTCGTCCATGCGCCGACCGGCTGCGTCGCCGAATTGCCGATTGGCGCGGACGACAACCGTCTGGAACCGGGGCATCAGTTCGAATGGTTCTGGCTGGTCAAGCAGGCGGGTGCGTTGTTCGAAGCCTCAGGTCTCAACGAATCGCTGACGCGCGCGTTCAGCTTCGCGCAGCAATATGGCGTGGACCCGCAAACGGGCGGCGTGTGCGCCTCGCTCGACGAAACCGGACGCATCAAGGACGCTACCCAGCGGATTTGGGCGCAGACCGAGTATCTGCGCGCACTGGCGAGCCATGACGACCCCGCTGCGCACGCCGCGCTGCCGCGGCAAATCGAACTCTTCCGGCAACGCTTCCTGCGTCCGCAAGGCTGGTTCGAATGCAAAACGGCCGCCGGTGACGTGGTGCGTGCCGACATGCCGTCGACCACCCCCTATCACCTTGCGACCGCCTATGACGCCTTGCCGGGCTAAGCGCCGGCCGCCGTCTTCCCGTGTATCGGCGTCAAAAGCCGACTGACCGGTCAATCAGTATTCTTCGCGTTGCCAGGGTCCCCAATCGGCGTCGGCAGTTTTGAATCGCGTGTAGGTCGCGCTGTGTCCGGTGGGGGTATCCGATGTGTCGCCGTGCGGTTTTTTATCGGTGGTGTGAAGGGCGAAAGCCTGGTGCTCTTCGGTATCGACCGTGATTCGGCCGACCGGATCCGGGGCGCCTTCTTGAGGTGATTTCGACTCCAATATCGCGAGATAGGGGGTCAAACGACTCCAGAATGAGGTAAGTTCATCTTGCAAATAATGTGTCAATGTTTTTCCTGGAAGAGTAATACAAGCAGTTTACCCTACCGGCTGGGCCCCCTTGGAAAATGGTTTCCGGACCTCAAAAGGGTCCAATCAGGGGAATACCCGAATACTTGTTGATTGGCGTCCATCATAAAGACGTGATACAACTCGTACTTCGCGCTCGATCTCGTGTTGAGAAATAGCGGTCGCGAATGCAACACACAACATTTACTGGATTAAAAATGGCAACAGGTACTGTGAAGTGGTTTAACGATGCAAAGGGCTTTGGCTTCATCACCCCGGACGACGGCGGCGAAGACCTGTTTGCACACTTTTCGGAAGTTCAAGGCAGCGGCTTCAAGTCCCTGCAGGAAAACCAAAAAGTGACGTTCGAAGTCAAGCAAGGCCCGAAGGGCAAGCAAGCTGCGAACATCCAGCCGGCCTAAGTACCTTCAGGTACGTTGAGGCACCCTTAGGCGCTTGCGTCTAATGCAAAATGGCCCGCTTTGGCGGGCCATTTTCTATTGCAGATGCCCTCTTTTTGGGCACGTTCGCGGCCTAGATCGCCCGCATTCCTGACAGCGCGAACGCCGCCGTTTGCCCGCGCAGATCGTCAATTTGTTGCATTCGCAACACAGTCTCAGAAATTTCGAACACAGAAACGGCGTCCTTCAATTGCTGCGTCTGCTGATGCAGCGAGGCGGCCGCTGCGGCGGCTTCTTCGACGAGCGCCGCGTTCTGCTGCGTCATCTCGTCCATCTGCACCACCGCCTGGTTGACCTGCTCAATGCCCGTGCTCTGCTCGAGCGACGATGCGCTGATCTCCGCCATCATCTGCGTGACGCGCGAGATCGACGCGGAAACGTTGCTCATCGCCTCGCCGGCATGCTCGACCAGCGTCGAACCGCCCTGAATCTCGGCGACCGATTCGCTGATCAGCGTCTTGATTTCCTTCGCCGACTGCGCGCTGCGCTGGGCAAGCCCGCGCACCTCGCCCGCCACCACGGCGAAGCCACGGCCCTGTTCGCCCGCGCGCGCCGCTTCGACGGCCGCGTTCAGCGCGAGGATATTGGTCTGGAACGCGATGCCGTCGATCACCGAAATGATCTCGGCAATCTTGTCCGAGCTTTGCGCGATGCCGCGCATCTTGTCGACCACCTCGTTGACCACTTCGCTGCCGCGCGAGGTCGCCTCAAGCGCGGTTTCGGCGAGCGCATTGGCTTCACGGGCGTGATCGGCGTTCTGGCGCACCGTGGCGGTCAATTCTTCCATACTCGACGCGGTTTCTTCGAGCGATGCCGCCTGGTTTTCCGTGCGTGCCGACAGATCGGCGTTGCCGGTGGCGATTTCGTCGGCGCCGAGGTGAATCGAGTCGGCGGACTCGCGCACGGTTTGCACGGTGCGCGCCACGCTCGCCTGCATTTTCGCGAGGCCCGAGAACAGGCGGCCGATCTCATTGGTGCCGCGCGAAGCGATCGGCTGGTCGAGACGCCCTTGCGCGATGCGGTCGAAGTGACGGCCGGCTTCTTCCAGCGGCGCCACCACGCCCTTACGGAGCGCCGCGTACACGCCGAATGTGCCCGCCACCAGTAACAGCAGGATCGCGATGCTGACGGCGCGGAACGTGGTCATGCGGGCGTCGATCGAATCAAGCGATGCCTGGCTCGCAGCAGCGCCGAATTGCACGAAGTTGTGCGACTCGGCGAGATAGGCGTCCTGGAAGCCCTGGGTCGGCTGGTCGAGGAAGGCCTGGATATTGTTCGCGTCGAGAAACTGCACCAATTCCGCGAGCGCGTCGTGGAATTTTTTGTAGCGCTCGGCGAGCGCGGCGGCACGGGTGCTGTTTTCGTCGCTGGTCTTCTGCGCGCTCATAAACGCGCCGAACGACTGATCGGCCGCCGTCAGCTGTTCGCGGGCGTGCTGCACGATGTCGGCCGGCTCTGCGCCGCCGCGCACCATGCGCGTACCGGCGCGCGACAGGTTGATGCGCGCATCCATCAGATGCTGGGTCGTTTCATTGACCGCATCCACCTGCTTCAAGGCGACATTCGACAGATCGCCCACGTCGTCATGCGTGCGTGTGAGCGACCAGAACCCCAAACCCACCGTGACAAGCTGGAAAACGCAGAACGCGGCGAGAACACACAACAGGCCGGATGCGACCTTGATCTTGCTGAACATCGTGAACACCTAAAGCAAAGAATGACGGGACCTACGTCCGGGTTAACGGCAACGCCAAACTTTGCTTGAGATCAATGTCGTCAAAAATCGTCTTACGTCCCCGTTTCATCGGCCAACTTCGCAATTCCCGTCATTTTCCGCAACAATGCTCCGCAGATATTTTGGATTCACCTTGACGCGATGCGTCAGCGCTTCCTAGAGTGGGTAGGGACTGCACAATGGACGCCGGTGCAGATGCCACTGCGGGCCACGCCCGAAGGACTCACGATGACCGACATCCTCGACCGGGCGCGCGGCGCACTGCATGCCCAGCCGTTCAGCATGCTGCTAGGCACCGAGCTCATGCACACCGGCACCAACGAACTGACGCTGTGTCTGCCGATCCGCGACGAGTTACGGCAACAACATGGCTTTGTGCATGGCGGTGTCATCAGCTATCTCGCCGACAATGCGCTGACGTTCGCCGGCGCGCTGTCGCTGGGGCCGAAGGTCGTGACGGGCGAGTACAAGATCAACTATCTTCGGCCGGTGATGAACGGCACGCTAATCGCACGCGCGAAGGTCGTCTACGCAGGGCGGCATCAGGCAACCTGCCAGTGCAACGTGTATGTGATGGACGGCCAGCGCGAGAAACTCGTCGCCGTTGCGCAAGGGACGATCAATCGCATCAGCGAGAACGGCGAGCACGAGCCGGCGGGTTGATCGGAACCGCGCACTAGAGATGGGATGGGCGAGTCATACGGCTCGCACCGGGGTACATAAAAAAACCGCGCCTGCTGGGAAGCAGGCGCGGTTCTTCATTCTGACCAACGCTTACTGCGCGGCTTACAGCACCGCTTATTCCGCCGCGTAAGTCTTCTGCGTCTGTTCGCCGAGACCTTCAATACCGAGACGTATCGTCTGGCCCGGCTTCAGATACACCGGATTCGGCTTCACGCCCATGCCGACGCCCGGCGGCGTGCCGGTCGAAATCACATCGCCCGGTTGCAGGCTCATGCACTGCGACACATACGACACCAGCTTCGCGACGCCGAACACCATCGTCTTCGTGCTGCCGTTCTGATAACGGTGGCCATCCACTTCGAGCCACAGGCTCAGGTTCTGCGGATCGGCGACTTCGTCGCGCGTCACGACCCACGGGCCGATCGGGCCGAAGGTATCGAAGCCCTTGCCCTTATCCCACGTGCCGCCCTTTTCGATCTGCCACTCGCGTTCCGACACGTCGTTGATCACGCAGTAGCCGGCAACGTAATCGAGCGCATTGGCTTCGTCGATATATTTCGCGGGCTTGCCGATCACCACGCCGAGTTCGACTTCCCAGTCGGTCTTCTTCGAGCCGCGCGGAATTTCGACGTCGTCGTTCGGGCCGCTGATCGCGCTCGTCCACTTGTTGAAAATCACCGGTTCCGCCGGCACCGGCAGATTCGATTCGGCGGCGTGGTCCGCGTAGTTCAGCCCGATGCAGATGAACTTGCCGATCTTGCCGACGCACGGACCCATGCGCGGATTGCCTTCGACCAACGGCAGCGAAGCCGGATCGAGTGCACGCAGCTTGGCGAGGCCTTCGTCAGTCAGCGCGGCGCCGTCGATATCGCCAACCACCTTCGACAAATCGCGAATCTTGCCTTGCGCGTCGAGCAGGCCCGGCTTTTCCTGGCCTTTCGGCCCATAACGAAGCAGTTTCATCGTTGCACTTCCCTTTCCGTTCAGTGGTATTCGGTTCGTGTTTCAGCGTTGATCAGACCGCGTCAGTTCGACCAGCCGCCGTCGATCACATGCGCGTGGCCGGTGGTGAACGACGATTCGTCGGACGCGAGATACAGCGCCAATGCGGCGATCTCTTCCGGCTTGCCGATGCGGCCCATCGGCTGACGCGCGACAAAGGCCGCCTGCACGGCGTCGAGCGACGCGCCCTGCGCCTTGGCCTGCTCAACGATCCGCTGTTCGAGTGACGGCGAATGCACCGTGCCCGGGCAGATCGCGTTACAGCGTACACCACGTGTGATGAAGTCTGCAGCGACGGACTTGGTCAGCCCGATCACCGCGGCTTTCGACGCGCTATAGGCAAAGCGGTTCGGCACGCCCTTCACGCTCGAGGCCGCCGACGACATATTGATGATCGAGCCGCCGCCCTTCTCCAGCATCGCCGGCAAAAACGCGCGGATCATGCGGTACATCGCCTTCGCGTTCAGGTCGAAGGCGAAGTCCCAATCTTCTTCGCTGCATTCGAGAATCGAGCCGGCGTGCACGAAGCCCGCGCAGTTGAACAGCACGTCGATCGCGCCGAGCTCGACGGCCAGCGCCTTGATCGCCGCGTTGTCGCGCACGTCGAGCTTGCGCGCTTCGACCGGCTTGCCGGCGAGTCCGTCGATGCGGATATCGGTGGCGATCACGCGCGCGCCTTCGCGCGCGAACATTTCCGCGGTGGCGAGACCGATACCTTGTCCTGCAGCGGTGATCAGGGCCGTCTTGCCGGCCAGTCTTTGTGTCATCTACGACTCCAGTTGAATGGGCTTTCTCTTGTCTTCGTAACTCGTCTTCGTCACATCAAAGTCGATAAAACGCAGCGGCGTTGCCGCCGAAAACCGCCTCTCGCTCGGCGTCGCTCAAGGACGCGAGCAAGGTGTTCGCCACCGAGTGCCAGACCTGATAGTCGCCGTTCAGATCGAGCACCGGCCAGTCGCTGCCCCACATCAAACGCGCGGGACCGAATGACTTCAGCAGATGCTCGACGTACGGATGAAGCGTTTCTTCGCTCCAGCCGGGCGACGCTTCGGTGATGAGCCCCGACAGCTTGCAATGCACTTGCGGCAACTTAGCGAGCCGCGTGATTGCCTCGGCCCATGATTGCCAACCCGCGCGGCCGTAACGGATTGGCGGCTTCGCACCGTGATCGACAACGATGCGCAGCGTAGGGAAGCGCTCCGCGAACGTTTCGAAAGGCTCCACGTGTCGCGCGTAAATCAATGCGTCGAACGCGAGGTCGTGCTCGATCAACGCTTCGATTGCGGGTGCGAGATCGGGATTCGCAATCCACGTATCGTCGGGCAGATCCTGCAGCATCGGCCGCACGCCTTTGAACTTCGGCTCATGCGCCAGCGCTCCAATCACAGCCGGCGCCGTGGGCAACAGCAACGGCACCCAGCCGACCACACCGGCAATCGATGGCTCATGCCGCGCGATGTCCAGCAAGTAGCGCGTTTCATCGATGGTCGGCGCTGCCTGGACCACCACCGTCCGTTCGACGCCCGCTGCTTCTCGCAGTGGCTTGAGATCGTCGGGACCGAACAGCCGGTAGAGGATTTTCAGTTCCGGCGTGAGCCACTCGTAGTCGCCACGAGCGGGGTCCCAGTAGTGCTGGTGGGCGTCGATGCGTATCGTCAAATCAATCCTCCGGCGCGGGCGCGCGGCTGTCGAGCAAGCCCTTGTCACGCAACGCGGACCACAGTTCCGCGGGGATCGGCTGCTCGAACGACGCGGCGTTCTCGCGCAATTCATCGGCACTGCGCGCGCCGGTCAACACGGTTGCGACCGCCGGATGCGCATACGGAAACTGCAAAGCTGCGGCGGCAAGCGGTACGCCATGCACCCGGCACACCGCTTCCAGCCGCGCGACGCGTTCGATGATTTCGCTCGGCGCGTCGCCGTAATTGAATTTCAGATCACCTGAGACACCGCGCGCCAGAATGCCTGAGTTGAACGCGCCGCCTAACAGAATGCTGACGCCGCGTTGTTCACATGCTGGGAGCAGATCATTGAGCGTGGTCTGTTCGAGCAGCGTATAACGGCCCGCGAGCAACGCGCAATCGATATCGAATTCGGCCATCACGTCGAGTATTGCCGCGCCTTCATTAACACCGAGCCCGACAGCCTTGACCGCGCCTGAGGAGCGCAAATCATCGAGCGCACGAAAGCCGCCGCCTTCAGTGAGTTGCCGCCAGTAATGGGGATTCTTGTCGCCATGCGTGACAACGCCGATATCGTGCACCAGCAGAATGTCGATATCGACCATGCCGAGACGCTGCTGGCTGTCTTCGAACGAACGCAGAATGCCGTCGTGCGTGTAGTCGAAGATCGCCTGGAACGGCAGCGGATCTTGCCAGCCTTCGCTGCCGTCGTAGGGCGTGGTGCGCGGTACGAAGCGGCGCCCAACTTTGGTGGACAGCACGTATTCACTACGCGGGTAGCCGCGCAACGCGTCGCCCAGACGGTGCTCGGCTTTCGTGTGCCCGTAGTGCGGCGCGGTGTCGAAAAAGCGCACGCCGACGTCCCACGCAGCGGCAATGGTCGCGTGCGCTTCTTCTTCGGACAGATCGCGGTACAGGCCGCCCAACGGCGCCGTACCGAGCCCCAATCCGGATACCTGCAATGCACGACGGCCGATGTTGCGCCGCTGTTCGATCCTCGAACCGATCTTTGCCGTCATGGACCACGTCTCCCATTTGTTAGTGTTTTAGCACGTGCCGGCGATGTTTGCCCGCTGCCGCGCTGCTAGCGACGGCCTTGGCACGCTAATGGCTGCACCGAAGGTTGCAGAATCGATTGCGGCTCGCGCTCGCGGTCGTACTGATCGCTGAGGTCGCTAAGACCGCTCAGTGCGGCTCGATCGCAACAACCCGATGCGGCGGTGCAGCGCTCGACGGCAAACAAGCCGGGCCCACCGGTTCAAAAGTCTTGTACGTCAGGATGAATTCCTGGTGACCGAGCATTTCCGATTTCGACGCCGCACCGAGCGACACCGCCACCGTTTGCTCGAACACCTCGCGGCCAACTTCGTCGAGCGTGCCGCGCCCTTCGAGAATGCGCCCTGCATCGACGTCCATATCGCCGGCGAGATTGCGGTAGGTTGCGGGATTCGCGCACACCTTGATGACCGGTGAAATCGCCGAGCCGACCACCGATCCGCGTCCGGTCGTGAACAGAATCACATGCGCGCCGCATGCGATCAGCTCGCCGATTTCCGCGTTGTCGCTGATGTTCGGAAAGCCGAAACGCGGCTCGCCGTCAGGCACGACGTCGAGAAGATAGAGGCCGCCGGTCGGCGGAACGTCGCCGGGTTTGATAATGCCGACAATCGGCGACGCGCCGCTTTTCGCATACGCGCCTAACGATTTCTCTTCCTGCGTGGTGAGGCCACCGTCCGCATTGCCGACCGCAAAACTGCCATGCCCGAGGATCGAGTAGTAGCGCGCCGCCTTCGCCACGCACGCGACAATTTCATCCCCGAGTTCCGGCCTCGCGGCACGCGTTTTCATATGAAACTCGCAGCCCACCAGCTCGCCGGTTTCTTCGAAGATGCAGGTCGCGCCCGCGTCGATCAAGTGATCGAACGCACGGCCCACGGCCGGGTTTGCGGTGATGCCGCTGGTTCCGTCCGAGCCGCCGCAAATCGTGCCGATCACCAGTTCGCTCAGCGCCATCGGCACTTTCTGCTGCGCGGCAAGTTGCTTGCGTGCGTCGCGAATCCAGTCGACGCCGTATTGAATCGTGCTGCGTGTGCCGCCTTTTTCCTGGATCGTCAGGACTTCGACAGGACGGCCGCTCGCGCGCACCACGTCCACAAGGTAATGCTTGTTCATGCTCTCGCACCCGAGCGACACGAACAGCACCGCGCCTACGTTGGGATGCGTGGTGAGGCGCTCGAGCATCTTTTCGGCGTACCCATTCGGATAACAACCGGGAAAGCCGATCAGATGCACCGGTGGCTCGCGTTCGGCTGAAGGATCGTCGAACGCGTCGAGCGGTTCGCGGAACTGCGTGACGATCTCGCGCGCAACGTGATGCGCGCACTCGACCAGATACGCCACCGCAACCACATTGCGGATGCCCTTGCGGCCATCCTTGCGCGGATAGCCCTGCAACAAGGGCTGATGCTGCGCGGCGGCGGATGCTACGGAAGTGTCAGTCATGATCATTCCAGCGCGGCGCAAGGCCACGTCAATGTGCTCAATTCAGTGATGGACGAACTCGTGGCCCGCGTCGTGCGTATACGTGGGCAGGTAATCGCTTTCGAGGTTGTGCGTATGCAGATGCGCGCCGCGCGCCACTGCTTCGGTCACGTGACCGATCACTGCGCCGTAACGCAGCACCTTGTCGTCTTTCGCGAGTTCATGGCGCGCGACCTTGTGGCCGAGGTCGATGGTTTTGGTGAGCGTCACGCGCTCGCCTTCGATCTCGACTTGCGTGCCTGCGTCGAGACGCGCCGCCGCGATCAGGCAGTTATCCGCGGGACTGAGCAGGATCAGGCGTGGATCGGTTTGCAATGTTTGGGGCGTTTGCGTTGAGCGGCTGGTCAAGTGCGTTCTCCGTGATGCGTGTGCATTAGTTCTGGCCTTCGCCGCTGGCGAGCCGTGCCACCATCAGCGAGCCGAGGATGATCGCGCCGTAGATCGCCTGAATCCAGAACGACGGCACCTGAGCCAGCGTCAGCAGGTTCTGCACGACGCCGAGCAGCAACACGCCGGTGAGCGCACCGAGCATCGAACCCTTGCCGCCGTCGAGCGAAATGCCGCCAATCACTGCCGCAGCGAACACCGTGAAAATCATGCCGTTCCCTTGGTTCGCGTTGATCGCGCCGACATAGCCAGTCACGATCAGACCGCCCACCGAAGCCAGCATACTGCCGAGCACGAATACACCCCACGTAATGCGCTCCACGCGAATCCCCGCCGCGCGCGCCGCTTCCGGATTACCGCCGATCGCGTACAACGCGCGACCCAGGCGGTGATAGCGCAGCACGAACGCAGCGATGGCAAACGCTGCCGCCGCAAGCCATACCGACAACGGCAAACCGAGCACGATCGTGGTGGCGAGCGAGAAGAACGACGGCGGCATATCGAACAGCGTGCCGCCTTTGGTCGCACCGACCAGCATGCCGCGCAGCACGATCAGCATCGCCAGCGTAACGATGAAGGCGTTCAATCGCAAACGCACCACCAGGAAACCGTTGACGAAGCCAATCACCGCGCCAACCACGAGGATAGCCAGCAAACCCGCCGCCGCCGGCCATTGCAACCCGAAGCCCGCGGACGCCGCCGGCATCACCAGCATCGCGCCGATAGCCGGCGCAATGCCCACCGTCGATTCGAGCGACAGATCGAACTTGCCGGTCAACACGATCAGCGATTCGGCGAGCACAACCAATGCCAATGCCGCGGACGCCCCCAGCACGCTGATCAGATTTGCCTTCGTCAGAAAGCTCGGGCTGACGAACGCGCCGATCACGAGCAGCAACGCAAGCGCGGGCAGCAAGGCCAGCTCGCGCAGCCGGGCGAGTTCGCTGCGAGCACGTTTTCCGCTTGAGGCCGCCGCGATCGGCTGCGGCTGTGCTTGAGCTTGCGCGGTGCCGAATGCAGGGCTGGGCACACTATTCTTCATGAAGACTGACTCCTTCAACGGATGCGATCAGGTCGTGGTCTTGCCAACCCGCGGGAAATTCGGCCGCGACACGGCCACGGAACATGACCAGCACACGGTCACAGGTACGCAGATCGTCGAGTTCGCCGGACACGACCAGCACGGCCTTGCCCTCCTCTCGTACGCGATCGACGACTGACAGCAACGCTTCTTTCGATTTCACATCGACGCCTGCCGTAGGGTCGATCAATACAAGTACGTTGGGATCGGTGGCGAGTGCGCGCGCCATGACGACCTTCTGCTGGTTGCCGCCCGAGAGCCCTGACACGACATGCTCGGGGCCTTGCGCGACGATGCCGAGCGCGTCGATCATCTTCCGGCCGAAGGCGTTCTTTTTCGCCGGCGGCGCGATGCCGAATTTGCCGAGCAAGTGCGCGATCGTCATCGAGGCGTTTTCGGCAACCGATTGCGTCAGCACCAGGCCTTCGTGATGGCGATCCTTCGGCACGCAGCCGATGCCGTGAGCCAGCGCAGCGGGTACATCACCGGGTGGCAGCGTCGTGCCATCCACGCTGATCGAGCCGCGCCTGGCCGCGCGCAAACCGGCAATCGCTTCGGCCACGCTGGTGCGGCCGCTGCTCGTTGCGCCGGTCAGCCCGACCACTTCGCCGCGCTTCACCGTGAACGACACACCTTCGTAATCGGAACCCACCAGATCTTTGACTTCCAGCGCAATGGCGGTGTCCGCCGGCAACGCATCGCGCGCCGCCGCGTCAGCGACGGTCAGGCCGCCGCGCTCGCCGGTCATCGCTTCGATCAATTGCTCGCGCGGCAACGCGGAAACCGGCGCGCTGACGATATGTCGCGCGTCGCGCAGCACCGTCACCGCCTGGCAGATTTCATAGACCTCTTGCAGATGATGAGAAATAAAGAGGAACGTCACGCCTTCGCGCTGTAACTCGCTGATGCGGCGGAACAGGCGCTTGATTTCGTCGCCGTCGAGCTGCGCGGTCGGTTCGTCGAGAATGATGAAGCGCGCGCCGTACGACAGCGCCCGCGCAATCTCCACGAGTTGCCGTGCTTCCACGCTCAGATCGCCGGCGCGCGCATCTTCGCGTACGTCGATCTTCCAATGATCGAGCAACTCACGCGCATCGCGGCGCATGGCGCGCCAATCGATCACGCCCCCGCGTGACGGCTGCCGGTTAATGAACAGATTCTCCGCGACGCTCAGGTCGCGAATGATTGTGGAATGCTGATAAACGCAGGCCACACGCTCGCGCCACGCATCGCGATCCGCGATCGACGGCGCGGCCGCGCCGCCAAAACGTACCTCGCCGGCATCGGGCTTGCGCAAGCCGGTGAGGATCGACACCAGCGTCGATTTGCCCGCACCGTTACGCCCAACGAGCGCATGCGACTCGCCAGGCATCACGCGGATGCTCACGTCTTTCAGCGCGGCCGTGGAGCCGAAGCGTTTGGTAACCTCAAACGCTTCGACGACCGGCACGGAGGGCGTCGGCTCGCTCATTTAACGGTATTGCCCCACAAGGCTTTGTCGTCGACATTCGCCTTCGTGACGAGCGGTGCGGGCAATTGATCTTCGAGAATGCCCGGCGCCAACTGGACGATGTTGCTGCCGTGATCCGTCGGGCCCGGCTTGAAGGTCTGTCCGGCCAACGCCGCCTTGATGTAGAAGAGACCATATTTCGCATAGGAATCGGCCGGCTGCGAAATGGTCGCGTCAATATCACCGCGACGGATGGCCTCGAACTCCTGCGGAATGCCATCGTTACTGACAATCACGACGTGCTTCGCATCGCCGGCCGGAAACAGCATCTGCTTGCGGCGCAACGTTTGCAGCGTGGGCGACAGATAAACGCCGCCGGCCTGCATGTAGATTGCCTTCACGTCAGGATTCGCGGTGAGCAGACTGTCGAGCGCGGTAGCCGCGACGTCACCCTTCCAACTTGCCGGAATTTCCAGCAGCGACAAACCCGGGAAGCCCTTCAGACACGAGCGGAATGCTTCGGACCGATCGCGTCCGTTCACCGACGCCAGGTCGCCCATGATCTGCACAACCTTGCCCGACTTCACGTGCTCGCCGATGTACTTGCACGCTTTCTCGCCGTAAGCGTGGTTGTCGGCGCGCACCACCATCGCCACCTTGCCTTGCGTCGGCGCAACGTCTACGGCGACCACCGGCACGTTTTTCGCCGATGCCGCATCGAGCGCGCGACTGATCGCCGCCGAATCCAGCGGGCCGACCACGATGCCTTTCGCACCGAGGTTCAGCAGGTTGTTCATGTCGGTGATCTGCTGGGCCGGATCGCCGTTCGAATTGACCGGCGCGAGGATATCGATGCCCATGTCCTTCGCGTATTTGGGCAAATAGTTGTTGTACGACTGCCAGAACGGCGACGTGAGAAGCGGCAGACCGAGGCCGACCTTGCCGGCGTCAGCGGCGTGTGCCGCACCGCTGACGGCGAGGCTGGCGACGCAAGCTGCCGCCGCAACGGCGAACAACGAACTCTGGAACAAACGGCGAGCCGCGTGCGGCCCTTTCGCGAACGACATGGTTGTCTCCTGCTAATGCATGCGTTGTGGGAACTGCGTGAACCCGCCATGCGAGTGGTGGGCACCTGGTCCTGCGCTTTCTTATGAAGTATTGGTGTGCGTTCATTCACCAATGAACGTATTATTCATATACGGACTTTTCGAAGTCAAGCGATGTGCACTGCACCATGCGTCGGTGTTTCCCCTGGCGCATGTCGCCTCGCACGAGATTCCCCACGCACTTACACTCACGCGCCAGATAATGAGAACAACACACGGAACCTCGCTCACCATGGACGCAGACGACAAAGACGACGCCGACCGTTACCGCGCCCCCGCGTTGGACAAGGGCCTCGACATCCTGGAACTGCTCGCCGAGCAGAAAGAAGGACTGACGCGCGCCGAAATCACCAAGCTGCTGGGACGCAACGCGAGCGAGATGTACCGGATGCTGGAGCGACTGGTCGCACGGCAGTACGTGGTGCGCTCGGCGGCGGGCGACCGTTATTCGCTGAGTCTGAAGCTGTATGCGCTCGCGCATCGTCATCCGCCGATGAACCGCCTGATCTCCGAAGCGTTGCCGCTGATGCAGCGCTTTGCCGATGCGGCCGAGCAATCGTGTCACCTCGTGGTGTACGACCGCGGCAATCTGCTGGTGATCGCCCAGGTGGACGGACCGGGCACGTGGGGCATGTCGGTACGGCTCGGCTCGCGGGTCGGCCTGATCGATACGGGTTCGGGGCGCGTGATGCTCGCTTTTCAAAGCGTCGAGCAGCGCGACCAGATGCTGGCCGAACACACCAAGGTGAAAGGCGAAGTCACGATCGATCGCGAAGCCCTGGAACAGGCATGCGAGCGGATTCGCGCGGCGGGTTTTTCGCAGAAGGACAGCCAGCAGACGTTCGGTGTCACGGACCTCACGTTCCCGATCCAGGGGCCGTCAGGCCAGGCGATCGCGGTGCTCACCTGTCCGTACTTGCGGCGCATCGACGAATACGTTGCGCCGACGCTGGAGGCGGCAACAGCACTGCTGCGCGAGACGGTGCAGGCGCTCTCAATGTTTCGGGAAGAGGCCGTTTAACGCACATGGTTTAGAATGGCGACCCTCTCAAAAATCACGCCGCAGAGGTCTCCTCATGCGCGCTCAACGATCAAGCAATGGCGAAACTTCTGACCGATTCCGAATTCCAGCGTTTTTCCGAACTCCAGCAGAAGCAGTCGAGCTTCACGATCACGCCTGAAGAAGCCGACGAACTGCGAGACATCGTCGCTCATGCGCAAAAGCGCCGTGACGACCGCGCAGCAGCGATGCACAGCATCGAGACCTTCATTCAGCAATTCGATATCAGCCCGGACGAGCTGTTTTCGGCCGAGCAGATCGGCGACGCCGCGCGCACCTTCGGTTTGATTCCGGCTGCGAAGAAAGAGCGCGTACTGCCGCCGCAGTTCACGTTTAACGGCAAGCCGTATCAATGGACGGCGCGTCCGCTGCCGGACGACATCCGCGTGCCGCTGTTCGACGCCTTCAAGGCGGGTGAATCGGTGAAGTCGTTTATCGCGACGCTGAAGGACGCAAACCGTTGCGCCGCGACCATCGCGCGTCTGGAACGCGAGACCGGCGCTGTGTACGCTGAAGCGTTGCTGGAAGAGTTGTCCGTGACCCGCACGCAAGTCGACGAAGCGGCGGCGAAGCTGCCGGCTTAAAGGCTGAAGTCACAACGCCTGGGTCGCGAATCGTCGCGGCCTGGCGTCATAGTCATCGCGGGCGGTCTTGTGTCTGTGAGCTTCGACAAAGCACCGTCCCGCCAACTTAGCCTTGCGCCGGTTCGTCCAGCGCCATCCTGAAGCCGACCACGCCGGGATCTTCCGTCGGCGTGATGGTGAAGCCGCAGGACCTGGCTAGCGCGATCATTGGCGCGTTCTCCCGCAACGCCTCGCCGACCAGCCAGTGGATGCCGCGCGCCCGCGCGTACTTGATGATCCGATCCATCAGCAACTGTCCAAGGCGCCGGCCTTTCTGGTCGGAGCGCACCGCGGCGGCGAACTCGGCTGTCTCGTTGTCGGGATCGGCTACGGCGCGCACCACGCCAAGCGTGCGCGTGAAACCGTCTTCGCTGGTGACCGTCGCGATGAGTGCCATTTCGCGGTCGTAGTCGATCTGCGTCATGCGCGCGAGCTGTGAATGATCGAAGCTGCCGACCGCGCCGAAAAACCGCAAACGTAAATCTTCCGGCGTCATCGCTTCGACGAAATCGTGATGTGCGGCTTCGTCTTCCGGTCGGATCGGCCGGATTGTCACGCGCAGGCCCTGCCAGTCGAGCGTCTCTTCGAAACGGCGCGGGTACGGCACGATCGCGAGCCGGCTGCGTTTCGACGCGAGGCTGAGAGTCGGCTCGACTACCACCACGTGGTCCTTGAATACGCACAGCGTCAGCGCGAGGCCGACGATCTCCTTGACGTCGCAGACCGCCTGCGAAAGCGCCGTCAATGCGGTTAATGCCGGCTCGGGATCGATCAGGCGCGCGTAGCGCGAGTGCGTGACCATGTCGCGCGCGAGCATCGGATTAAGTGGCGGCAAGCCGTAGACGCGCAGCGGCTCGGACACGCCATCCGTCGACGGCGCGGTGAAACGGAAGACGGGGCCGAAGTTGTCGTCGTCGTGAAGTTCGACGGCGAGGGCGACAACCGGCTTGCGCAACTGCGCGGCGACCAGTTCCTCGCAATCTGCTTGTGCCGGCGCGGCGGCTAGTTGCTGCGCGGCTTGTCGGGTTAGCGCTTGCGTCGATTCTTGCGTTGCGCCTTGCGCAGATGCTCCATTCGTCGCCGGGTCGCCCCCTTGCGATTCAACGCTCAGCCCAAAACGCTCAAGAAACTGTGCTGCCGCCGCCCCGGTTAGTTGGTGCTCACCTGCGGCGAGTGCGGCGCGAGCTTGCGCCTGAGCGGCGTCGATTGCTTCGGGTATCTGCGCCGGCAGACCTTCCGGCGTCTGCATCAGCAGTTCGCGGCCCATCCGGTAGTCGACCAGACGCGCAAAGGCACGCGCGAGCCGCTGCGGCGTCGTATGGACCGGAATGCCTTGCGCGTGGAGCGCGTCGCGTGTAGCCGCATCAACTCCGCCGAAAAAGCACGCGAGTAGCCCGCGATACGCGAAGCGCTGATTCGCGATCAATGCCTGCGCAACCTCACCGACCGGCGCGCCATGCGTCGACGCGTGGACCACGAAGGCCGTGCCCGTGCTGCGATGCTCGGCGAGCAGCTTGAGCGCGGTGCCGAAATGCTCGGGGCGGGCATCGTCGCCGAGTCGTAGCGGGTTGCCGGCCACTGCGTGCGGCAGCGCTTCGCTTAGCGCCGCATCCGCTTCGGCGGGCCACGGCGCGAGCGTGTCGCCGGCGGCGGCGAAGGCGTCGCAGGCGAGCGTGGCGAGGCCACTGTCGCTGGTGATCAGCGTCGCCGTCGCGCCTGCCGCCACCCGGCCCACGCCGAGCGTTTCGATTTCATCGAGCAGATCGTCGAGCGAATCGACGCGCACCATGCCCGCACGGCGGAATGCAGCGGTGTACAGCGCGTCGGCCGGATCGGCGCGGCCTGAGCGTAGTGCCAGTACCGGTTTGTTGCGCGCTGCGGCGCGCGCAGCCGACATGAACTTGCGCGCCGCGCGCACCGTATCCAACTCCAGAAGAATCGCGCGCGTGCCCGGGTCGCTTGCCAGATAGTCGAGCACGTCGCCGGCATCCACGTCGGCTTCGCCACCCAGCGCCACCGCATGCGAAAAACCAAGGCCGCGCGCATGCGCCCAGCCGAGCACGGCATTCGTCAGGGCATTCGACTGCGATACCCACGCCACGCCACCCGCCTTCACCGTGCACGACGGCGCACCGAAGTGCGCATACAGCGCCGGCGACACCACCCCGAGACTGCCCGGCCCGACGATGCGCAGCAAATGCGGCCGCGCCGCCGAGAGCGCATGCCGGAGCTGCAAGCGGTCCTCATCGCACCGCACCTCGCCGACGATGATCGCCGCGCGTGTACCCAATCCGCCGAGCTTGTGGATGATGCCGGGCCACGTGTCGGGCGGCGTGCAGATCAGCGCGACGGTAGGCGCTTGCGGCAAATCGCCGACATCGCCGATGACCTTGCGTCCGCCGAGCGTCTCGTATTTCGGATTGACCGGCCAGATGGGGCCCTCGAAGCCGCCTTCCAGCACACGCGCCCACACCATTGCGCCGGTGCTGCCCGGCCGCTCGGAAGCGCCGATCACGGCGACGGATTTGGGGCGGAACAGGGCGTCTAGGTTGCGAACGGTCACGGGCGCTCCAGCGGAGTGTGAAGTAGGCACGGCGGCCAGGTGGCGCGCGTCTTCGTCAGGATAGGCGAAGTCGAGGGCTTGCGCGGCCGCGGTTCTGAAAACGCGGCGTGACGTGGACGAAATTCCGCTTGATCCGCGCCAACGCAGGCCAGAATTTTTTTAGCGCGATCAGGCAAAATATCAAGCCTGAATGCGACAATCCTAGGGATGCCCGACCAGCCCGGTTGCCTCTGAAACATGCGGGTTGATTGATGGCGGCATGGCGCGTCGGAGACAACGCGCGGCACGAATATGGATTCCGCGAGCAGGCGCGCGACAACAGTCACGCCTGCTCCGAACGAACAAAGAGACAGAAGGTGATTTATGCGGCGCTTGCCATCACTGATCGCGTTGCGCTTCTTTGAAGAAACAGCCCGGCACATGAGCTTTAACCGTGCGGCCACTGCGCTATGCGTTACCCAAGGCGCGGTGAGCCGGCAGATCAAGCTGCTCGAGGAATCGCTCGGCGCGAAACTGTTTGAGCGGGATCACAAGGGTATCCGATTGACACCGGCTGGGCTGCAGTTCCTGCCTTGCCTCTCCGAGGCTTTCGACACCATCGAGCGCGGCTTTCGCCAGATCACTGCGGCCAAAGGGCGGCGGCGTCTCGTCGTCGCCGTGCCGCCCACCTTTGCGACGCAATGGTTCTCGCCGCGGCTCGGTTCGCTGGGAGACGAATTGCCCGATGTCGAACTGTCCGTTCGCACGTCGCCCACGGAAGACTGTCACTGCGTCATCCGCTTCGGTCGAAACGCACTGGCGGGTGCACATTCCGAATTGCTGATGACGGAGCGTCACGTACTAGTCGGCGCACCGGGTCTGCTCAGCGAATCACTCGACATGCTGCTCGAACATTTGCCCGCGCTGCACGTGCTGCATAACGACGCCCGCCTGGACCTATGGCCGAACTGGCTGGCGAAGGCGGGCCTGCCCGCACGCTACGCGGAAAACGGCATCGAGTTTTCTACGCTGGAGCAGGCGATCCGCGCGGCGCGTAAAGGTGCGGGGCTGGCGGTGGTCGATCGGAACATGATTGTCGAGGAACTGGCGGACGGGAGTCTCGCGCGGTTTTCCGATGTTGAAGTAGCCGGGCCGTATGGCTACTGGCTCGACGTGGCGCAACACCATGCGTCGCTTGAACATGTGCAAGCGTTTGCCGGGTGGATGCGGGAAGAGGTTTTGAAGATGGAGTGAGGTGGTGCTGCGAGCAGCAAAGCAGGGGCGAAAAAAAGCCGCGTTTTTTGACGCGGCTTTTTTATTCGTCTAACGATGCAAGCATCGAGCGCTCGCGGCAAGATGACGTTACATCGCCTTCTTGAACGGCGCGCCTGAATGCTCGCGCAGCTCATTGAAGACAATCTTCGGCCAGGCCTTCTGCGCGACTTCGATCTCCGATACGTGCGACGCCAGATACGTCGGAGCATCCGATGCATCGAGCGCGATCCGCGCCGCGTACGAATCGGTGAAACGGCGCAATTCAGCCGCATCGTCACAGGTCACCCAACGCGACATGCGATACCGCGCCGGTGCCATCCGCACGTCGACCTTGTATTCCGTCGACAAGCGGTGCGACACCACTTCGAACTGCAGTTGACCGACCGCGCCGAGAATCATCAGACCGCCGACTTCCGGACGGAACACCTGAATCGCGCCTTCCTCGCCGAGCTGCTTCAGCGCTTCGCCGAGCTGCTTGGCGCGCATGGGGTCCACCACTTCGACCGTCTGGAAAATTTCCGGCGCGAAGAACGGCAAGCCGACGAACTGCAACAACTCGCCTTCCGTCAGCGTATCGCCGAGGCTCAGCGTGCCGTGATTCGGGATACCGATGATGTCGCCCGGATACGCCTCACTGACCGTCTCACGACGCTGCGACAGGAACGTCACCACGTTATTCGCGCGGAACGTCTTGTTCGTGCGCGTCACCTTCACGGCCATGCCGCGTTCGAAATGCCCCGAACACACGCGAATGAACGCCACGCGGTCGCGGTGCGCAAGATCCATGTTCGCCTGCACTTTGAAGACGACGCCGGTGAACTTTGGCTCGTCCGGCATCACCGGACGTTGCACGGTCATGCGCATCGACGGCGGCGGCGCCAGGTCGACCAGCGCGTCGAGAATTTCCTTCACGCCGAAGTTATTGATCGCCGAGCCGAACAGCACCGGCGATTGCTGACCCGCGAGGAACTGCTCGCGATCGAAATCCGGCGAGGCGCCGGTGATCAGATCGATTTCTTCTTTCGCCTTGACCCAGCTATGGCCGAAGCGGCGTTCGCCTTCTTCGTCGCCGAGCGCTTGCAGCGTTTCGACGTCGCCGCCCGCCTTATCCTGCCCGGCGCGGAACAGACGCACTTGGTCGCGCTGAATGTCGTAAACGCCCTGGAATTCCTTGCCCATGCCGATCGGCCAGGTGAACGGCACGGCGGCAACACCCAGATGCTGCTCGATTTCGTCGAGCAGTTCGAGCGGCTCGCGCACTTCGCGGTCGAGCTTGTTGATGAAGGTGACGATCGGCGTCTTGCGGCTGCGGCAGACTTCGAGCAGCTTCAGCGTTTGGGCTTCCACACCGTTCGCGCCGTCGATCACCATCACGGCGGCGTCGACCGCCGTCAGCACACGGTAGGTGTCTTCGGAGAAGTCTTCGTGGCCCGGGGTGTCGAGCAGGTTGATGACGGCGTCACCGTACTCGAACTGCATGACCGAACTGGCGACGGAAATGCCGCGCTGCTTTTCGATCTCCATCCAGTCCGAGGTCGCGTAGCGATTGCTCTTGCGGCCCTTCACGGTACCGGCGATCTGAATCGCGCCCGAGAACAGCAGCAGCTTTTCAGTAAGCGTGGTTTTGCCCGCGTCCGGGTGGGAAATGACCGCGAACGTGCGGCGGCGTTTGAGTTCGGAGACTGACATCGGGTCTGGCGGTCACGGATAGGGGTTCGGGCGGTGTCCGGAAGCTTGTGGCCTCGGGTCTGCCACGTCTGGCGCGGCGGCGTCGAGCTGCGAGAGTTGGATCAGCGACCCGCGTCACAATGGCAACTCCGCCGCGTCGCAACCAGGTTACGAACGAGCGTTTGGAAATACGGGAATTGCCGGCACAGAACAGCGCAGGGAACGAATGATACACGTCATGGGGGCTGACGTATGGAAATGGGGATTGGGGGTCAGATATGCCGGAGCGGCAGATTCTTGTGCGAGGCTGATCCACACACGAAAAAGCGACACCGCAGTCTCTCGTGCAAGACGAGTGAAACTACGGCGCAGCAGACAAGGCGACAGAGCCGACACATCAGCGTTGAGCGATTATTGATAGCTCATGGTAAATATCGTGGTGGCGCTGACCGTACCAGGCTGTACTTGCGCCGCACCCAGCCGGTAGTACTGGCCGTAGAACTGGAACGACGCGTTGCCCGTCGTACCGGAGGTCAACTGAAGAGCAGTGTCAAGGGTGATCGGCGTTTGCGATGCGTCGAGCAGTTGCACACCAACACCTGTCGCCGTACCGCTCGATGCGATCACCGACGGAATTCCGGAACTGCCCGATGCCGAGGTAAAGGTCACCGCAACTTTGACGCCCGACTCGCAATTAAGGTCAATCGAGAACGGCTTCGCTCCCCAAGTTGCACCGGCGCTGGGGAGCGCCGTAGCCTTTACTGGATCCAGGGAAATTATCTGATTCGCGGTCGCCGCTGTGACGGAGCAGCTAACAGGCCTGATCGCCGTACCGCTTGCGATGGATATCGCATTACTGCTGCCGTTAAGCGTGATACCTGTATTCAGAACGCCGGTGGCCCACGACGCGCCGGTGATCGTTCCGGTTGTGGTCGCACCTGTCTTGACCAGTTCGACGGTACCCGAAACATTGAAACTTCCATCGGCACCCGTATTGCCGAGCGATGCATCCGTGGAACATTTACCCGAGGCATTCAATGGCGATCCGCTGCTGTTGCGCATCCGTATGCCTACGCCGGCCAGCGACGTTGTGAACACACCATTCATGCCTGCGACCAATGAAGAACCGTTTGCGCAAGCGACAACAGGCGTGTTGAAGGTACTAGAACTGGAGCACTTTCCCGAGAGCGAAAATGTCTTGACCGTACCGGGAATCGTTTCTCCAACTGCTAACGAATTGGACACGGCCAGGGTGCCGTAAGTGAACGTCATTGGCAAATTCGCCGTCGGGCAATCTGCACGCGCACTGGCAGTCCAGCCGAGCGCAAGCGTAACGAGAACAATAGCGTGCAAGAACCAACGCTTTACAAATTTCGACTTAAACATCGCATTCACCTTTTGGATTCACCAATCCCGTTGTCCATGGAAATGCCATTCGCCTGCACGGCTTCAAGGCCACCCACGCAATGCCCCTCAAACGATTGATACGCCGCCCCTGCCTGACCCGTCCGCTTCGGTAACACATAATCAATCCGGCACTGTTCCGCCGCCGCCGAGCCCCACTTCACGAACAGTGAGCCCTTGTCGTCAAGACCGCGCGCAAAAATCCGGCTGTCCTGCGCCACGACACCCACCGTACGACCCGAGCCGTCAACCACATCCAGACCGAACGGCAACGCCTTGTCGCCCAGTTGCGGCGCATGAATCAACGCAGCCCGACCGCTCGTCGTCTTGTACTTCAGCATCACCACCGAACCCAGACGCGGGACAGCCTGCTCGGAGGTCGACTGGAATTCGACGTCGGTCGATGAGCCCTTCGGGTCGATGTCGACGGTGTTCATGCTGTACGGCGTCAGATACGGCACCACGGCATAGCCGCGGTGATCGACCTTGACGCCGGGCGAGCTGATCACATTCGCGCCTGCTGCGCCCGGCGCTTCGACGATCCCGAACGTATCGCCAACGGCCTGCGAGAACGTCACGCCGCCCGGATGCACGACAACCGTCCCGCTGATACCGGCAGACACCTGGCTCGAACCCGAGCCGCCGCTGGCGGACGCCGACATCTGCGCGTACGGCGCACGATAGTTACCGCTCACCCCCGCATTCCCGGAACTGCTGCCGTTGCCGCTGCCATACGACCCGTATGCGTTATACGAGTACTGGTTGTTGTCGCCCAGCGCGCCACTCACGTTCGCTTGCAGGTTGCTGCTGCCACCCGAACTCGACAGGTTCGTCGATAGCATCGGGGCGTGCGCGTTGTGGCCAAGCGGAATCGTCGTACTGAGCATGAACTGGTTCGACATCGAGCCGTCCGAGTTGCGTGTACGGCCTGCCGTAATGCTGTAAGTCCCGTACTTGAAACTGTTCGCATAGCCCGCTTGGTAAAACGTATCGCTGCCGTCGTGATTCCAGTACTGCTGCGATGAGGCACTCAGGAACACGGAGCCGTAGTTCTTGAAATTCTGGTTGACCGTGAGTTGCAGACGGTTGCGCGTGCGATAGACCGAGTTGGTATCGCCACCGTGCATTGCCTGGTCACGCACCGACGCAGCATCGGCCAGACTCAGATAGCCCGCCGTCGAATAACGGTACGCGGAGACCGCGAAGCTCGTACTGGTCGAATCGATGAACTTGCTGTAGCCAATACACAAGCTGGTTCCACGCATCGTGCTCTCGTTCGGCACCTGTGTCTGTGCCCCTGTCACGTCCGCCGAAAACGCGCCGAACTTGGTGTTGAGCGCCGCACCCATGTTGGCGGCCACATAGCCGTTCGACGCAATCGCGCCACCGTAGGCCGTCACCAGGTTCGTTAGACCGCGTTGCAACGTGAACTGGGCAAAATTCGGTTGCGTCTCGAGCGAGCTGTTGCGCAATTGCCCGGCAGTCACCGAGAACCGCGTGGTGCCAGGGCGCAGCGACTGCGCCACCGAAGCGTACGGCACGGTAAAGCTCTTCGTGCGGCCATCGGCTTCCGTGACGGTCACGTCGAGGTTGCCACCGTAGCCCGTCGCATACAGGTCGGTGATTTCGAACGGTCCAGGCGAGACGCTCGTTTCGTAGATCACCTGACCGTTCTGACGAACCGTCACGCGTGCGTTCGACTCCGCCGTGCCTCGCACCACCGGTGCGTAGCCGCGTAGCGACTCCGGCAGCATGCGGTCGTCGGTGGCGATCTGCGCGCCGCGGAACTGCACGCTGTCAAACACGTCGCCTGTCGTGTAGGCGTCGCCCAACGTCACCTGCGACTTCAGCGCCGTCAGGTCGTGCTGCACATACGTGGCGATGTTGTCAAATTGCGTGCGTTGACCGGTCGCCTGCGTGATCGACGATTGATTGCGGAAATGCCATGCGCCGATGTTCACGCCGGCGTTCAACCCGAGGTAGCTCTGCGTCGACTGATTGCCCGAACCAGCGGTGTGATAGGTGTTCGCGTTATAGCTCACGAAACCCGCGTTCACGCCGTTTTGCCACATATCGGGTGGCACGTAGCCGCGCGCGGAATTGCGCATGTATTTCTGCGGAATGGTCAGCGAGAGCTTCTGCTCGGAGAAGTCGAAATCGACCGTCGCGTCCGGCACTGTCGTAGCCAGGTCGAGGCAAGCGTCGGCATTAGCATTCGCCGCGTCATCATGCTCATGCCCGGACAACTTCGTGCCGGTATCCATACTCACTTTGGCAAAATCGACACCCAGTGTTTCCAGCAACACACGGCTGAAACACGGCCGCGCGCTGCCGCCCTCACGCGTTGCGACGAAGAGAACGTCTTGGCGAGCCACGCGAATGCCATTGACCAAGAGATCAACCGGATACGTGCCCGGCGACACTTCGTTGCCATGCGAGAAACGCGACATATCGACGGTTTGATGCGGCTCGGTGCGCAGAAAGCTCGACTCGAATTCCACACCCGTATCTGCACTGGCGACAACGTCCGGAATGGCGGACGCGGCATAAACATTCACCGGCTGGACCAAACCCAATGAGGCGAGAATCGGCAACAAGGCAGCGGCAACGGGCTTCAGATTGAACGACCCTGATGAACCGCCAGTGCTAGCAAGTGATGGGTGACGTGATTCGCGCTTCATGATCCGGCTGGTCCAAGTGGTGCGACAGGCATGAGTTGTCCCGCGCGTGCTGCCTGTGCAGCGCACGTCGGGTGCTGGTAATTGGGGAACTTCGTGATACCGGCTATTGATAAACCAGTTGGCCAGAAGAATGGCGATATGTGTTTCGAACCGTTGGCTTATCGTTCAGGTACAAAACAATATTAAGATTGCGCGCTATCGAAGTACCTGGGACGATTCTTAAATGTGCAGGACTACCACTACAGTCAATAAGAATTAATCGGACAGCGGTGTTAATTCTTCAGACCGGCAATTAGGACTCTTCCGAGAATTGCCTAGATTCGTCCATCCGCCAGGGTGATTGCATGAAGCTCACAAGCCCAGCGAAGTGACACGATATTGATCGTTGGCGCTGGCCTTCGGGAAGCGTATCTGCCTATTGGCCTAGCGGTGCGTCACCCTTCAAGGCAGCGCCGTAATCGCTGATCGCCGTGTAGTGAACCTTCGCGCCGGCCTGCACCGCATTCATCTGCGTCACGGGCAGCACCTCGGTTGCCTTGGGCGCCACCATGCCACCGGCTTCGTTCTGATAAGTCTTGCCGCCGCTTTCAACCTCGATCGCGCTGAACGACACGTAGTACGGTGTCGGGTTCGACACGCTCAACGCCAGGCCCTTGCCGTTCGCCGCGGGTACGGTCTTCCAGCTCAACTGTGTGGGCGCTTCTTCGGGCTTGCCCGGCAGGTTGGCCGGCCGCATAAACAGCTTGACGCGCGTGCGGTATGCAAACTGCAGAATCGTTGTGTCGCCGCCTTCCTTCGCCTTCGGCGGGATGTCTAGCACGTTGAGCCAGTACACCGATTCGCGGTCGGTCGGCAGCGACGCGTCAGCGGTGTAGATCACGCGTAGCGTCTGCGACTTCTGCGGGTCCATCCGGAAGATCGGCGGCGTAATCACAAACGGTACCTTGATCTCACCCGGCTTCGCATCCTGATGGCCATCGTCAATCCAGGTCTGTACTAGCGAAGGCTCATGACTGTCGTTATCCAGCTTGACCGTGACTTCGCGCTGATCCGCCGGATATACCACCCGCGTACCGACTATCGTTACGCTGGCATTGACATTGGCCGCCAGCAGTGCACATGCAAATCCAAGACCAATGGTTAGTTTTCCGAATCGTTTCATGGCGATCACCTCAAATAAACGTGTTTAAATTCATACCGGAAGAAAGGCGTTCGCTGGAGCGAACGCCTTGAACTGACCGGTTATTGATAAACCAGTTGATAAGTCACCTTAGCGAGCACCGCACCGGGTTGGACAGCGCTAGTGGCGACGTACTGCGCGTAGTACTGCAAAGTCGCGTTGCCGTTGGTGATCGTCGCGCCATTGTTGGCAACATCGTTATTGATATTGTTGGAGGCATTAAGTCCAATCATGTTTCGGTTTAACAACACGACTTGCACGCCTTGAGCAGCCCCGGTAGTGGCCTGATTAACCAGCACACCATTATCGAGCGACTCGTCGTCAATGAAGGAAGCGACCACCTTGGTTGCCGGGCCCGCGCAGTTGGTTAGGACAAGCTGCAGGTCCGTCAGGGCCGATATACCTGCGGTTGCACCCCTCTTCGGGAAAGCGGTCGCCGGAACCGTCGGCAACGTGACGGTCTTGGTGAAGGTCGTGCCGGCGGCCGTACCGTTGATCGAGCATGTATTGGTTGCCACCGTGCCGTTGACCGAAACCGAGCCGTCCGAGGCATGAGCCGCGATCGACGCCAGGCCCAGCAGGCCGGCGATCGTCACGGTTGGAAGAAAAGCTTTCATGTTGATTCTCGAATGAAATAAATGTCGCGGCCAAAGTGCCATGCATGCACGACAGATCAGCCACGAGAAGAGCGCCTGCCAGAGCGGACGCCCTCGACTGTCGCTTACTGGTACGACATCGTGAACGCAGCCGTCGCCTTCACCGCGCCAGCCGATGCAGCACCGCCGTTTGCGATGTACTGGGCGTAGTACTGCAGCGGCGCCGTGGTGTTACCACCGGTTACCGTCACGCCGTTGTTGGCCAGCGTGTTGTTGGTGTTGCTGCGGATGTCGATCGGCTGCATCGCAGCGTTCAGCAGTTGAACTTCCACGTTACCTGCCGCGCCCGTCGAAGCCTGATTCACCAGGTTGCCGGTCGCCTGGTCAACCGCTGCACCGTTTTCCCAGGTGGCGACGGCCTTGGTCGTCTGCGCCGAGCAACCCGTCAGGTTGATCTGGATGTCGCTCGCCTGCGAGGGACCAGCAGTCGCACCAGCGGACGACAGTGCCGTCGCGGCCACCGTAGGCAACGTGATGTTCTTGCTGTACGCGGTGCCATTGGCCGTACCGTTGATCGAGCAGGTCGATGCGGTCACAGTGCCATTGATGACGAAGCTGCCGTCTGCGGCCGAGGCATTGAGCGACGCAAAGCCCAGCACGCTGACGGCTGCCAATGCGGGGAGGAAAGACTTCATAATTGTTGCTCCAATGAATTGAAAAGGTTCGTGATAAGTAACTATGGCGAATTCGTATTCAGTACGACCCGCCATTTGCCCCTGGGCGCTCCAATGTTCTAAGCCAGAAAAATGGCGGTATGTGTTTCGAACCATTGGCCTGTCGTTCAGGCGCAAAACAATATTAAGATTCGGCACTATCGAAGTACCTAGGACGATTCTCAAATTGACGGGACCATTCTTACGGCCCGTAAGAAATCATTGGGTAGCGGTGCCTTTTTCTCAGACCGGCAATTAAGATTTTTCCGAAAATTGCCTGGAGACCCTCTACTCGACTCTCGCGCAGCAAATAAAAACCCCGCCGCATCGTTGCCGATGCGGCGGGGTTTCTAAACAGCACTAACCGCGGACTACGCGCCGCTGGCTTCGTTCAACGTCAGATGCTTCGTCTCAGGTGCCCATGCAATCGACACCACCATGCCGATCAGCAGAACAACAGCCAGCACCATCATCGTCGATTGAAAACCCAGGTGGAGGATGCCAAGCGGCAACAAAAACGTCCCGACGGCCGAACCAAGTCGGCTGCACGCAATCGCCAACCCGACACCGCATGCACGCACTTCGGTCGGAAAACACTCTGGAGGAAACACGCCAACAAGGTTTGAGAAAGCGGACATCGTCAGCGTGAAGATCGCGAATGCGACGATCATCGCGAGCGTTGCAGACTCCGGCAGCACGCTCAACGCAATCAGCGACATGCACGTCACCGCGAACGAGCCGATCAGAAACGCACGGCGCGATAACTTAATGGTGAGCCAGATACCAATCAGCGCACCAAGCACGAGGAAGCCGTTCAACAGAAAATCCGCGCCCGACCCGTCGTTCAAATGGATCGCTTTAAGAATGGTGGGCAGAAACGTGTAAATCGCGAAGTACGGAATCACGAGGCATACAAAGAACGCGCAATTGAAGATCGTTCTGCGGATCAGGTCCTTCTGGAACAGGCGCATGAAGCCGCCGTGTGTATGTGCGTGTTCATCGTCGCCGCCGTCGAGCGTTACGTTGGGGCCGAAGTGCTTGAGCACGATCGCCTTGGCTTCGGCAACACGTCCCTTGCCGTGCAGCCAACGCGGCGATTCGGGCGTGCCCATACGCAAAATCAGTACGATCAGCGCGGGAATACCGGCCGACGCAAGCAGCCACCGCCACGCATCCGGCGACGCGTCGGCATACTGCATGCCGAGCACGTTGGCGACCACATAGCCGATCGTCCACACCACGCTGAACGATCCAAGCAAAGTGCCGCGATGTTTACGTGGCGAAAACTCCGCGAGAATCGCGTGCCCGACCGCAAAGTCACCGCCCATGCCAAAGCCGATCAACACCCGCAGCAAACACAACTCGAACGGCGAACTCACATAGAACTGCGCGAACGCTGCTACGGTGATGATCAGAAAACTCATCAAAAAGATCTTCTGCCGCCCCAGACGATCCGACAGCCAGCCAAACACGAGGCTGCCGACAAAGATGCCCATCAGCGCGGAACTGCCGATCATGCCCATCCAGAACGCGTCGAGCGGCATCTGACGATTCAGCGACGCCAGCGCATAGCCGATCGTGCCGAGTGCAAACCCTTCAGTAAAGTGCGCGCCGAACGTCAACCCGGCGATTTTGACGTGGAACGCGTTCAACGGAACGTCGTCCAGAGGAACGGGGCCGCGCACGGCCGCTGCGGCGGCGGACGGCAAAGTGGGGGCGAGGCCGAGAGTGGCCGCCTGGCTATCCTGAGTGCTCACGCTGTCTCCTTGTTTGTACGTGCGCGGATGGCGCGGTGCCGGCGTGATGCCGGTGTCGCGCCAAGCCACGCAGTTGGGCTCGTTATTCGCTTCGCGGTTTATCCTCGTTCGCCTCGCTATTCGCCGCGTGCGTCGGCGTGCGATGCGTCAGGCGAACGCGTGGGAAGAACGTTTGAAAGTAGATCAGCGGCCGAGCCCGCCCATCATCATGTACTTCAGTTCCGTGTATTCATCGAGGCCGTACTTCGAGCCTTCGCGGCCGAGGCCCGATTGCTTGACACCGCCGAACGGCGCGACTTCGGTCGACAGAATTCCTTCGTTGATGCCGACCATGCCGCTCTCCAGCGCCTCCGCGACGCGCCATGCACGCGCAAGGTCACGCGTATAGAAATAGGCAGAGAGACCGAACGGGGTGTCGTTGGCCGCCGCGATAGCTTCGTCTTCAGTGTCGAAGCGAAAGCACGCTGCCACCGGACCGAAGGTTTCTTCCGCGGCGATCAGCATAGACTTCGATGCATCGATCAGCACGGTCGGCTCATAGAATGTGCCGCCGAGCGCGTGTGGTTTGCCGCCCGTTAAAACCTTCGCTCCTTTCTGCAACGCGTCGGCAACATGCGCCTCCACCTTCTTCAGCGCCGTCTGGTTGATCAGCGGACCTTGCTCAACCTCGCCTTGAAGCGCGTTGCCGATTCGCATCTTCCGCACGGCTTGTGTCAGCGCCTGCGTGAATGCATCGTAGATGCCGTCTTGAACGTAGAAGCGATTCACGCACACGCAAGTCTGTCCGGTATTGCGGAATTTCGAGGCCATCGCGCCTTGCACCGCCGCGTCGATATCCGCATCGTCGAACACGATGAACGGCGCGTTGCCACCAAGCTCCAAAGACAGCTTCTTCAGCGTATCCGCCGACTGCTTCGCGAGCAGTTTGCCGACGCGCGTCGAGCCGGTGAACGAGAGCTTGCGCACCACCCCGGATTCAGTCAGCACGCCGCCGATCGCGACTGCGTCGCCGGAGACGATGTTGAACACGCCTGGTGGAATGCCGGCCTTCTCCGCCAGTACCGCCAGCGCCAAAGCGGATAACGGCGTTTCTTCGGAAGGCTTCAGCACCATCGTGCAGCCCGCCGCGAGCGCCGGCCCGGCCTTGCGCGTAATCATCGCGAGCGGGAAGTTCCATGGCGTGATGGCCGCGACCACGCCGACCGGTTCGCGCGTCACGATGATCTTCGCGTTCGGATTCGGGCTCGGGATCACGTCGCCATAACTGCGCTTGGCTTCCTCGGCGAACCATTCGAAGAAGCTCGCCGCATAGCCGACTTCGCCGCGCGCTTCGGCAAGCGGTTTGCCTTGCTCGCGCGTCAGCAATTCGGCGAGCGCGTCGCGGTTCTCGAGCATCAACTCGCCCCAGCGTCTGACACGCGCGCCACGTTCTTTTGCGGTCAACGCGCGCCACACTGGAAAAGCGCGTTCAGCCTCGGCAACGGCCTGCGTCGTTTCCGCCGCGCCGCCCCTGGCGACTTGAGCGATTACCTCGCCCGTCGCAGGATTCAGAACGGGATATGTGCTTGCGCTTTCGTACCATTCACCACCGATGTAGTGTCCGGTTCGGAGAAACTCGTTCATGCTGCCTTCTCCAGGTTCTCGACGAACGTACCTTGCGCAAGCCGCGCTTCACGAGCGATGCGTTTGCCTGCGGTGTAGTCGTTGATCAGATCGCACGGGGTGTAATTGCGTTCGAGTTCGAATAGTTCGTCGGCGGAGAGCTTCGTGCCTAAAGCGGCCAACGCGCTATCGAATTGCGCAGGTGTGTCCGCCCCTACCAGCATGCTCGCCACACCACCATGATTCAGCACCCAGGCCTGCGCGATCTGCGCAGCGGACACGCCGCGCCGCGCCGCCACGCGCGCCACCGAAGCAGCAATCTCACGAGATGCCGTGTCGCCGTACATTTGCGCAGTGAAGAAATCGGTCTGGTTACGCGTTGAGTTCGGATCGCAGGTCAACAGACCACGCGCCAGCGGACTGAACACCGACACCCCGACACCCTGATCCTGGCAATACGGAATCATTTCGCGTTCTTCCTCGCGGTAGGCCAGGTTGAGCTGCAGTTGCATGTTGATAGGTTTGTGCCAGCCGTTGCGCTCGCACACTTGCATGATCTTCGCGAACTGCCACGTGTACATTGTCGATACGCCGATATAACGAGCCTTGCCCGCACACACGATATCGTTCAACGCACCCATCGTTTCCTCGACCGGCGTGTTCACGTCGAAAAAATGCAGCATGTAGATATCGACGTAATCCATACCGAGGCGCGTGAGCGACGCGTCGATACCGTCCATGATGTGCTTGCGCGAATGGCCGCCGGCGTTCTGATACGTGCCCATGTCATAGCCGACCTTGGTCGTCACGACAATCTCTTCACGCCGCGCAATGCGCTTCAGAATGCGGCCCACCACTTCTTCGCCCACACCAGTCGAATAGAAATCGGCGAGGTCGATGAAATTGACGCCGGCTTCCAGCGCGTGACGCACGATTGGCTCGCTCTGCGCTTCGTCGAAGATCCACGGCTTCCATTGCGGCGTGCCCATGTTCATCGTGCCGAGGCACAGACGCGACACCTTCAGGCCCGAGTGGCCGAGCCGAATGTATTCCATAGTGCTTGTCTCCTTCCTGATCACATTCAGTAGCGCACGCAGCAGCACGCCCCTCACGGCACGCGAACCGCGTTGCGTGTGATTAACGTTGTTTGGGGGTGTAGAACGGATTCGATACGTCGCGCGCGGCGGCAAACACTTCATCGCGATGCGGCAGGCCCTTCATCGCCGCGAGAATCGCGTTCTTGCACGCGCGGTAGTTGTTCTCGAAGACGGCGTCGAGATCGTTGGTGGCCGGATTGACCCAGTTCGCCGACACCACCACCCAATCGTTCTCCGCTTCGGGCGGCAACGTGCCGTTCTCCAGCGATTCGGCCACCGCTCTCGCGATGCCGGCTTGCGAAGCACCCCACGTCGCGTTGCCATGGAAGTCGCTGCCGATCTGCGCCTTGTTCACATAGAGCGTCAGCGGCTTGGTCGGCACACCCGGCCGCGCGATCACGACAAACGGTGCGTGCCCCGCTGAAGGCGTCGCCAATGCCGTAGCGAAGGCCTGCCCTGCGGGGCCGTTGCGCGGGCCGACCAATACGTTGATATGCGCGAGATTGACGCCAGGACCTTCGAATCCTTCGCCGATAAAGAGTTGTTTGTCCGTCGATACGCTCATGGTCTTTCCGTCGAGGGTGAGTGGATGACCGATTGTGCTGCGCGGTCTTCGCGACCATGTATCGATGAGTTTTGATGCGGGGTATGAGGCGAACTCATCTCCGGGTTTGCCCCGGGCGCATCAGGCGGCACATTGAATGGCGCGTTGACTCGCGCACACGGACGAGCGCAAAGGTGAGACTTTTCGGGACTCGCGATGGCGAGCCTCGAATCTAGGCGAAAGGTGAACGCACAGAAGGCCGCACACGCACCCGCGGCGCGAGGTTCAGCAGCGAGGCGAAGCACGCGGAAAAGACCGTGTGAGAATTGAACGACGGACTACGCGATTCTTCGCATAGCCAGGGAACGCCCGCCAGCAAAGGCTGGCGCGGGTTTCGAGGGAGGCTGCGACACCACGAGGGACAGCCGGGATGACCACACCGCAAGGTGCGTCATCCGACAAAACCAGGCTCACCGAAACAACGAACCCTGGCGCAAGGCGCCTCGCTAAACCCACGGCGCGCGTTGCAAGCTCACGCGAAAGGTGAGCGTTTTCGGGACCCTCTCAGCGGTGCGAGAAAAACCCGACGCAACTTCACTTCAGAGTAATTCGGCGCATTGCGAGCGCAAGCGCCATGGCCAAAACGTACTTTAGCCTTCGATCAGAAAGCGCTCGCGATTCTTGCCGGCGAGCCAGCCAGGCGAGCGGCCACGGCCGCTCCACGTCTCGCCGGTTTTCGGGTTGCGGTACTTGGCTACCGAAGGCGCTTTGCGTACTGCAGCACGCTTGCTCGTAAAACCCAGCTCTTCCGCGGTCAGATCGTACTCGGCGACCTTCTGCTTGATCTCGGCAATCGCCTGTGCGATTTCCTTTTCGCGCGCCACCGCGACTTCCTTATGAAGCTTCTCGAGCTGAGCAGTTAACTGTTTATATGAGGCCATGGCGGGTACTCCGATCGATTTGACTAACTGCGGTGCGCACACTTGCGGACACTATCAGACGAATAAAGTGCCGGATAGAGCGGCTCGCGCAGGGCGGTCCGCTCAGAGTGCGCCCGTGAACTGTCCGCCGTTCAAGACCGCCCACTCAACTGCTGCAGGCCACGCACTCAATCGTCAATTGCATCGTACACGCGGCGCTCGAAATCAACCGACATTGGGAAAGGTTCGACAGCACGCCGCTGAATCAGCATCAGCCCGATCAGGTCCTCCACCGGATCGGCGAACCAGCTCGTGCCATACGCACCCGGCCAGCCGAACGAACCCATTGAGCGATAGCCGAGCGGCAACCGCTGCGCCGGATCGTCGACGACGGACAAGCCGAGGCCGAAGCCCTGGCCTGCCCACAGCAGATGACCGAACGCCGGCACGCGCCGCTGGTCGCGGGTCAGAAAATTCGAGCGCATCAAATCGACCGAGCGATGCGACAGCAGACGTGTCGAGCCGACGCGTCCACGCCCTAGCAACAGTTGCGCGAACTGCAGATAGTCCTGCGCGGTCGAGACAAGGCCGCCGCCGCCGCTCTGGAAGCGGTCGGGATTCGCCCAGCGGCTCGCCGACGGATGATCTTCGACCACGCGCCGCCGCGTGCCCGCCTCGACGCCATACGCCGTTGCCAAACGCGCGAGCTGCGCGTCGGGCACCCAGAACGCCGTATCGCGCATGCCGAGCGGTTCGAAAATCCGCGTCCGGAAGAAGTCACCGAGCCGCATGCCGCTCACGCGCTCGATCAGCACGCCGAGGACGTCGGTCGCGATGCCGTAGTGCCAGCGCGCGCCGGGCTGAAACATCAACGGCAAGCTGGCTATGCGCCCCAGCCACGCGCTGGCATCCCCGCGGGCTTCAATGCCGTTGAAGGCGGCCGCGTAAGCGTCGGCCAACGGTCCGGTGGCGGTGAAGTGATAAGCAAAGCCGGCGCGATGGGTGAGCAGATCGAGCACGGTAAGCGGCGCTCTGACCGGGTCGGTTTCGTCGAGCGGGCCGGTGGGGTCGCGCAGCACGGACGGCACCGCCAGCTCCGGCAGCCACGACGAGATTGGTGTGTCGAGCGCGAGCCGATCCTCTTCGATCAGTATCAGGATCGCCGCGCTCGTCACCGGTTTGGTCATCGACGCGATGCGAAACAGTGTGTCGCGCTCCATGGGCAATTGCGCCGCTTCGTCGCGCAGGCCGAGCGGCTCGAAGTAGCCGATTTCTCCGCGCCGCCAGACCAGCGAAACGACCCCCGCCACTTCGCCGCGTTCCACATAGCCCTGCATGGCGTTCGTGAGCGCCGTCAGCCGGGTGGCTGAAAGTCCTGCTGGTTGCATGCGCCTCCTGAATTCTTAGGTGTTACGTTCCCTAATTTCTGCCGGAAACGTTACCCGATCAGACGGTACACGTCACCCTCCACCCACGGACAGTTACGCTTTCTGCCGATCCTCCAATGCGGCGAGGGCCGCATTGAGCCGTTTGACGCGACTGGCCTGCGACGGCACCAGTGCCGCTCCAGACACCGAGTTAATACGGTTGCGCCAATATGACAGCGGGATGCGGTCTGCAGCGGAAATATGCGTGATTACATTTTCAAGGTGTTCGATATCTTTTTCGAGTTGGAGGTGATTCATTGCTTTCCCCGGAATTACTCATTGAGCCAGTTTAAAAGCATAAAGCGTGCCCCGATTACTTCAGAAGTTTCGTTGAAGCGGAAAATCGTTCTGAAGGTGATAATTCGGGCCGCCGCAGAACCGGCAAAACCTGCACATTGTTTTGATTGTGAGCCGGCCAGATGAGGATACTGCGGCGAAACTTCGCGTTCCGTTAGGTGGCGCACCGACTTGGCCTGACAGCGAAAACCGAGCCTTTTTCGTCAGAGCAAACAATTAAAGTAATAATCTCGAAGCAGTTCGATCAATATTCATCGCGCATCATAACCATTTCGGCGAACGCACATTAGAGCCAGATATTTATGACGACCATATGCTTTTTGCATGACACCGCTCGCCGTATGGCCGGTTTGGCCCGGTTAAGCGGAAACTGCGAAGAGAGGGAGACAGCCCGCCGTCATGGCCGAGCGGCGGGATCAAGGAAGGAAAGTGTCAATCACACGCATCACACCAGCCATTGGCCGGCGTGGCGTCATTTCGCCCGGCAGGCGTAAATCAGACTGAGGGTGCCGTTGTCGCTGGACTGGCGCACGACGTCGAAGGCGCCGCCGCACGCGGCGTTTGCCTGCTGCGAGCAGGAGTCGGATCCGACCGAACACTGGACCAGCGTAGTTGGTCGGCCATCCGACAGAAACAGCGGCGCGCTACTGCTGCAACTGCTCAGCATGGCGATTGCGGGAAGCGCCAGCGCGGCACAGGCACTCCGCGCGAAAGAGGAAAGACTGCGTTTCATTTGAAACCCCGATCACGTCTTGTTTTTCGATCACGCGATTGTGCCACGCGGCAATTGCACTGCGTCACGCGATCTCGCGGGACTTCGTCACACCTCGATGCCGTATGCCGCGATCTTCTTGTAGAGCGTCGCGCGGCCCATGCCGATCTGCATGGCCGTCTCGATCACGCGACCGCCGTTGGCGCGTAAGGCGTCGCCCAGGAAACGCTTTTCGAACCCGGCCATGGCATCGCTCCACGACGTCGCTTCGGGCGCCTCCGAGGCGAGGTCTGAAGCGTGCGCTTCAGAGTCCGTGGATACAAGCAGGCGATGTCCGCTTTGCGCCGAACCGATGAAAGGGGCCAGCGCACGTGCATCGATGCGCTCGCTGTCCGAGAGCACCACCGCCCGCTCCAGCGTGTTGCGCAGTTCGCGCACATTGCCGGGCCACTCATACGAACACAGCAGCCGCAAGGCATCGTCCTGCAATTCGAAGTGACTGGCGCCGCGCGCTTGTGCCGACAGGTCCTCGAGCATGGCGTAGGCAAGCGCTTCGATATCGGACGAACGCTCGCGCAGCGCCGGCGCCTGAATCGTCAACACGTTCAGCCGATAGAACAGGTCCGCGCGGAAACGTCCCGCCGCGACCAGCGCCGGCAAATCGGCCGAAGTAGCGGCGATGATCCGCACGTCCGCGCGCACGATCCGGTTCGAGCCAAGCGGCTCGAACTCCTTGTCCTGCAGCACGCGCAACAGCTTGCCCTGCAAAGGCAGCGGCATATCGCCGATTTCGTCGAGAAACAGCGTGCCGCCGTTCGCAAGTTCGAACTTGCCGACCCGTCCTTTCCGGTCGGCGCCGGTATAGGCGCCGGGCGCGGCGCCGAAGAATTCGACTTCGAGCAAGGTGTCCGGAATTGCCGCCACGTTGACGGTCACGAGCGGCCAATTTGCCCGCGCCGATCCGCCGTGAATGGCATGCGCCAACAGTTCCTTGCCCGTGCCGGTTTCGCCGAGCAACAGCACCGGCGACTCGAGTTGCGCGGCGCGGCGCGCCTGGCGCTTCACTTCGAGACTGGCCGCGCTCGTGCCGACAAAACTGCCGAACGTGTACTTCGCCCGTCTTGCCTGCGCGAGCGACTGACGCGTCGCGATCAACTCTTCCTGCACGCGCGAGTAATGGGAAAAAAGCGGCGTGAGCGCCTTCAGCTCGTCGAACAACGCGAAACCCACCGCCCCGACCGTTTCACCCGCATCGTCTTTCAACGGCAGCCGCGTCACGACAAGCGGCTCGCGACCCGTTTCGAGGATGTCGAGCAGAATCGGTTTGCCGGTTTTCACGACCTCGCGCATCAGGCTGTTGGGAATCACCTCCTCGCAATCCCGGCCAATCGCCTGCTCCGGGTCCGAAAACCCAAAGCGCGCCGCGTAGCGCTTGTTGATCCAGACGACGCGCGCCTCGGCGTCGACGATGAAAGTGCCTTCGCTGAAGTTTTCGAATGTGCGGAAGAGCGAATCCATCGCCCGGCGAAGTACGTCGCCGTAAGTAGCAGGAAGGCCCGCCCAGTCGTTCATCATGGTGTCGCTGTCTCCGGCTATCGTTCTATTTATGCATATCTCATTTCGTGGACAAGCTTATCTCATCGGCGAGATCGCCAGCAAGCCTGCTCCATAAGGGTTTAACCTCGGTTCGGCCTATCTTCAGCCGATCTGCGTCCCGATTTGGAGACGTTTGGGTACAATCGGCCGCATCGCGTTTCGAACTTCGGCCTGTGAAATCAACGGACAGGCCGTTGCGGCGTGCGTGGCATGGAATCTGCATTTGCGGGCGCCGGGCCGTCGCACTCATCGGGACGGCGTACACGTAGAACAACCAAGCTTTGGAGACTCAATGTCCTTTGTTATCGTCCTCGCCGCACTGGCGTTTCTGATGTTTGCCGCGTATCGCGGCTACAGCGTCATTCTGTTCGCGCCGATCGCCGCCCTCGGCGCGGTGCTGCTGACCGATCCGGGCGCCGTCGCGCCGGTGTTCTCCGGCATCTTCATGGAGAAGATGGTCGGCTTCGTGAAGCTTTACTTCCCCGTGTTTCTGCTGGGCGCGGTGTTCGGCAAAGTCATCGAACTGTCCGGCTTTTCTGAGTCGATCGTGGCCGCGGCCATCCGCTATATCGGCCGCTCGCGTGCGAATGCAGTGATCGTCGCGGTGTGCGCGCTGCTCACCTACGGCGGCGTCTCGCTCTTCGTGGTGGTGTTCGCGGTGTATCCGTTCGCCGCCGAGCTGTACCGCCAGAGCAATATTCCGAAACGCCTGATGCCTGGTGCGATCGCGCTCGGCGCATTCTCGTTCACCATGGATTCGCTGCCGGGCACGCCGCAGATCCAGAACATCATCCCGACCACCTTCTTCAAGACGACGTCCTGGGCCGCGCCCACGCTTGGCGTGATCGGCTCGCTGTTCATCATCGTGGTTGGCCTCACCTATCTGGAATGGCGCCGCCGCGCGGCAATGGCAACCGGCGAAGGCTACGGCACGGAACTCGTCAACGAACCGGAACGCGTCGAATCGAAGCAACTGCCGCATCCGCTGCTGGCGGTTGCACCGCTGGTGCTGGTCGGCGTGGCGAACTTCCTGCTGACTCGCTGGATTCCGAACTGGTACGGCGCGACGTACACCATCGCACCGGACATCCTGCCGGGCATCCATGCGCCGGTCACGACGACGATCAAGAGCGTCGTCGCGATCTGGGCCGTGGAAGGCGCACTGCTGCTGGGTATCGTGATGGTCGTGGTGACGGCATTCGGCCGCGTGCGCGAACGCTTCGCGGTCGGCACCAAGGCTGCAGTGGCAGGCGCACTGCTGGCTTCGTTGAATACGGCGTCGGAGTATGGTTTCGGTGGCGTGATCGCGGCTTTGCCGGGCTTCCTGGTGGTCAGCGATGCGCTGAAAAGCATTCCGAACCCGCTCGTCAATGCCGCAGTTTCGGTGAGCTCGCTGGCGGGTATCACGGGTTCGGCATCGGGTGGCATGAGCATCGCGCTCGCCGCCATGTCCGACACGTTCATCAAGGGCGCGGAAGCGGCGCATATTCCGATGGAAGTGCTGCACCGGGTCGTCGCGATGGCGAGCGGCGGTATGGACACGCTGCCGCATAACGGCGCGGTGATCACGCTGCTGGCGGTGACGGGTTTGACACACCGTCAGTCGTACCGCGATATCTTCGCGGTGACGGTGATCAAGACGCTGGCGGTTTTCTTTGTGATCGCGGTGTATTACATGACTGGGTTGGTTTAATTTCGCCTTACAAGGGAAACTGATTCCAAACCGGACGCGCTGAAACGGCAGCGCGTCCGGAACATCCGCTACGCTTGACCTCGCAGTATTTCAATGTTTTGATTTGGACGCGTGAAATAAATCGCAAGAAATAGCGACCCATAATCGGGGCATCCGAATGTCCAACAAAACGAAAGCCGCCGCCGTCCGCGCACTCGCGCAAAGTCTGTTCACTGCCATCGCATTCGCCGGCTCCGCCACGCCCGCCTGGCCGTCCGAACTGGATCCCATTGCTGCCGATATGCACGAGACCGTCGTTCAGGTTCCGATGACCGAGCACGGCGTCTTCGGCGAACATACGCGGGACATCGTCGCGACAACCTATATGCCCGACGGTACCGGCCCGTTTCCACTGATCGTCCTGAGCCACGGCAATCCGCCGAATGCTCGCGACCGCTTCAAGGTCGGCCGTTACCGTAAGCTCGAGCAGATTCGCGAGTTTGTCCACCTTGGCTTTGCGGTGATCGTGCCGATTCGGCGCGGCTACGGCGCGACCGGCGGCTCGTTCGCCGAGGACACCGGTTCATGCAAGAACCCAGACTTCGAAAGCGCCGGCCGGGAGGCCGCTCAAGACCTGCTCGCCACCATCGAATTTGCGGACACGCTACCGCAAATCGATCGCAACAAAGTGATACTCGTTGGTCAATCCGCTGGCGGCTTCGCATCATTAGCTGCGGCGAGCTATGCCCCCAAAGGGCTCATCGCAGTGGTCAACTTCTCCGGTGGCCGCGGTGGGGACCCAAGCCGGCATCCGGGGCAGCCCTGCGCCCCGGAACAGATGGCGAAGACAATGGCGCATTTCGGCTCGACCACGCAAGTCCCCGTGCTATGGCATTACGTCGAAAACGATCAGTACTTCGCACCGGAGGTCGTCAAAACCTGGTTCAGTGCGTTCGAGTCGGCCGGTGGGCATGGTGAACTGATTGTCGAACCGCCGTTCGGCCGGGACGGCCACGGCATGTTCGCGGTGGACGCCTCCATACCCATCTGGCTGCCGCATTTCCAGCAATTCGTCACGCCGATCGTTAACGTGAAACAAACCGCCCTTGTGCCTTCATCACACGCCGACGGTGCGGCCGCGTCACCCTAGTCGACGACGCTTCACGCCCCAAATTTTGGTCAGTTAGTTTAGGCCTTTGCCACTCGACGTCCGCCAAGCAACTGCCCTCATGAGCTCAAGCCCCGCCTTCTGGATGATCCCGTCCGCCCCGACGCCCGTCGGACCTTTCTCTCACGCCACCGAAACCGACGGCTGGGTCTTCCTGACCGGTCAGATGCCGACCTCGCCCACCGACGACAGCGCGCCGCTGCCGGACGGCGTCGTCGCGCAGACTCAACGCGTGATGGACAACCTCATACTCGTGCTGCAAGGCGTCGGTCTGACGCTGCAACACGTGGTCGCCGTGCGCATTTTCCTGACCGAGTTCAAGCGCGACTATGCAGTGATGAACGAGACCTACCGAGCCTACTTTCCCGCCGACAAACTGCCGGCGAGAACCTGCATCGGCGTCACTGCGCTCGCACGCGACGCGCTGGTCGAGATCGACTTCATCGCAAAACGCCCGGATTGACCGGTTACGACTGAAGCGCCGATGGTGATGGCGATGGCTTCGCCTTCGGCAGAAACGCCAATCAATGCGTCGACGCTTCGTCCAGCCCGAAGTGATCGCATATCGCCTCGTGCAGCGAGATCGCGCGTTCGTCCAGCTCGGTCGTCCAAGGTTCGCCGTTCTCGCATAGCCGTTGCAGTTCGCGGCATTGCTGCGCGAATCGCTGCTCCTGCACAACCAGGAACCCGCCGGCCGCGCTATGCGCCCAGCCGCCCAATGCTTCCCGGTCTTCCTGTTCGACAATCGCCAGCAGTTTCGGCAGGTCGTTTTGAAGATGCTCCTTGAGCATGGCCGTGTAACGCGACTTGTCGTCCGCGCTGAGCGTGTTCACCGGGTCGGTGGTTGCGAAGGGTGCCGCTGGGGTCGCCGCTGGGGTCGCCGCAGCCGTCTGCGTGGCTGTTGTTAAAGCCGGGGCCCGTGTCGCTGCTGTCGCCGATGCCGGCTCCGCGGACGTCACCGCGAGCAGGGCCGCCTCCAACTCGCCCAGCGACGCCGGTTTCGCGACATACCCGGTAAAGCCTCGCTCGCGCCAGCCTTCCTGCTGCTGGTTGTCGGTGACTGCGCTAAAAGCCAGCACCGGTAAGTCCGTGTGCGCTTTACGCAATGCCGCCAGCAACGCATAGCCATCCATGACGGGCATATGGATATCGGTCAGCACCACTTCGAAATGCCCTTGTTCGAATGCCGCCAGCGCTTGCCGCCCGTCGCCGGCAATCGTCGGCAGGCAGCCCAGTGCGTCGAGTTGCTCGACGATCAAGGTTTGGATCAGCGGATTGTCTTCGGCGACCAGCACCGTCAAGCCTTGCAAGGCCGGATTGGCTTCGGGAGGCGGCAATGCGGCAGAGGCTGGCGGCAGCCCCTCTGCGGCACCGGTGGCGCCCGCGGCCGCGAGATCGACCGCGGCCAGAATCGCCTTGCGGCTGAACTCCGTCACTTCGAGCACGCCGTCGCCACACGGAGCAGGACGATGCGGTCCGGTGCGCGTGATCCACACCACCCCGACCGGGTGCACCGCTCGCAACGCTGTAATCGCGTCGAGATCGTATTCGCCGGTGACCACCATCGCCTCCGGCCGGTTCACGCGCAACCACGCTTCTGCGCTGCGCATCGATACGACGGTATGAACAGACCACCCCACCAGATGCAAACCGCTGTCGATGATCTGCCCCGACTCGCGTTCCTGCGACACCACCAGCACACTGCCGCGGCGAGCCGGCTCGACAACCGGCTCGCGCAACTCATCCGGAGGCGGAGCGAGCGGGATCGACACGCTGAACGCGCTGCCGACACCCAGCACGCTCTCGACCGAAATATCGCCGCCCATCAACTCGCACAGCCGCGCGCAGATCGACAAACCGAGGCCGGTGCCGCCATAGCGGCTCGACGTGCTCGCCTCGCCCTGCACAAACGGACTGAAGATACGCGCGACCAGCGTCTGATCCATGCCGATCCCCGAATCGCAGACCCGGCAGATCAGAATCGGACGTCCTTGCAGATCGTCCTGCACTTCGGCATTCAGCGTGATCTTGCCGCACGAGGTGAATTTGAACGCGTTGCTCAGCAGGTTGTTGACGATCTGCGCGATGCGCGTGCGGTCGCCACGCACCACCTGATCGAGCGTCGGCGACAGATGCGCATAGAAGCGAATCGCGCGATCCGCCGTCATGGGTGCGTAGGAGAGCGCGATATTCTCGAAATCGTCGAGCGGACGGAACGACTCGCTCACGAGCTTCATCTCGCCGGCATCGATCTTCGAAAAATCGAGAATGTCATTGACGATGTGGCGCAACGCATCGGCCGCGACATTCAACGCCGTGAGGCGTTGCGCGTGCGCTTCGAGCCCTGGTGTACGGGCGAACAATTCGAGGTTGCCTAGCAGCGCGTTCAGCGGCGTACGAATTTCATGGCTCATCGACGCGAAGAAATTCGAGCGAGCCCGCATCGTGATCTCGGCGGTCTGCTGCGCGAGCCGCAACTGCTGTTCGAGTGCATGTTGCGCGGTGACATCGAGGATCGCGCAGAACAGCACGTCCTCGTCGGCGTAACGTGCTGGCGCGTAGGTGAACTGCAAAAACTGCGCTTGCGGCGAGGCGCTTTCGTCGGGCGCTGGCAGTGATGGCGGCTGTGACTGCGGATGCGCTTCCGGCTGCACCGGCTGCGCAGGCACGACAAAAGCCGCGATCCTCGCAAATGCAGTGATCGAAGGACCATCCGGCGCGTGGGCACGAATTTCGTCGACGATATGCGGCGGCAAGCGACTGCGGCCGGCTTCGATATGCAACAACTCGTCGGCCAATGCGTTGGCGATGATAATCGAATAGTCGCTCTGCCGGACGATGCACAAACCAACCGGCGTTGCACTAACCAGAACGTGATTGATAGTCTCGCTTTCCAGCGCGCGCGACGTTTCCGCGAAGGTGCTGCGCATCAGGCGCAACCCCCAGAAACGCGCCGCCAGCGCAATCCCCGCCAGCACCAGCAGCGCGAGGCCGGCCAGCGCGGCCAGTTGCCAACCGAGCGCGGCAATCAGCTCGCGCCACGACAGATAGCTGACCAGCGAGCCAAAGCCGGGCATCAACGGCTCGCTCAGAATCACGCCATCACGGGTGTAACGGTACGCATCGGACGGCATATGCGCGACGGCGTCTTGCAGCATGGCTGCAGTCTGCGCGTCGACGGCCGGCGACGACACGATCACATGGCGATCCGCCGTCATCAGCAACTGCGTCCCCTCGCGATCGGGCCGCGCGACATGCGCCAATAGCCCGTCAAGCGGAATGCTCATTGCGATCAGTGTGGTCGGCGTATCGCCGACATAGTAGGCGCTCACTGTGGAGATGACCGGCACGCCTTGCAACGGATCGCGATAGGGGCCAAGCCAGATCCGCTCGCCCTTGCCGGGCATACGCGTGCCGGTTTGCGCCTGCAGATCCTGCTCGAGGGTCTCACGCAACGTGCTCACGATAGCCGGCTGCAAAGCCGGCGCAGCAGTCGCGCCGCCATCGGCGCCCGCATTGGCAAGCGGTTGAGCGAGCGAAGGCAGAATCGCGGCATAGTCCTCAGTCAGCCCGAGCAGGATCGCCCGTTGCGGCAGCTCGAACGCCTGCTGCGTCACCAGCGTCGACTGTGCCGCTTCGTAGATACGCCACAGGTTCGCGCCGAATTGCAGCCCCCATGCCGTGCGCGCGGCGTCGCCGACCAGCAGGTCGAATTGCGCGTTGACCCTTGGCACCGTACCGCGTGCGACGCCGCTCACGCGCACCGCGTCCTCGACGCTTGCCGGCACGCGCAGCACGTTGTCGGTGTCGTGATAGTAGTCGAGCGTGAATTCGGCACGCCGCATGAACGATTCCTGCCGATGCAGGAGCCGCGAGAGGTCGGCAGCGCTCTGAGACACGAACGTTCGCCGGTATTCGAGTTGCTTGTCCGCGGCAAGGACGGCCAGCAGCAACGCAAAGATCACCACGATCAGCATCAGCGAAGCAATCGTGGCGAGGTACAAGCGTTGTTGGCGCTTCGCGCTATGGGCCAGCGACGCGAATGCGTGCGCCAGTGATTCCTGCGTACGGTCGAGGATCTTTTGCATCAGCTGGCAAAGTTAGCGTGATTCGCGCACACAGACCGCTGCGGCTCGGAGGAGCTCGAACAGGTCTGCAGCCCTTTACCGGCGCAGTGTAGCGCTTTTGATAACGGCACGCGAAGCATCCGGCACCGATTTTCACGGCGACTCGGAACGCAGGCGAGCGTTCGACCAGGCAGCGAGCCGCGTGTCGTCGACCGTCGTTGAAGTGGCGAATGCCGGCGGAAGATTTGACATTAATCTGATAGATCGGCGTTACTCCCACCTCGACAGTCCGGAATTGACGCATCAGGATGCACACGTCAGCGCCCAATTAGTTGCAAGGGCAGGCTGACCCGAGTAACAACGGCGTTTAGCAGCCCGTCCTCCCAAAGGACGGGCTATTTTTTTCGCTACCTGTTTCTCTCATCGCCCCGCCATAACCGACGCGCGCGTCAGCACCGTGACAGCCGGGGAGAGAAGGGCTGCACCGTCACGGGGCACGAAAAATGCAGCCGTCGACGTGGAGAGTCGCGTTAAACTGGTTGTCACAGTCGGGCGTCAAGGCTCGCATTGCCCGGCGGGCCTCGCCAGCCATTGGCCAATGCGGCAGAGCGGCGTCCCGGCAAGCAGATAGGTGGCGGGCGGGTTCCCCACGTACGAGCGCCGTGCGAAAGACGGCGCGCCAACCTGCCCGTACAATGGTTCGATCAACAACGGAAGAAGGACAACCTCGATGCGCACTACCGGGTCCTCCGGGTCAATGGCCCTGCTCACCGAATACGACGACGCAACGGCGCGCGAACTCCGCTCGCTGCGCCTCGAATCGACAGAAGACGGCAAAGGCATTCTTCTGGTCGAGGTCGATGAGCGCAAGCCGGGCATTCATCGCGAAGTGCGCTACGAAATCACGCCTGCCGAACTGATTGCGGCCATTCGCGCGCACGGCGCGGAATTGCCGGGCGAACAGCACAATCATCGTCAATAAAGCTGCGGCGCATGGTATTGCGCTTACGCGCGAATGCCGTGCGCCGTTTCTGCACCGCCGCCTTTGGTTTGCGTACCGAATAACGGCCTACGGGCATCCGTAGGCCGTTATTCATCATTCGCTTGCCGCGAAAGCTTCAATCCGTTCGCTTTGTTCCATTTGCGCTTCTATTCCGCGCCTTTAACCCGCGGGCAAGCCACGGTCGCGCTCTTAACACGCTAATAACCGGCCGAATTTCCGGACATTTGCACGTCTTGAAAATGCGTCCATAATCCTTACATACCCCGTTGCTTTCCCTACCTGCGCCGCGCCCGAAAGGGCTGCGGATGTAAGCCGATGCTACATGATCTCGTCGAGCAATATGGACCGGCGCTCGTCTTCGTCAACGTGCTGGCCGCCTCACTCGGGCTGCCGGTGCCGGCGATGCCGTCGCTCGTGCTGTTCGGGGCGATGGCGGCCATGCATCCCGGCTCCGTAGGCACGCAACTGATGCCGGTCCTGGTGTTGTCGATCTTCGCCACGCTGATCGGCGACAGTGCCTGGTATCTCGCCGGCCGTATGTACGGCGGCAATACGCTGAAAACGATCTGCCGTCTTTCGCTGTCGCGCGACACCTGTGTAAAAAAGACCGAACGCTTTTTCGGCCGCTGGGGCGTGCGTGTGCTGGCAGTGGCGAAGTTCGTGCCGGGCCTGTCGATCGTGTCGATTCCGATGGCCGGCGCAATGGGCACGCGCTACCGCACGTTTCTCACTTACGACAGCATCGGCGCCGCCTTGTGGTCGGGTACCGGTTTGATCATCGGCGCGCTGTTCGCCCGGCAGATCGACATGCTGTTCGCCATGGCCGGACGCCTGGGGCGCACGGCCGCGCTGGTGGCCGTCGCGTTGCTGCTGTTGTATGCGGCCTATCGGTGGATTCGCCGGCGCCAGCTGATTTCCAAGCTCGCAACTCAGCGGATGGAAGTCGAGGAGCTGGCGGCGCTCGTCGCGTCCGGCAAAACGCCGGTACTGTTCGACATCCGCTCGCAGGAAAAGCGCGCGCTCGACCCGTTCGTGATTCCGGGCTCGCAATTCGCCGACGAGCGGCAGCTCGAGGAGATCGTCGCAACATACCCGCACGATCAGAAGGTAGTGATTTACTGTTCGTGCCCGAATGAAATATCCGCGGCATGGATGGCCAAACAGATGAACGAAGCCGGCTTCGCCGACGTGCTGCCGTTACGCGGCGGTATGGAAGCCTGGCGCGACTCGGGCAAAGCGGTAGACGCACTGCCCGGCATGCCGCCGCCCGACGTGGCGGTCGGCGACGAAATCGCGCCAAAGGCCGTGTAGCGCAGCAGCGCAATCATATCGGCGCCCTTGTGCGCCCGCGCCGCTTCGCCCCCCGTGTCGATCATTCAGGATGAACACAGAAGGAGCGGTTCAATGCTGTCGACTCAAGAAGTTGAAGGGCAACAGGCCGTCGTCGCCGACGCGCCGTTTTCGTCGCTTGCGACGCGCATGCATCAGATGTTCCCCGAACTCACGTGCGCAGAAATCGATCGTCTGCGCCGGTTCGGCGAAGTGGGCCACTGGGAAGCCGGTGAGCTGCTGTTCGAAACCGGCTACACCGGTCCAGGCATGTTCGTGCTGCTGGAAGGGCGCGTAAAGGTTTATCAGCGCGATGGCATCGGGCGCGAGGTTCTGATTGCGGAACATGGCGCCAAGCATTTTCTCGCTGAAGTCGGTCAGCTGTCCGGGCGGCCCGCGCTGGTCAACGGCATGGCCGTCACCCCGGTCGACGCTTTGCTGATTCCGCCGGACAAGCTGCGCGCGCTGATCGTCGCCGAGGCCGAACTGGGCGAGCGCATCATGCGGGCGCTGATCCTGCGGCGCGTGTCGCTGATCGAAAAAGGCGCGGGCGGCCCGATCCTGATCGGCAACAGCAGCGACGCACGGCTCGTCATGCTGCAAGGCTTCCTGTCGCGCAACGGCCATCCTCACTCGGTCATCGACGAGCGCGACGAAGATGCGCTGCGTCTGATCGAGCAATTCGCCGCGCAGAAAGAAGACATGCCGCTGGTGATCTGCCCGGACGGCACGGTGCTGCGTCATCCGAGCATGCCGGAACTCGCCACCTGTCTCGGCTTGCTGCCCGATCTCGACGATTCGCATGTGTACGATGTCGCGATCGTCGGCGCCGGGCCGGCCGGCCTCGCTACGGCCGTGTACGCGGCGTCCGAAGGTCTCTCGGTCATCGTGCTCGACAGCCGTGCGCCAGGCGGCCAGGCAGGCGCCAGTTCGCGGATCGAAAACTATCTCGGCTTTCCGACCGGTATCTCCGGCCAGGCGCTGGCGGGCCGCGCGTTCGTGCAGGCGCAGAAATTCGGCGCGCACGTGGCGATTCCGGTCCACGTCAAGGCGCTGCATTGCGCGGAGTCGCCCTACCGGCTGGAACTCAAGTGCGGCGGCAAGATCACGGCCCGCACCATCGTGATTGCGAGCGGCGCGGTCTATCGACGCCCCGCGCTCGAAGGGCTCGACCGCTTCGATGGGCGCGGCGTGTATTACTGGGCGTCGCCGGTCGAGGCCAAGCTGTGCAAGCGCCAGGAGATCGTGCTGGTGGGCGGCGGCAATTCGGCGGGCCAGGCGATCGTCTATCTGGCGACCCACGCGGCCAAGGTCCATGTGCTGATCCGCCGGGGCGGCTTTGAAGCCACCATGTCGCGCTATCTGATCGACCGCATCCGCTCGTTGCCGAATGTATTCGTGCATCCGCACTCGGAGGTCGGCCGGCTCGAGGCGGACGACGTGGGGCTGGCATCGGTCGTGTTGAAGAAGCCGCTACCGGACGGCACCGCAAGCCTCGATACGCGCCATCTGTTCCTTTTCACCGGCGCTGATCCGAATACCGACTGGCTGCGCACCTGCGGCGTGGAGCTGGACGACAAAGGCTTCGTGCTGACCGGCGCCGGCGTGGACGGCGCCTCCGTCTGCGATCTCGCTACAACGGTCGAAGGCGTGTATGCGATCGGCGACGCACGCGCCGGGTCGACGAAACGTGTCGCGGCGGCGGTTGGAGAAGGTGCGGCGGTGGTCGCGCAGATCCACCAGCTGCTGGCCGTTTCGGCGGGGGAAGCAGTCGCTTTGGGGGCCTGAGCGCCCTCCCCTTGGGTAATCTGCTGTTACACACGCCTTCAACTGGTTGCACCTGCTTTTCTTTCTGTCTCGTAAGATTGTCGTCAGCCATTCGACAGCGAATGGCTGACTCTTTCGACCGCAATCTTGCAGGAGACAAGCATGATCCAACGTGCGATCGTTTTCGCCGCCTTCAGCCTGGCTGCCGCCTGCGCATCGACCTCTGCCTTGGCCCGGGTGGACGTCGGCGTGTTCGTCAACACCCCCGGCCCCATTTATGCCCAGCCGCCCGTGGTTTATGCCCCGCCTCCAGTCGTTTACGCGCCGGTGCAACCAGCGTACGGCTATGGGTATCGCGGCGATTACTACCGCGGGTATCGCGAGCGGCATGACCATGGCCGCCATCGCGGCTGGGATAAGCACCACAGGCGCGACTGGTAATGTCCGTCGGCCACGTTGCGGAGTTGCGGCGCCGTTGTCGTTGGCCTCACCGTGCCTCCCACGGCGCCATGCTCTGGTTGCGCACCACGCCGATTCGTCTGCCGTATTCGCGCTAAAGTAGCGGCTGCTGATCCAGGCCGGACCTTGCGTCCGCTCCTAATCCCGTGACCGACGCCCGCGTGAAGACTCTTCCGCTATCTGCCGCCCGCACCCTGCATCTGGCCGCGCAAGGTTTGTTGACGCCGCCGCGCCGCAAGGCCGTCAAAACCGACGTGCTCGACGCGATTCGCCGCATGGCGCAATTGCAGATCGACACGATCCACGTCGTCGCACGCAGTCCGTATCTCGTGCTGTTCAGCCGGCTCGGCGCCTATCCGCAGCAATGGCTCGACGAGCATCTCGCCGAAGGCAAGCTGTTCGAATATTGGTCGCATGAAGCCTGTTTCGTCCCGATCGAAGACTACGGCCTGCTGCGCCATCGCATGCTCGACCCGAGCGATATGGGCTGGAAATACGCGGCGGAATGGCACAAGAAGTACCGCAAAGACATCGAGAAGCTGCTCGCGCATATCCGTGCAACAGGTCCCGTGCGCTCAGCGGACTTCGCGCGCGAGGCGGGCACGGGCAACGGCTGGTGGGACTGGAAGCCGGAGAAGCGCCATCTGGAAGTACTGTTCGCCATCGGGCAATTGATGGTGGCCGAGCGGCGTAATTTTCATCGCGTCTACGATCTGACCGAGCGCGTGTTGCCAGACTGGGATGACGCGCGCGACCTGCCGCCACGGGAAACCGTCACCGAGGAAGCGTTGCGCCGCACCTGCCGCGCACTCGGCGTCGTGCGGGCCGATTGGGTCGCCGATTACTACCGGCTGCCGCGCCGACCCTATCGCGACGAACTGCATGCGCTCGCCGATCGCGGTGAGCTGATCCCGGTTCAAGTGGAAGGCTGGAAGCAGGACACCTTCGTCCATCACGAATTCGCGCCGATGATCGACGACGCAGCGAACGGCAAGCTCACTTCAACCGTCACCACGGTGTTGTCGCCGTTCGATCCGGTGGTGTGGGACCGCAAGCGCGCCGCCGCGCTCTTCGACTTCGACTATGCGATCGAATGCTATACACCGGCCGCGAAGCGCAAATACGGTTATTTTGTGCTGCCGCTGTTGAGCAGGGGGCGCCTGGTCGGTCGCGTGGATGCGAAAGCGCATCGGACCACCGGCGTGTTCGAACTGAAATCGCTGCACATCGAACCCGGCGTGAGGCTTAGTGCAAGGCTTGCGGGCGATCTGCGCCGCGCTCTGCAACGCTGTGCGGACTGGCATGGCACGCCGCAATTGGAAATCGCATCCGCACCGCCGGAATGGCTTGAGGCGTTGAGCGTGGACAGCAGGATGGAAGCTTAAGTGCGCGGCACGAGAAGCGGAATTAATGCAGCGCCGCCCACGCAAGCGACAAGGAAAACACGCCCAGCACGATCGACGCACCGCGCTGCATCTTCACCGGATTCAGCCAGGTGAGTTTGCCGCTGCCCAGCGCCGCGCCGAACGCGATCCACGCGAGCGCGATCGGCACCAGCAGGCAGGCGAACATCAGCATCGCCATGGCATACGCGGGCATATGCGCGAACGCGACGGCAGGAAAGATCGTACCGGCGAACAACAAGCCTTTCGGGTTGAGCAGCGTCGCCACGAATAGCGTGCGCATGCCGCTCGCCCGCTGCGTCGAATCGGGCAAAGCCACCGCCGCGCGCCACATATCGACGGCGAGATACGCGATGTACACGCCGGCCGCCACGCGTAACAGCGACGGCAACCACGGCAGCGCATGCGCGGCTTGCGCAAGAAAATGCCCCCACACGGAAATCGATAGAAGATAGCCGGCGAGTTCTGCGGCGATCAGCGGCAAAGAACGGCGCACGCCCTGACGCAAACCAGCAGCCGCAAGCAGCGTATTGGTCGGACCCGGCGTAATCAGCACGACGACAATGCCGATGGCCAGCAACGCGATAGCGGACGTGGAAAGCATAAAAAAGGCGCAATGTTGAAAACAATGCGCCTTTTTATCACAGGGAACCGAGCCGCCGAAAAACAACGGCGGTTCGGAAGGGTTCAGCGATCCAGTTTCGCGCGCAATTCGCGAGCGGCTTCCAGCAGCCCCTCGTAACCCGAACGCGCGTGCTCCGGCAGATCCGGATCACCGACGAACGCGCCGAGCGTTTCGATCAGGCTGTACAGAATGCCCTTTGCGGCACCGGAAGCAATGCTGCCGGACGACACCTGCTGATCCACGTGACTCAGCGCTGCATCGAGGTGTTCAAGGTCGGGCCGGTCGCCCGTGGGCGGCTGAGGCGTTACGTCTTGCGTCATGATGAAACTTCTCTCAGGTTGATGCATCAGTGAACAAAGTCATCCTTTCACGTTGTTATATACCGATCGTGCGCTGACGTCTATTCGTGCTCGGACTCATCGCGAGTCCACGCGATTCACGTCAAGGCGCCCACCGATACATCAGGATTTTCGCGCGCGCGTCGTCTTCCAGCAGGACGACGTATTCGCCGTTGCCGCGCTGCACCGCGCTGATGCCGAGATAAACATCCACCCAGCCGCTGGTGTTGCCGACGCTCGCGCCCGGCGTCATATAGCCGACCGCTTGCCCTGTGCGCGCGTCGTACACGTCAACCTTCGCGGTGTACAACTCGGCGATGAAGACGTAATTGCCCGCCACCGCGACGCCGACCGTTGTCGTCTGCGGACTGGTTTGCGTGTTCCACGGCAAGGAGACCGTGTATTGCTGCGTCGGTGTGCCGGAGCTCCAGTTGTCATAGCGCGCGAGCACCGGACCGGCCTCTTTCCAGTGCGTCGAATCCCACGGGATCGCGCTGGTAAAGCCCGATATGTACATCGTGTCGGTCTCGGCCGTGTAGACGATCCGCGCGATCCGTGTAAACGGTTGCGGCATCGCGAACATCTTCGAACTCGCATATGTGTAGATCGGATTGCCGGCCGAGTCGAGACCTTGCAGTGGCATCTCGCGGATACCGCTCGTCGGCGTGGCGAGCCACACGTTGCCGGGCGTATCGACCCACCAGAAGCCGTTGCCGACCGTGCTGCCCGTCGATGGATTGCTGCTGATCTCGCTGGCGTCGACGGTGCCGTTGCCATTGCTGTCGCGCCATAACCATTCGCCGTAGGTAGGCTGCGCTGCGGGCCACGTGCCCGGCAGCGGATTTTGCGCCAGCAAGCCGGACGGAATCGCCATCTCTGCATGCGCTGCGTCGAAACGATAGACGTTCAGATAATGCGCGCCAGGATCGAGCGTATAGAGAAACGGCAGGCCGTTGATTCGCCGCACCATCGGCTCACCGCGCACACCGCGCGGCTCGTGAAAAGCGGGGTCGTCGGGATAATCGAAGCGGTCGAGCGTGAAGCCCGCATACGACCATTCGTGGCCGACCGGTTGGCTGTAATCGAGCGTGAAACGCTTCGAGCCCGTGTAGACGGAATTCGGCGTTGCCGGATCGAACGCGGCGCTATCGACGAAAGTCAGCCCGTACAGGCGCCAGTTGAGCGCATGCGTGCTGTACCCATAGCTCTCGAGCACCGCACCTTGACCGACCGATGCCGAGCCGAGCGGCCGCGGCCCTTCGCCGTTCTGCGCGACATACAGATTGCCCGCCGGATCCAGACCGATACCCGTGATGCCGTTGAAGCGCCAATTGCCCGGCACGCCCTTGACCGCATGGAAGATGCCGTTACGGGTGCCGATCGATGCGCCCGCTTGCGGCTGGCCACTGGCGTCTTTGTTGTAGACAAGGATCTGCTGCGACGGTCCATTATCGGCGACGAGGATTTGTCCGGAAGGTGTAATCGCAATGTCGGTCGGCACTGCGCCGGCGGGCAACGTCAAGGTGCCGGAGAGCGCAGTGCCGTTGGCGGCGTAGTGAAGAATGCTTAGGTTTCCGGATGAAACACCGCTCATCACCCACAGTGTTGAATCCGTGTCGATTGCGATGCGTCCCGGCGAAGGCACGTTCCAAGATCGCAAACGCTGCATCGAGGCCGCGTCGAACACGAGGATGCGGCTGTTGATGGTATCCGCGACATACAGTTCGGTATCAGTGGCAGCCATGCCGCGAATGCCCGCATCGGTGCCGGTCGTCACAGTATCAAGCAGCAGGAAGCTGTTCTTCGTCGCGTTGGCGCTATTGCCGATGCCGCCCGTGAAAGGCGCGCCGGTCGCCAGATTGGCAAGCGTGCGGCGCGTCACGCCGAACCATGTCTGATTGGCTGGCGGATAGTCCGCGCCGACCAATCCATTGCTCTCGTTGCCGATCGACATTGCCCCGTACAGGTAAGTATGGTTCGTCGCGACCGCATCGCCGCCGGCGGCACCCCAGCCATGCGTCGAACCGGCTACGGCGATCTTGTCGCCCGCACGGTATGCGGCGATTTCGCTACCGCTTTCATCCCAGGGGGCGTTGGTATAAACGGTGCCATCGGCGCCGACGCTGATCGCCTGAATGTCCTGCTGCATCCATTTGCCATCGCCGAAACCAAAGCTATTGCCGATCCACGACGTGGTGTAGGTGAGTTGCGATTGTGCGGATGCACTGAGAGGAAGGAGATTATGGACGACAAGAACTGCCACGCCAAGGCGAGACGAAAATTTCACGACGGGTTTTCCTTGCGAGATGCGAAGCGCGCTCGGCCTGCGTGTCCGGCGCGCCATCGCGTGTATGCGGATCGACTAGCTATCGCACATACGTGAACGTTGTTGGCGTTTTATCCTCGCATGGAAAAAGCGGAAATTTATTCGCAAAAAATTCGCGGTAAGCAGTTAATCGCCTAAACAATTCGAAGCGCATAAACATGCGCTGTAATGCAGTGCTATTTGCTCTTGAGCTTCACACGATAGGCGCACCGTCGCGCGCCGGCGAGCACATGCTCCTCGCGCTCAATCGATCCTTCCTCACCGACGATCTCCGCAAACAACTGCAACTCTGTGCGGCAAAAGCCCTGGCAGGCGCGCGCCGCCGCGCAGATCGGGCAGTGGTTCTCGAGCAGCAGCCAGTCGCGTCCGTCTTTCTGCAACTCGGCCATATAGCCTTCGGCGCTGCGAATCTCCGCGAGCCTGGTGAGCCGCGCCTTGAGGCCCTTGATGGGCTTGAGCGCCGCGAGATAGTTCGCGCGTGTTTCGACTGCACGCTGATCGATCAACTTGTCGAGTCCCTCTTCGCCGAATAGCTGACGGATCGAGCCGAGCAACTGCACGGTCAATTGCGGATGCGTATCCGGAAAGCGCGCGTTGCCCGCTTCCGTCAAACCCCAGCTTTGACTCGGCCGCCCAGGCCCCGCCTGCGACGCCTGACGCCCTTCGATCAAGCCACCTGTCAGCAGCTTCTGGATCTGCTGCCGCGCGGCCTCGACCGTGATGCCGAGTTCGCCCGCGATCGATGCCGTCGACAAAGACCCCTGCGTCTTCAACAGATTCAGGATGCGATCCACCGGCGCAGCCGCTGACGCGGCTTGCGTAAGAGCCAGTGAATTTTCCAAGCTTTCATTTGCATATCTCATCGGAGCGCATTATTATCCAAGCCAATACTTGCATAATAAGCCAGCCTCGCACGGCTGTCCATGACATGAAAAATCTGCAATCGGATGTACCGGCATGGAGCGATCTGCTCAGCGGCAGTAACGGCTGGCGGGCGTTAGGTCTCGCGGGCGGTGTCGCGCTGCATGCCACCAACGTGTATGTGGCAACGACGATCCTGCCGTCGGTCGTGCACGACATCGGTGGGCTCGAACTGTATGCGTGGAACACCACGCTGTTCGTGGTTGCGTCGATTCTCGGCTCGGTGTTGTCGGTGCGCCTGCTCGCGGTTCTCGGCGCGCGCTCCGCGTACTTCAGCGCGCTGGCGGTGTTCGCGCTCGGCACCGTCGTGTGCGCGACTGCGCCTTCGATGCTATGGATGCTCGCCGGCCGCACGCTGCAAGGTTTCGGCGGCGGCATTCTGCTCGCGCTCAGTTACGCGCTGATTCGCGTGGTGTTCGAAGAGCGCCTGTGGCCGCGCGCGATGGGATTGGTGTCGGGCATGTGGGGTGTTGCGACGTTATGCGGGCCGGCGGTCGGCGGCATCTTCGCGCAACTCGGCGACTGGCGGCTGGCGTTCTGGGTGTTGCTGCCGGTCGTGCTGCTGCTCGCCGTGATCGTGCATCGCGAGGTCGATGACAAACGCGCCCACGGTGAAGCGGCTCAACCGATCCCGCTGCTCAAGGTCAGCTTGCTTGGCGCCTCAGTGCTGGTGATTTCGCTCGCCGCATTAACCGATGACATGCGCTGGAACGCGCTCGGCGTTATCGCCGGCCTCGGCTTCGTCTGGCTGCTCGCAAGACTCGAACGCAGCGACGCCCACACGCGCTTGTTGCCGAGCGGTTCGTTTTCGGTTCGCACGCGGATCGGCCGCATCTACGCCTGCATGAGTCTGCTCGGCATCGGCGTGACAAGTGAAATCTTTGTGCCGTATTTCTTGCAGACGATCCACGGACGTTCGCCGCTCGCCGCCGGTTATCTGACCGCGTTGATGGCAGCCGGCTGGTCGGTCGGCTCGATGTTCAGCGCCGGATGCTCCGCCATCGCTGCCCAGCGCTTGAGCCGCGCTGGTCCGGTGGTGGTTGCACTTGGACTCGCAGCACTCGCATGGCTGATGCCGATAGCGGGTTTGTTCGACGGCTTGCCTGGCACTGCCGCATTGTGCGCGGCGCTCGCGAGCGTCGGGCTGGGTGTCGGGATCGGCTGGCCGCATCTGCTTACTCGTGTGTTCACCGCCGCGCAGCCGGGCGAAGAGAATCTCGCGTCCCTCTCGATCACCACCATTCAACTGTTCGCGATGGCGTTCGGTTCGGCGCTCGCGGGTCTCGTCGCAAATGGCGCCGGTCTCACGACCCTCGCGCCGCTATCCGGCGCGCAACACACCGCGCTCACGCTGTTCGTGACGTTCGCGTTCGCGCCCCTGCTCGCAGCCGGGTTGACCCGCCCCAACCCGCGCCTTACCGGAGAAGCATCGTGATAGATCGAGTGCAAGCCATGCGGATTTTCGTACGGATCGTCGATGCCAGCAGCTTCACGCGCGCCGCCGAGTCGCTCGAGATTCCACGCGCCACCGCAACCACCACCGTGCAGGCGCTTGAATCTCTGCTCGGCGTGCAACTGCTGGTGCGCACGACGCGCAAGGTCACGCTGACTGCGGAAGGCGCCGCGTATTACGAACGCTGCGCGCAGATTCTCGCCGCGATCGAAGAAGTCGAATCGGGTCTGTTCAACCGCCCGGAGAATCTGCGCGGCCGCTTACGCGTCGCGATGCCGGGCATGATCGCCGCCTCGATCGTGGTGCCCGCACTAGCTTCGTTTCGTGCGCTGCATCCGCATGTCGAGCTTGCGCTCGGCGTGGGTCAGCGCACGCTCGATCTGGTTGGCGAGAGCGTCGATTGCAGTATCGAGTTAGGCGAGTTGCCCGATTCCCGGCTGCTGGCGCGCCGCCTCGGGCTGCTAGAACGCGTCACCTGCGCGAGCCCGGCGTATCTCGCGCGATACCGCGAGCCGCGTCATCTGGACGATCTCTCGGACCACGTTGCGGTGAACTGGCTGTCGACGCAGACCGGCCGGCGCGTGGACTTCGATTTCAGCGTGGCGGCGCGGGCGAGCAAGGTCAAAGTAGACGGCTTCATTCAGGTGAACGACGAACACGCGTATCTCGCGTGCGGGCTGGAAGGCCTGGGACTGATTCAGCCTGGACGCGCCGCCGCTGCGCCGTATCTTGCATCCGGACAGTTGGTCGAGGTCCTGCCGAAATGCAAGCCGACGCCGGTCGCCGTCTCAGTGACGTATGTGAAAAGCCGGCAGATTTCGCCGCGCGTGCGAGCCTTTGTCGACTGGCTCGCTGAGGTGTTCGACAACGCGCCGGGGATGGTCAAGGCAGCGCCGCCGCTGGCCGATCCGCCGTTGTGGCCGGTGCTGGATACGCAGCGTCTGAACGAACTCAATACGGCGTCGCACTAAACGCATCGACGTGTGAATGCGACTCGAAGTGCGCTAGCGTGCCTCAACTCGCCTGCGCGAATTCTTCTGCCACCGCAGCAATCAGCACCTGCATCCGCGCGGTCTTGTATAGATCGGCGTGCGCGACCACCCAGACATCGAATGGCTCCGCGCGATGCGGCATCACGCGCACCAGTTCCGGTTCGTAATCGGCGCGAAAACATGGCAGTTCGGCGATACCGAAGCCGGCGAGAGCTGCCTCGAACAGCATCGCGGTGGATTGCGTCTGGAATACGAGACGCCCACGCGAACTCGGCTCGCCGCACAACGCCGCCCGCATCGACGGCGAGGCCGGCTGTTGATACATCACCAGATCGTGCCCATCGAACGCCTCGCCTTCGCGCGGCTCGCCGCGTGCGGCAATGTATTCGCGCGACGCGTAAATACCGACTTCCAGTTGCGCGAGCTTGCGCGCGATCAGGTCGGGGGCATCGGGCCGCAGCGTGCGGATCGCCACGTCCGCTTCGCGCCGCGTCAGATTCGCGATCTGCGCGGACGTCACGCAGATGATCTCGATACCCGGATGCGCCCGCCGTACCTTGGCGATGGCCGGCACCACGAAGCGTTTGCCGAGCGAATCCGTCGTGGCGACGCGAATCGTACCGGCCAGTTGATCGTCGAGTCCGGCGATTCGCCGTTCGATCGACAAGGCGGCCTGCTCCATCGTCTCGGCCGCCCCGAGCAGGGCCTCGCCGGCAGGCGTCAGCACGAACAAGGCGGGGGTGCGCAGAAACAACGTTGTCGAAAGCGTTTCTTCGAGCGCGGCGATCCGTCGGCCGACCGTCGCCTGATCGACATCGAGTTGCGCCGCCGCGCCGCGCAGCGTGCCTGTACGCGCCACGGCGAGAAAAAATCGTGCGTTGTCCCAGTTGATCATTGGCTGCGCTGTCCGTCGTGCATATTTGCATCATACACATGCGTAATCACTGCTTTATTGCATTCGTGTATGTGACTAGACTTCGTCGATCGAACCAATTGCAGTTCTAGCCCGAGGATGTGTAATGACCGAATGCATCGCTGAACAACCGCTGCCTACGAAGCTAGCCGACTCGGAGCAGGCCGCCCGGCGTCCGCGCCTGACGCTCGCGCTGGTGGCGAGCGGCATGTTCATGGCCGTGCTCGACACTACCATCGTCAACGTCGCCCTGCCTGCGATGCACGTCAGCCTCGGTGCCTCCGTGGGCGGTCTCGCGTGGATCGTCGATGCCTACACGCTGAGTTTTGCCGCGCTGATCCTCGCGGGCGGTGTCGCGTCCGACCGGTTCGGCGCGAAGGCGGTGTATCTGTGGGGACTGGCGCTGTTCGTCGTGGCCTCGGCGGCTTGCGGTCTGGCGCCGAACGTCGTCGCACTGGTGGTCGCGCGCTTCGTACAGGGCAGCGGCGCGGCGTTGTTCCTGCCGGCGTCACTCGCCATCGTGCGCAGCACTTTCGACGACCCGGTCGAGCGCGGGCGCGCCATCGCGACGTGGGCAGGGATTGCGTCGGTCGCGGCGGCGATCGGGCCGGTGTTGGGCGGCCTCCTCGTGCAGGGGTTCGGCTGGCGCAGTGCGTTTCTGATCAATGTGCCGACCGGTCTGGTTGCGTTTGCGGGGGCATGGGCGGTGGTGCGTCATTCGACGCGCAGCGTTGGGCGTCATTTCGATTGGGGTGGGCAGTTGGCGAGCATCGTCGCATTAGGCGCGCTCTGCTATGCGGCGATTGAGTTGCCGTCGCGTGGGATCGCTGCGCGAGAGGTGTGGGGGGCGGCGTTGCTTGCCGTGCTAGCTGCGCTGACGCTTGTTGTTGTCGAGCGGCGTGCGCAGCATCCGATGGTGCCGGTTGAGTGGTTTCGCAATCGTTTGTTCGTGACGATGAATGCGATGGGGACGCTCGTTTATGTTGGCTACTTTGGATTGTTGTTTGAGTTGAGTCTTTATCTGCACGGCGAGTTTGGGTTTAACGCGCGGGAGATTGGGCTTACGCTTTTACCGCTTGCGGGGAGTTTGTCGATTGGGAATGTGCTTGTTGGTAGATTGCATGGGCGGTTTACTGCGACGCAGTTTATGACTATTGGGCTCGTGTTGGCTGCTGTTGCTGTGCCGGCTATGGCTGTTAGTCTGGAATGGCGGGCGCCTTGGGTCTTTACTTATGTGGCGATGGTCATGTTCGGCGGTGGGACGGCGTTGTCGGTGCCGCCGATGATTTCCACTGTGTTGGAACAAGTGCCTGGGGAGTTGGCTGGTGTGGCGTCTGGGTTGTTGAATGCGTTGCGGCAGGCGGGCGGGCTTGTTGGGGTCGCCATTGCCGGTGCGGCGACGATTTTGGCGCCGCATGTTTCAATTGCGTTGTGGTGGGTTGCTGCGATGGGGTTGGTGACTTATGCCGGTGCGGCAGGGTTGGCGGCTTGTGCGCCTGTCCTTGTCCGTCCGCAGCGTTGAGCTTTTCTTTGATCTGGATTTTGGGGCTTTTCTTGGGTTGTTTGCCTGCGCGGCGCTTTTGTCAGTGTTCTTGGGGTGTTGGCCTTTCCTTGAATTGTTAGTGGTCTATTAGCGTTGCCCCTGTGCAGGGCGGCACTTACTTTCTTTGCCGCCGCAAAGAAAGATAAGCAAAGAAAGCGGCTCAAACCGCTCATGCTAAGTGGGCACCGTGGTTTGCACAGGGTAGTGGTGCATCTGGAATCTGGGTTCGTGCCGCTGCATATGTCAGTGACAAGGGCGTCATACTTCCGGCGGCGCTGCGCGCGCCGAAGAGTACTTCATAAAACCACTCACTGCGCTTTAGCGCATGTGGATTGCCAGCGAAGTGCTTGCGGTTACGCGCTTCGCACTTCTCTTGCTCCCGGAAAAGCTCACCGATGGCGTCTTTCGCTTATTCTTTGCCCCCGGAAAGACTCACCTTTGGTGCTGTCGGTGCTGGCGCGATCGCTCTGAACATCACCGTTGCTTGAACCACTCCCCTCGAACAACGTCATTCGCTCTGGTGAACGTCGTGTTCATTTACCCTTGAACGCGGGTGGCCGTCTTTCTGAAAACGCCGCTAGCCCCTCGCTGAAATCCGCGCTCTCACATGCCTGCCGGCGTAGCTCGGCAATCTGTTCCATCGCCTGCACTGGTATCGGTTGCAGGTCTTCCAGTATCCGCAGTTGTTCCTTCACGGCCTGGATCGCCAAGGGTGCCTTGCTTGCGATTCCGCGCGCCATTTCAAGCGCCGTTGCTTCCAGTTGGTCGCTGTCGACCAGACGGTTGATTACGCCGAAACGCTCGGCACGCGCGGCATCAAGCGGCTGTGCGCTGAAGAACATCTCCTTCAGCACATGAATCGGCAAGTTGTTGAAGAAGCGCAGCAGGCCGCTCGTCGTATAGGGCAAACCAATGTTCGCCGGCGTCATCGCGAAGCGCGCGCTTTCGTCGGCGACGACGAGGTCGCAACTCATCGCCAGATCGACGGCGCCGCCCCATGCTGAGCCCGACACCATCGCGATCACCACGCCCGGGTAAGCGCGCACGCGGCGCAACGCCTGTTCCAACGGTTTGCCGTAAGCAATCGGATCACGGTCATCCGCTAACTCCCCAAGGTCGTGACCCGCGCTCCAGACGTCCTGCCCGATTCCGCTGCCAAGTATCACGACCGGTATACGCTGTGCCGCGAGATCGACAAGGTTTGAGTCGAGCGCGTGCAGCAACTCCGCGCTGAGGGCATTCCGGCGGGTAGGATGACTGAACGTCAAACGTGCGATCCGTTCATCCACTATATCGACCGTTACCGAAAACGGTGATGCGTTCGGTGTATTCATTGTGTGACCTCTGCTGCATGTTCCAAAGTTTTTGGCCCGCTCATTTCGCAATTTCCACAGCGTATTCCAAGTTGCGCGGCGCGCTTAGTGCGTGCCCCTGTAGCCCTGTTTCGAGTTTTGCATCAGCGCTCATAGCGTAACGCCAGTCGCGTGCTCCCGAGCCCTCTCCGGCGGCAAGTATTCGCCCTGTTGATGCACCGCTTTAGCGGCAAGCAACGCCTCAATCGAGACCTCATCGAAACCCGCCTCGCGCAATACATCGACAGTATGTTCGCCAAGGCCCGGCGGCGCATGACGGCTGACGTGATGTGAAGCATCGCCCTTTACTGCCGAACTCGACACCGGCGTCACGACCTGGCGCAACGCGCCGAGCGTCGGGTGCTCGACCGTTTCAACCAATCGGCAATGCTGCACTTGCGGATCGTCGAACACCTCGTCCAAGGTATTGATCGGGCCGGCAGGCAAGCCCACGCCGATGAACAACGCTGTCCACTCCCGTTTGCCACGCGTCTTCAAACGCGTTTCCAACGCAGCCTTCAATTCATCGCGATGCGCGACGCGCGCCTCATTGGTCGCGAAGCGTGGATCGGCCGGCAACGCGGGCAATTCGAGCAATTGGCACAAGCGCAGCCACATGTCCGACGTAATCGGCGCAATGTTGAGCGGACCATCCGCGGTTTCGAATACGCCATAAGGTGCAATCACCGAATGCGCGTTGCCGGTACGGCGCGGAATGTCGCCAAGGCTCAGGTAGCGCTGGCCATGCACGCTCAAGAGGCCCACCAGACTCGCAAGCAATGACGTACTCACATGCTGCCCACGCCCGGTTCGCTCGCGCTCCAACAACGCGGAAAGTATCGCCATCGCGAGCCACATGCCCGAACTCAGATCGCCGATCGCGGTGCCGGTGCGCGTGGGATCGCCATCGGGGAAACCTGTCAGGCTCATCAGGCCGGAATAACCCTGCGCGATCTGGTCGAAACCGGGCCAGCCGCTCATCGGACCATCGGCGCCAAACGCGTTGATGCTGCCCATCACCAACCGCGGATTGCGCGCGCTAAGCACGTCATAGCCGAGCCCCATGCTCTCGATGGTGCCGGGCTTGAAGTTCTCGATCACCACGTCGGCATCGTCGATCAGCCGGTGGATCGCGGCCAGCCCCTCCGGGTTGCGAAAGTCGATGCACACGCCGCGCTTGTTGCGGTTGCAGGAGAGATAGTAGGTGCTCACGCCCCGGTCGAACGGTCCCCAGGTTCGGCTCATGTCACCACCCGGACCGGGTTCGACCTTGATGACGTCCGCGCCGAGATCGGCCAGCACCATCGAGCAGAACGGCCCCGACAGTGCACGGCTCAGTTCAACGACCTTGATTCCTTGTAACGCTTGCATTCATTTCTCCAGCGAATTAACGACGGTTGCGGACAGCGCCAAGTGACGCGCTTGCGCCATACCCGCCGCGTCCAACCAAAGACGGCAGCAGCGCGAGCGATCCGTTTAACGAAGCACTATTCCGGCAATGTCTGATGACGGGTCTCGACAGCGAACGGCAAGATCAGCAGGCCGATCACAAAGGCCGCCGCGGTCCACGCGATCGGCAGCCCGAGCGAACCTTGCCAATGAATCGCGGCAGCCAGCAAGAAGTTCACCCCAGCGCCAAGCAGGCGGCCCACCGACGCATTGAAGGCAAATGCGGTAGCGCGTATCCGCGTCGGGTATTGCTCCGGCAACCACAGCGAGAAGATCGCGAAATTGCCGCCGAAGAAGCCGAGGAACAGCAGCGACACCATGAACAGGTTGAGTCCGTTCGGCAGATAGAAGACCCAGCCGAAGGCGAATACGATCGACACTGCCATGCCGGCGAAGTACACCCCGAGCGCCGTGCGCCGCCCCAGCCTTTCCGCCAGCCACGGCGCGGCGAGACAACCGAGGATCGTCGCGACCGACAGCACCGCCGCCCCGATCGAAGCAAGGCGCACAGCGCCGACGCGGTCGATGCCGGCGCGCGTCGCCAGCGTCACGACCGCGCTCGCTTCGTAGACCGACCCGGCCCACAAGCCGATGATCGCGACGCCCACCAGGCTTGCGCTCGTCAACGTCCGACGCCGATACGCCGGCGCGAATATCTCCATCAGCGGACGGCGTTTGGTCACCGCTTCAGCGTTCGCCTGACCGACGCCATGCGTCGCCTTGCGCCACTGCCCAGGCTCCTTCACCTTGAGCACGGTGAAAATCGCCAGCAACGCCGGTGCGAGGCCGCACAGGAACATAGCGCGCCAGCCGTAGGTTGCGCCGACCGTGTAGTTCAGCAAAGCGGCAAGGAAGAATCCGACGTAGTAGCCGGTCTGCAGATAGCCCGCGCCCATCTTGCGGCGATCCTCCGGCCAGCTTTCGGCGACATAGGTACCTGCCAGCGCCCATTCGCCGCCCACGCCGATGCCGGCAATCAGCCGGAACGCCGCCAGCTCCCAGACGTTGTGCGCGAACGCCGCGGCGCCGGTGAACACCGAGTAGATCAAGATGCTCGCGGCCAGCGTCTTGACCCGCCCGAAGCGGTCAGCGAGCGGCCCCCAGATAAACGACAGCCCCCAGCCGATCAGAAACAGCGCGAACAGGATCGAGCCGTACATGCCGAGATTGCCGGGCGTCGCGGCAATGCCCGAGACGGGCAGCAACTCGGTGAGCGCCGGAATCAGCACCAGCGCGTAGATCACGGAATCCACACCGTCCAGCACCCATCCTGAGTAAACCGCCCAGAAGCCGCCGATCTGCTCGCGGGTGAGGGGCGTGCGGCCGGGCTTGAGCCCGGGCGCCGATGCAGCGATCGCTTTGGACATTCTTGTCTCCTAGCCGACAGATGCCGGCCGTTCTGAAGCGGCGCCGGACAGCTCCGGCTGGGCACGCTTCGGTTTTTTGTGGCTTGAGTATAAGAACGCGGTCGATAATCGAAAAATATGATATTTCTTTAGCTCAATCGGATTTCGTTATGGGATGAAGGAGCGAGCGACGCGCATGGACCTGCGGCAATTGCGGTATTTCGTCAAAGTGGTGGAGTGCGGCAACGTCACCCGCGCGAGCGAGGCGTTGCATATCGCGCAGCCCGCGATCAGCCAGCAGATGCGCAATCTGGAGCGCGATCTGGGGATGCAATTGCTCGAGCGCAGCGTGCAGGGCGTGGCGCCCACCGCAGCCGGGCAAACGCTGTACCGGCATGCGATCGAGTTGCTGCGGCAGGCCGACAGCACGCGCGAACTCCTGCGCCAGGACGCCGAGTTGCCACAGGGCAGAGTGTCGGTCGCGATGCCGTCGAGCACGGCGCGAATGATGGCGATCCCGCTTGCTCGCACAATCCGCGACCGTTACCCCGGCATAGCACTGGAGTTGCTCGAAGCACCGAGCGCGGAGCTCGGCAGTCTGATCGGCAGCGGACGGGTGGATCTGGCCGTCGTGGTGGACGCGGTCGAAACGCGCGGGGTCGCCGCTCAAAGATTGCTCACCGAGGCGCTCTATCTGATTGCCTGGCCGGAATTTCAGATGCCGCGCGAGCCGGTGTCGATCGCCGAACTTGCGCGCATGCCGCTGATCCTGCCGAGCGCGCCGAATACGATTCGCAGCCGCGTCGAGTGGGCGCTGCGCGAAGCCGGGCTGCCGTGTGAGATTCTGTTCGAGGCCAGTTCCACCGCGTTGTTGTTCGCGGCGGTGATGGCAAAGCTAGGCGTGACGATCCTGCCCTGGACAGCCGCACACGTCGAACTCGATGAGCACAAGCTCAAGCTTGCCAAGGTCGATCACCGGCTGTTCTCGCGCGATCTGTCACTCTGCTGGCACGACACGGCCTTGCTCAGCAATGCCGTGCAGAAGGTCAAGGCGACGATACTCGAACTGTTCGACAGCATGGGAAAGCGGCCTGAGTGGGCCGCGGCGGATTAGGATGCCCCCACCCGCCGCACAAAGAGCCGCCGCGTGAGATCGAACGCCACCAGATTCCCTGCCACCACCAGCAGGAGACCGAGCACCGCCAACGCGGACCATCGGTAGCCTTCGAAAACCGTCGACGCCGCCAGCGCCACAATCGGAAACAGCACAGTGCAGTAGGCGGCCCGCTCCGGCCCGATGCGTCCGACCAGCATCAGGTACGCGGTAAAGCCGATCACCGAGCCGAAGATCGCCAGATAGACGAGCGCGCCGAGATAACGCGCGTCGGGTTCGATAGAGAACGAAAAGCCGGCCAGCGCGCTTCCCAACGTCAGGACGCCGGCGCCGATCAGCATGGCCCAGCTATTGGTGGCGAACGGGTGCAAGCCCATCGATTGCATCCGACTCGACAGCAGATTGCCCGCCGAAAAGCACAAGGTGCCAAGGAACGCGATCGCGAGTCCCAACCACACCGTGTGATCGCCCAGATGTCCTGCCATCTGCTGGACGAACAGGCACACGATGCCGACGAGCCCCAACGCCGCCCCGGCAATCGCCGACGGTTGCAGAGGACGTCCCATGAAAAGCCGACCGTTGATCGAATTCAGCAGCGGCGCGGTGGAAAACACCACCGCGACGAGGCCACTCGGCACCACCTGCTCGGCATAGTAGAAGCACAGAAAGTTCAGACAGAAGAGCGCGAGGCCTTGCGCGGCAAGGAAGCGCCATGCGGCGCGCGGTGGCCAGATCGGCCGGCGCATGATGCGCAGCAGCGCGAACAGCACCAGCGCCGCGATCCAGAAACGCCACGCAATCGACACTGGCGGCGGCACCGCGCCCAGTTGCCATTTGATGGCGATCCACGTGGTGCCCCAGATCAGCACGGTGACGGCATAGAGCAAAAGGTTCATGGCAGCGCCTGCAGCAGCAAAAAGCGGAAACCCAACTATGCTGCAGCGCCGGCGGCCGCACTTGTCCAGGATTGCGCACTTTTTCGGAGGCCTGAGCGGCCGGCAATCGCTCGCCCTATACTGACGCTTACCCTGTCATCGAATGCATCCCGCTCGTTCCGTGAACGCCAGACCGCCCGCCACTGTGATCGAATCCACCGAAACGCCGTTCGGCCTTCAGTCGGTTTGTCACACGCTACAGAGCGCCAATGCGAATCTCGAACGCTTCGCCTGGCTCGGCGACCGGCTCGCGATTGCCGTCTGGACCCGCGACACCGAGGAAGCCGAGACCGTCTATGACCGGCCCGGCCATCACACGCTGTCGTGCTATCTGGACGGTGGCTATCGCACCGAGCGTCAGAAAATGCCCGGGCGATACGGCGCGCCTTCGCGGCTCTGCGCGTTGCCCGGCGAGCATGAATCACGCTGGTGGGTGCGTGGCCACATGCATTTCATGCATCTCTACTTTCTGCCCGAACACTTCACGCAGCGCGCTGTGCAGGAACTCGATCGCGAGCCACGCGAACTGACGCTGGCCGATCGCACCTATTTCGAAGACGCCCGCATCGCGCACCTGTGTCAGTCGCTCGCGAATGAAGACTGGCAGGATCCTGATGGCCTGCTGCGGACCAATGAGACGGCGCACGAGGTGTTGAGTCTGCTGCTGCGCGCACAAGGCGTGCGTCGCACGGATACGTCGCTCAAGGGAGGTCTGTCGGTTGCGACCCGGCGGCGCTTGCGCGACTACATCGAGAACCATCTCGAAGAGACGCTCACGCTCGGCGAGCTTGCCGGTGTCGCGGCGCTGTCGGAGTTTCATCTTGCGCGCATGTTCCGCACGTCGTTCGGACTACCGCCTGCTGCGTGGATCGCGCAGCAACGGCTCGAACGTGCACGAACGCTGCTGCGCACGACGAGGCTGCCGCTCGCGCAAGTTGCCGAACAATGCGGCTATGCAAACGCCAGCCATTTCAGCCATCGTTTTCGTGAAAGCGTTGGCGTGGCGCCGACGGCGTATCGGCAGGTGGTGGGCGCGGCATAAGGGCCAATCGGGACCAACCACCTTCACTGCAAAGCCATCGCCAATACGCGCGCCACATGGATTGCGTCGACACCTGCGCCATCATGAATCTGATGGCGGCAACTCGTGCCGTCCGCGACCATCACCGTATTGCCGTCGATCTTGCGCACCGCGGGCAGCAGCGACAGTTCCGCCATCGCCTGCGATGTCGCGTAGTGCTCGGCTTCGTAGCCGAAGCTGCCCGCCATACCGCAGCACGACGACTCGACCGTCGACACCTTCAACTCAGGAATCCAGTTCAGTACGGTTTGCACGGGCGTGAACGCGTCGAAGGCCTTTTGATGGCAGTGACCATGTACAAGCGCCTGCTCCTTGGCTAACGGCTTCAACGCAAGTTGCAAGCGCCCGGCCTTTTCCTCGCGCACCAGAAACTCTTCGAATAGAAACGCCTGCTTCGAAAGACGTTGCGCTTCGTCACCGAAACCATAGTGCAGAAACTCGTCGCGCAACGACAGCAAACACGACGGCTCCAACCCGACGATCGGCACGCCACGCTCCACGAACGGCTTGAATAGATCGAGCATGCGTCGCGCTTCCTGCTTCGCTTCATCGACCAAACCCGCTGCCAGGAACGTCCGGCCGCAACACACCGGACGCTCGCCCTGCCGCGTATTGAAGTGCACCGTGTAACCGGCAGCTTCCAACACCTGCTGCGCGGCGCGCGCGTTTTCCGGCTCCATGTTGTTGTTGAACGTGTCGACGAACAACAGCACTTCTTTCAGCGCGCCGCCTTGGCGCGGTTTGGTCGCCGACGCGCTCGCCAGGAACGATTTCTTGAAACGCGGCAACGTACGTTCAGGCGCAAAGCCCACCGAGCGTTTGAACCACGCCGACAACACCGGCACGTTATCAGCGAGTGCCATCAAGCCCGGCACGCGGCTCGCCGTCGCCGCATAGCGCGGCATGAAGGCCACCAACCTGTCACGCAGACGCAGTCCATGTCGTTTGACACGCGCCGCCCGCGCCTCGATCTTGAACTTCGCCATGTCGACGCCCGTCGGGCAATCGCGCTTGCAGCCCTTGCACGAGACGCACAGGTCGAGCGTGTCCTTGACGTCGTCGCTGGCGAGTCCGGATTCGCCGAGTTGCCCGGAGATCGCGAGACGCAGCGTGTTCGCCCGTCCCCGCGTCACATGTTGCTCATCCTTGGTCACGCGATAACTCGGGCACATGGTGCCCGCGTCGAACTTGCGGCAATGGCCGTTGTTGTTGCACATCTCGACGGCCTTCGCGAGACCGCCAGACAGATCGTTGCCACTGCCCGGCAGCGTCTCCTGTCCCGTCAGCGGATCGCGCTCGACGTTCCATGCGGACCAGTCGAGCGCAGTATCGATCCGCTGCGCCTCGTAGCCCGGCGAAAAACGGAAATTGCGCGCGTCGTCCATCTTCGGCGGACGCACGATCTTGTCGGGATTGAAGCGGTTGTCCGGGTCGAACAACGCCTTGATCTCGGTGAACGCCTGGTTCAGACGCGGCCCGTATTGCCACGCTACCCATTCGCCGCGGCACAAACCGTCGCCGTGCTCGCCGGAATATGCGCCCTTGTATTCGCGCACCAATGCGGCCGCTTCTTCGGCAATCGCGCGCATCTTCGCCGCGCCGTCGCGCCGCATATCGAGAATCGGCCGCACGTGCAGCGTGCCGACGCTCGCATGCGCATACCAGGTGCCTTCGGTGCCATTGCGGTGGAAGACTTCGGTCAGACGGCTCGTGTATTCCGCCAGATGTTCGAGCGGCACCGCGCAATCTTCGATGAAGGAGACCGGTTTGCCGTCGCCCTTCATGCTCATCATGATGTTCAGCCCGGCTTTGCGGACTTCCCACAGCGCTTTCTGTTCGTTCGCGGCAGGCATCTCGACGACCGAATCGGGCAAGCCCAGGTCGGCCATCAGTTCGGTGAGCTGCTTGAGCGATGCGAGTTGCTGGTCGCGGTCCTCGCCCGCGAATTCCACCAGCAGGATAGCTTGCGGCTCGCCGACCAGCGCCTTCTCGATCACTGGACGGAACGCGGGATTGCTCATCGCCAGATCGATCATGGTGCGATCGACCAGTTCCACGGCCACCGGCTTCAGCTTGACGATGTGCTGAGTGAGATCCATCGACTGCCAGAAGGTCGGGAAGTTGACCACGCCAAGCGTCTTATGCGTCGGCAACGGTGCGAGTTTCAGCGTCAGTTGCCTGCTGAACGCGAGCGTACCTTCCGAGCCGACCAGCAGATGCGCGAGATTCGCGATGCCGTCGTCGGTATAGGCGCGCGGGTTCTGGCAATCGAACACGTCGATGTTGTAGCCCGCGACGCGCCGCAAAACTTTCGGCACGCGTTCGACAATTTCAGCATGCTCCCGCTGGGCAATCTGCTTCACGCCTTCGACGATCTGTTGCAAACGCGCGCCTTGCGGCGCCTCGCGCAACGAAGCGAAACGCGCTTCGCTGCCGTCGGCGAGAATGGCGTCGATCGCTTCGACGTTGTGGACCATATTGCCGTATTCGATCGAGCGCGAGCCGCATGAGTTGTTGCCTGCCATGCCGCCGATCGTGCACTGCGCCGCCGTCGAAACATCGACGGGAAACCACAGGCCGTGCGGCTTCAACCATGCATTCAGATGATCCAGCACGACGCCCGGTTCAACCGTCACCGTGCGCGCGTCGGCATCAAATTCGACGATGTTGTTAAGCCACTTGCTGGTGTCGATCACCAGCGCTGCGCCGACGGTCTGACCGCATTGGCTCGTGCCCGCGCCGCGCGCGAGCAACGGTACTTTCTCGCTGCGTGCAATTTCTAGCGCGATGCGCAGATCGTCCTGATCGTGCGGCACCACCACGCCGATCGGCGTGACCTGATAGATCGACGCATCGGTGGAGTAACGGCCGCGGCTCGCCGCATCGAACAGCACGTCGCCACGCAAAGACTTGCGCAGATGCTGCGCGAGCGGCGACGTCAGCCGCGCGGCGGACGGCACCAGATGGATCGGCTTGACGAGTAAAGCGGAAGTGGGGTTCGTCATATCGTCGGCCTATAAGAAAGCGGGCTAGTACAGCGTCAGGCTGATCGGCGCGAGCCCTTCAATACGCCCGCTCGCTGTGCCTGCGCTCTGCGGAAAAAACATGCCGGTGTATGAACCGGTGGTGACGACCATCTCCGGCGTGACCGCGATGCCGCGCGAGGTGGCGTGGTTGACAAGCCACGTCAGCAGGCGTCGCGGATCACCGGCCGGATTGGCGGGCGTCGTCGCCACCACATCACTCCCGTCAAAGCTGAACTGCAGCGACGGCGCCACAAACGGAAAATCCTCGCGATACGGCGTAAATTCGCCGACGATCAACGCGCCGTGATTCTGCAAATCCGCGAGTTGGGCAAGCTTGTCGGCTTTGGGCCAGTCAGCGTAACGGCTCGCCACGATCTCGATGGTCGCGCCGATCGAGCCGATACCTGCGTGCACGTCGGCTTCGCTATAGGGTGTTGTCGACGGCTCGAAGCGGCGGCCGAAACGGAATGCGATCTCCAGTTCGAGTCCCAGCGGGGCGAACGCTTCACGCGGCAATCGTGCGCCATCGGCATGCAAATCGTTCGCAGGCAGCGGTGCACCCTGGATCGGGCCACTGTCGGACTTCGCGCCGATCTTCCAGCCGCCGATCGGCGCGTCCAGTACGCGCAGGATCTCGTGCTGGATCGCGTAGGCGGCAGCGCTGTCGGCGGGCGTTTGCTCAGGCGGCAGCGCATCGAGCGTCAGGTGATTGCGGCGCGCGTCGGCGAGACGTTGACTCAGTGATGTTGTCATTGCTTTGAATGCGAAGAGAGGGAACGGTGCGCGGTCTGCTTATGCACCCACGCCCGTGGTGGCGTGTGCTTCATCGGCGGCATTGAGCGCGAACTTGCTTTCCGGCTGCATGCGGAACGCGAGCACCACGCCGATCGCCATCAACAGCATGCTGCCGACGAACGGCAACTCCCAGCTACCGAAGTAGTCGATCAGAAATCCGCCGACCACCGGCGAGATGATCGCGGCCAATGCCGAGCCGGTGTTCATCATGCCGCTCGCGGTGCCCGAGTATTCCGGCGCGATATCCATCGGAATCGCCCACATCGGGCCGATCGTCATTTCGGCGAAGAAGAAGCCCGAAGCGAGACACGCCATCGACAGATACAGATCGTGCGTGAACATCAGCGGGATCAGCGAGAGCAGACAAAAGAACATGCACACCGACACCATCCAGCTCCGGGCACGCTTCAGGCTGCGGGTCCGCGTGAAGATCCAGTCGGTCACAATGCCGCCGAGCGTATCGCCGAGTACACCGGCAAAGAACACGACCGATGCGAAGATCGCCGACTTTTGCAGTTGCAGGTGATAGCTGTGCAGGAAGTACTGCGGAATCCAGCTGAGGAACAGCCACAAGGTCCAGCCGTAGCAGAAGTACACGATCGTGACCGGCCACATGCGGCGAAACAGTTTTCCCCAAGGCACGCCGGCCGCTTTCGGCTTCGGCGCGGGCAGCACTTCGAGTTCCTCGGTCGTGATACGCGGATGATCTTTCGGATGTTCGGTGAACGTGAACGCCCACACCGCCACCCACAGCAGGCTGAACACGCCGCAGATATAGAACGATTCGCGCCAGCCCCAGGTCGCCATCACCAGCACGATCAGGCCAGGCGCAACCGCATTGCCGATACGCGATGCCGCGTGGGTGATGCCCTGCGCAAAGCCGCGTTTTTCTTTCGCGACCCAGCGCGCCATCGCGGACGTCGCAGCAGGGAACGTGGCGCCCTCACCGAAACCGAGCAACACACGCGCGGCCAGCAACGAAACGAGACCCCCCGCAAAACCGGTCAGCAAAGTCGCCACGCCCCAGATAGCACCGCAGAAAATCAGCGTGCGTTTTGCACCGAAGCGGTCACTGACCCAGCCGCCGATGATCTGGAAAATCAGATACGGATAAGCGAAGGCCGAAAACACCAGGCCCACTTCCGTATGCGAGAGGCCGAATTCCTTGCCGAATCCTGCGGCCGCGGTGCTGACGTTGACGCGGTCGAGGTAAGTGATGAAGTACATGATGCATAGCATCACTAGAACGATACTGGTCGCACTGCTCACACGAAACCGCTTCATCGTCTCTCTCCATTGCAGTCTATCGACGGCGCGCCTGGAATGGCGCGCTGCGTCTTCGCCCGCCAGCGGCCTGCGCTGTGGGTCCATCGCATGTTGTCCATGAGCCGCGTTCTATGTGCGGCTTCGTAAGGGAAGTGCTCCCCGCCTTCCCTTGCTGCGAGATGCCTGTTGCTTGCTGCCTGCTACTTGCTGCCTGCTACTTGTTGCCTGTCAGGCAGAGGCGCTGACGCACCGATGCGGTGAGCACCGATGCGCGTGGCGCTCCATCGCTCAGGCCGCCGCTTTCAGCCCCGAGGCTTTGGTCGGCTGGCTCAACCACTCCATAGCGGCAGGCAAGCCGCTTTCCTTGAGCGGCACACCCGCGAGCCGCAGGCCCATTTCGCAACCGGCCAGCGTCGCCAGCAGCATCAGGTCGTTGCAGTCGCCGAGATGGCCGATGCGGAACATGCGGCCTTTCATCTTGCCGAGGCCCGTACCGAGCGACATGTCGAAGCGTTCGTAGATGAGCTTGCGCACGGCGTCGGCATCGATGCCTTCGGGCATGATCACACCGGTGAGCACCGGGCTATACACAGCGGGATCGGCACATTGGATCTCCAGACCCCACGCGCGAACCGCACGGCGGGTGGCTTCGGCGAGACGCTCGTGACGGGCGAACACGTTGTCGAGCCCTTCGCCGAGAATCATCTCCAGCGCCTCATGAAGCCCATACAGCAGGTTCGTGTTCGGCGTGTACGGCCAGTAACCGGTCTTGTTCATCTCGACGATGTCGGTCCAGTCCCAGAAGCTGCGCGGCAGTTTGGCCTGCTTGCTGGCGACCAATGCCTTCGGCGAGATCGCGTTGAAGCTGATGCCCGGCGGCAGCATCAAACCCTTTTGCGAGCCGGACACGGTGACGTCGACGCCCCATTCGTCATGCCGATAGTCGGCGCAGGCGAGACCCGAGATCGTATCGACCAGCAGCAGCGCCGGGTGACCGGCGGCGTCGATCGCGCGGCGCACGGCGGCGATATCCGAGGTGACGCCCGTGGAGGTTTCGTTATGGACGACGCACACGGCCTTGATCGCGTGTTGCGTGTCGGCGCGCAGACGCTCTTCGATCATCTGCGGCTGAACTCCGCGCCGCCAGCCTTCGATACCAGGCAGGCCGAGGAACTCCGGCTTCAGCCCGAGGCTTTCCGCCATCTTTTTCCACAGCGTCGCGAAGTGACCGGTTTCGAACATCAGCACGTGGTCGCCAGGGCTCAGCGTGTTCGATAGCGCCGCTTCCCACGCGCCGGTGCCGGAGGCCGGATAGATCACCACCGGTTGCTGCGTTTTGAAGATTTTCTTGATGCCTTCGAGCACCTTCAGACCGAGTTCGCCGAACTCGGGGCCGCGGTGATCGATGGTCGGATAGCTCATCGCACGGAGAATGCGATCGGGCACCGGGCTCGGACCCGGGATCTGCAGGAAGTGACGGCCAGCGGGGTGAAAGTCTAGCTTGAGCATTGGGCTCCTCCGATTGAATTTTGCATGCAAAAAACTATATCAGATGATCCGTGACGATCCCAAGGCGAAAATCGCCTGCTGATACCGGTGTTTACCCGTGCTATTAACTAATCTGCATGGTTCCGATAAAATCGTACCTAACACGATGTTGAGGGCTTTTGTATGCAAAATTCGGATTTCGATGCAGGTGTAGCCGCTTCTCCGCTGATGCCGAAGGTCGAGCGTCAGCGTTTGCACGACACGGTGGTGGAGCACATTCGCCGCTTTATCGTCGAGGGGGTGCTCGAGCCGGGCAAGAAACTGAACGAGCGCGAGTTGTGCGAGACGCTTGGGATTTCGCGCACGCCGCTGCGGGAGGCGCTGAAGGTATTGGCTGCGGAAGGGCTGATCGAGATTTCGCCGAACCGCGGTGCGTCAGTGTCGAAAATGTCGGAAGCGGAGTTGCGCGAGACCTTCGAGCTGATGAGCGGTCTTGAAGCTTTTTCCGGCGAACTGGCAGCGGAGCGGATGACGGCTGCGGAGCTCGCCGAAATCAAAGCGTTGCACTACGCGATGCTGGCTTGCCGGACGCAGAACGATCTGGCTGGGTACTACAGCCGCAACCAAGCGATTCACGACAAGATCAATGAAGCGGCGAGGAATTCAGCACTGCGGCAGACTTATGTCGCGGTTAATCGGCGTCTGCAGGCGTTGCGGTTCCGGTCGAATTTTCAGATCCCCAAGTGGGATAGTGCGATTCATGATCATGATGAAATGTTGAAGGCGCTCGAGGCCAGAGATGGGAAGAAGTTGAGCGCAATTCTTCGTCAGCACTTGCTCGATAAGCGGGATGCGGTTTTGCAGGTGCAATCGCGGGAAGACGTGGCGGCTTCGGTGTTGAAGGCTTGAGGGGTCTTTTGCTAAGGGCCGCGGCATGAGTCGCGCGCTTGCGGCGTTGGGCTTCTTCTGTTTTCCAACGTCGTAGACACGAAGAACGGTGGCGTAGCGGACAAAAAAACTTGTCCCCATAAAATGTTGGCAAGCCTGTGGACAACCGCCGCACATCCCAGCCAAGTAGTTGAAGCAACAGAAGTATCCCTTGGCGGCTCGCGAGTGAGCATCGATCAACCCTCACGATTTGACGCGCCCAAAGAACCAGGCAATGGAGCCGTCGTTTGAGGTGCGGCAACCTCAACGGCGAGTTGTCCACATAATTTGTGATCAAGCCTGTGGACAACTGTCCCACAACGGCATCAAGCCATTGATGCAAATACATTCTGCCGAGTCGATGCATCCGACAGCCCGCTTGGCAACCTTCTATCTGGCGTGAACGGACGGTTGATTACGGCTTAATCCGGAAGCCGTTCGGAGGTGCGATGAAGAACGGATAAAAACTCCTCGCGCATTCCATGATATCCGGCGCCCCGTACAGCACCCCTGTGCCCCATGACCTATCGCCAAAGGCGATCCACTCACCCGGCACGGGCATCACGACATAGTGTTCGGAGTTGGTTCCCAAGGAATCGGCAAGGCTACCACCTGGGTCCTCCAATAGAAATTCGAAGAATTCCTCATCCGTATTTTCCGCCCGGTGCATGAAGCCCGGATATTTTCCAAAATGAAAATTAAAGTAATCGAACGGATCAGGCTTCAAGGCCAGCGTGGCGAAGTCAGTCGTACCCTTGAACGCGAGTAGCGTTCGGATAAGTTCAAAGAACTTTTGAGTCTGGAGATCGATGGTATCGAAGTACAGCAACTCTGTTGACGACCTGTCGCGAAGCATCCGGACTTCCGCAGTCGCGCGCTCCCAAAGCGGCATGAACTCGCGCCGTTTGTGTATGAAGTCAATCGTGTTCATGGTTTTGGAAGCCGTATTTTGACTGTGGCGCATGCTGACCCAGCCGGAGCAAAGCCAGCGACGGCAAGGAATCTACGTGCTGGCACCGGCATCGCAACTTGTTACCAGACCGAGCGGCTTGTACCCCCTTGCGCCCGGTGATTAGACGCAAGGGAAAAGAGCGTGGCGCCGGCCGAACGTTAAAAGTAACCTGAACCAGGTTCAGGTCGATCGGAAGCCTTGGTCCGGATTCTCGTAGAACGCGAAAGACTCCCTCGCGAACGTCATCACGTCAGGCGGACCTGTCAGGACACCAGTACCCCCATTCCATGCCCGATCTGCAAACATGAACCATTCGCCCGAAATCGGCAAGACAACATACTGCTCCGAATAGAAGCCAATCGCGTCGGCCGGACTGTCTCCGGGGTCCATCATCAGTATTTCAAAAAAGTCATCGTCGTTGTGGTGCGCCTTAACGATGAATCCCGGATACTTACCAAAATGGAAATGAAAGTAGCTAAACGGATCGGGATTCAGAACGATTACAGCGAATTCACCTGTTCCCTTAAAGTTCGCGATGTCTCGAACAAGGTCACGGAAAACCTGCGTGCCAATGTTTGAAGAATCAAAGTGAAGCAAATCCGAGACGTGAGTCACTGCCAGTGTCTGCGCGCACGCACACGCACGCTGCCAAAGGGACAAGAACGTTTCGCGGTCCTGGATGAAATCAATGTTACTCATCGCATAGCTAGCCGGATCTTGAGGTTGGCTGACTTGAGCCAGCATGGGGATATACCGGAGTAAGCCGGCACTAACTCAACTGCGCTGATTGCGACCCGTGGCTCGCTCGCACGGTCCACATACTGCAATACGCGCTTGTCGGATGTACGGAAATGGCGCGATCCCTCGCGCCTCTCCGTATCAAGTGGAAGCCCGCTTCAGCTTGATTTAACCCGCAATATTGAAGCCTTCCCCAGGATCAAGAAAAAATGGATAGAACTTGCGGGCAAACGAAATAATATCCGGAGGACCCGACAATACGCCCATTTCCCATTTTCTGTCTGCGTACACAAACCAATCGCCCGGGATCGGCAAGACTGCATATCGTTCTGAGTTCGCCCAAAGACAGTCCGCTGGGCTGTCCCCCGGATCCTTTTGCCAAGACTCAAAGAAGTCGTCGTCGGTGTGTTCAGCACGATGCACAAAACCAGGGTACTTGCCGAAATGAAAATGAAAATAACTAAACGGGTCCGGCTTCAGAACTAGCGAGGCAAAGTCCGTTGTACCCTTGAACGCAAGCATCGCTTGAATGAGATCGAAGAATTTTTGAGTCGATATATCGACGGAATCAAAATAAAGCAGGTCCGTAGACGGAATGTTGGCCAGTGTTTTCGTACTTGCGTTCGCGCGCTCCCAAAGTGGTAAGAAAGTCGCTGAATCACTAATGAAGTCAATGTCGTTCATTTTGGGAGCCGTATCTTTATTGTGCCGCGCGGTGAACCGGCGGGTACATACTCGGCGGTAGGGTATCCAGCGTTTGAATCTTCTCTGACGGTGTAACGCGCGCCGTCCTTTGAAAAGATATCTGCTTTGCCATCCTTACTAAGAGATTGCACATAGCCACTCTCTATGAGATTTGCCTCAAACTCCGCTTTGCCAACGTCGGTTCGGACGTTGCGAATACTACCTCCCGTTGTGATATCAGTGTATTCCGATGTGATCCGCCCCGGCGGAATCCCATCAACCTCCGTCTCCGCGGCGGGTTTGCACATCTCCTTGATGCGCTCCCAGTTTTCAGCAGCCTTCCTTGCGCCCTGGCCGATGCCATATCTGATTGCCGGGTTCTGCAGCAGCCGGTAGACCATCGCGATACCGCGCACAGTACCGTCAATCAGTCCCGCCGAGAAATGGCATCCGCTACATACGGTCGACGTACCCAGGAAGTTATCGCCCAGCAACCGACGCGCGCCCTGGAGATTGGCCGGCGGCCCTACCGGAGAATCGCCGTAGTTATAGTTATCGATCCACTGGTTGATTTCATCGCTGCTGATCGGAATATCCGTGCCGTCGTTCAGATCAAGAACGCTGCCCTCCTTTGCAACCGTACCCGTGCGCGACACGACCTGGCCGTCTGGTGAATAGCCGAACCTGACCTTGAACACGCGGCGGATACCGCCGTTTGCAGGACTCGCGTTTTCATTGAATTTGAATACGTCAATGCGTGCGCGCCGGTCGTATCGAAGATAAAAGTCGCCAGTCGGGTTATAGCCATACAGAACGCGGTGGGCCGCATCACGCGAGATCATCTCCGTAGCTTCTGGAAGCTCACCTGGCACGATGATCGCAAAGGCGTTGCCCGTTGCGTCGCGCGTGACTTTCCACTGTCCGGCGACCTTTCCGTCCGCCATCTGCTGAACGAACGCGAGCCGGTTAAATACGTCATAAGTTATCCCGTACGTCATCGCCACACCGTCCGCCCTCCGTGCGTCGAAGGCGCTGGCGCCGGTCGGGTCGGTAGTCGGTATCTCGCTAACCCCGGTCGTATTACCGTTTGCGTCGTATACGAAGGATTGCATCAGCTTCGGTGACGCAATCATCGACGGACGCAGACTTGTTGCGTCGGCATAACGGATCGTGGATATCGACGTACCAGACGCACTTTTCACTGTCGCCCGAACTGGCCGTCCAATGTCGTCGTAGCTGTACTCAGTAGTACCGCCGCTTGCGTCCGCGTCTTTCAGAAGGTTGCCCGACGCGTCCCATGTCGAACTGCTATTGCCCGCAACGGAGGTGGTCCCCGTAGGCCGTAGCAGTCCACCAATCGACGACATGCTCAGCGTGGTCGCACCTTTGCGGCTGCTGATGACCGTCGAGCCGGTGTTGTAGGCGAACTGCGCGTTTTGTGCAGCATTAGGATGCGTGACCGCCACCGCACGACCCTGCGTGTCGTAGCTCCACGTCGCAACGCGGTTGCCGGCCTCATCGATTTCACCCGTCAGCGCGTTCTTGAAGCGGGTGTCGTCGTAGACATAGCGGTGCGTATAGCCATCAGGCCAGGTAACCAAAACAAGATTGCCATTCGCGTCATACCCGTACTGCGTCATGCGACCCAAAGGGTCATTCAGGCGTGAGAGACGGTTCCTGTCGTCATAATCGAGGCGAAGTGTGATGTCGTTTTTTGCATCCGTGCCTGCTGCATGCTGTGTGATCGTGGTCAGCAGCCCTGAGCCGCCGTAGGTCAGCGTTCGGACAAATCCCGTCTTCAGGCTCTCCGAAAGCAGCACGCCCTGGGCCGAATACGATTCGACGGTATCGGTCTTGAGATCGGTCAGCGTCCATCCGGAGCCGTGCTGCGCGAGCGCCAGACCGGTAAAACCCGCCGTGCGCCAGGTGCCCGCTGACCAGATGAATGTGACAGGTTCACCGTTCTCGCGATACGCCAGCACTTTGGACGAGCTACCGCTGTTGGCGCTCGCGAGCCCCAGGTTGCGTTGCCAGCTGTGGAACCAGACCGGTCCCATCGCCGTGGCGTGATTACCTAGTGACTTGGACCGGTAGGTCCGCGTGAACTGCATCGGAATGTCGTCGCCGCTGACAAAGTCCGCTTCAGTCAAGGTGACAGCGCCATTGCCCGGGTACACCGGGTCAGCAACGGGACAGCTCGCTTCTGGTTCTTCCGTAGTGGGTGTTGCACACCATGCGTCGATAAGCGGAAAACTTAGGCAGTTGTAGTACTGCATGCCGCCTGGTACGCCGGCGTACGCATCCCACCGGCAGGTGGGCGATCCCGGTTTTGCACCGGCTGCTGTCCACACCGCGTTGCAATCAGCCGCGTTGGCGCCAAACGCGAACATAAGCAACATGAATGCGGCCATCAGGCGGGTTGCCATGCTTGCTGGATTACCAGCAATTTTTTTACTTTTCATAGTCTTCCTTATTAGTTGTACTTGGTTGAAGCCCAAGCACCCTATAAGGAGCATTCCACCTCCACTATCCGACAATTCCTAAAATTACGATCTCACTGCATATTCACAAATATGCATTCATTGGAGTTCACAACAGTTCGTAGGACACCACGCAAGCGCCTGTCAGTCATCGACACTTGCCACCGGCGATAACAGGAATAGCGGTGACGCAGGGGAACCTGCGCACAGTCAACTCAAGTACTTGATGCGATAGGTGTATCGTCCGTCTGCTCGACCGCAGGCAACGACCGTACTCTGTGATAAAAAGTAATCCCCAGCCACCCGCCGAGGCTCCCGCATGTCCTCCGTCATGGGCTTCAAACTCGTCCTGCTGTCGCTCGGCGCGATGATCGGTCTCCAACTGCTCGCCAAGCGGCTGCGACTCCCTCCGGCCGCGGCACTTCTGGTCGGCGGCGCCGCGATGGCCTTCGTGCCCGGACTCCCTCGCATCAACCTCGATCCCGAACTGGTCCTGGTCGTGTTCCTGCCGCCGCTCCTTATGGACGGCGCGTACTTCTCCGTATGGGACGAATTCAAGCGCAATTTCGGCGGCATCCTGCTGCTAGCGATCGGCGCTGTCGCCTTCACGACCCTCGCGGTCGGCATGGTCGTGCATTGGGTCGTGCCGTCTTTACCGTGGAGCGCGTGCTTCGCGCTGGGCGCGATCGTCTCACCGCCTGACGCCATCGCCGCGAAGGCCGTACTGGAACGCGTCGCGCTGCCGCGCCGGTTGATGGTGCTCCTCGAAGGCGAAAGCCTGCTCAACGACGCCGCCGGCATCGTGCTGTTCCGCTTCGCCGTCGCGGCCGCGCTGACCGGCACGTTCAACGCTCAACACGCGGTCGAGCGGTTTGCGGTGCTCGGCCTGGGTGGCGTGGCGGTGGGCATCGCGATCGGCTTCGTGGTCGTCAGGCTGCTGCGCTACCTCGACGACGTCTACCTCATCATCACTGCATCCGCACTCTCCCCGTGGCTCAGCTACATCGCCGGCGACATGCTGGACGTCTCAGGCGTCATCGCGACCGTCAGTTGCGGGATGGTGCTCGGCTGGCATCAGCATGAAGTTTTCTCTGCCTCGGTGCGCATGCGCGGCACGGCTTTCTGGCAAGTCCTGATCTTCCTGATGGAAGCGCTCGTGTTCCTTCTGATCGGGCTGTCGCTACGCGGCGTGATCGTGCGGCTGGGCGGCGTCGGAGATGCGTTGACCGCGTTCGCACCCGCTGTCGGCGCAGTGATCGCAGCCGTCGTGCTGTCGCGCTTCGTATGGGTGTTTGCCGTCGAATGGTTGAAGGGACTCGTGTGCAAGGTGACGCGGCGCGCAACCATTGCGCTCGACTGGCGCTCGTCGACGGTGACGAGTTGGGCCGGCATGCGTGGCGTGGTGACGCTGGCGATCGCGCTCTCGTTACCCGAGGCCATGCCGGGGCGCGATCTGATTCTGGTCGCCTCGTTCGCGGTGATTCTCGTGACCGTGCTCGGACAAGGGACCACGATTGGCGCGCTGATTCGCTGGGTCAAACTGGATCGCGTGAAGGAGCACAACGAGCAGCATTTGACCGAGCCTCAGGCGTGGGCGAGGCTCGAAGCGGCACAACTCGCCGCGATCCAACCGCTTGTGCACGACGCCGACGGAAAAGTAATTCATCCACGCCTACTGGAGCAATACAGCTATCGGGCGCAGATGACGGACACCTACCAGCACGTGACGGAATATCCCGCCGACGTTCGCGTCGCGCATTACGACGTTGTGCTCGCCGCCGTGGCGGCCGGTCGCATCGAGTTGTTGCGGATGCATCGGTCGGGCATGATTCACGATGAACTGCTAACCGAACTGGAGCGGGATCTCGATTTGCAGGAGATTGCCGCGTTGCATGGCAGGGGATGACCGGGCCGCGCCTGACGTGAGTCCACACGCGAACCGGTCGAACCGCAGTGAGCGTCAATGGCCTTTGAAAATGTCCAGCAGTTGATTTTGCATCTGCATCATCTCGTGCGCGTGCTTCATCTCCATCTGCGCCATCGTGTCCTGAAACTCCATGTCCATCTGCATCATTTTTTGCTGGATGCCGATGGCCTGAGCGCGCTGTTCAGGGCTCAGCTTGTCCATCATCATGCTGTACTCGGGTGGCATCAGATAGGTGCCGGCGCGTCCTATTCCCTGTGCTTGCACAGAACCCGCTACAAGCGCGAGCGGCAGCAATCCGCACATCAGTGCGGCTCGGATCGATTTCATTTCATCTCCAGTCTTACGTGAGCAGCCCGGCTTCAAGGAGGGCTGCATAAGCGACACTCAAGTGCTCAGACTGGCTTGCCGCGGTCGATCCGTTGCACATACCGGGTCTGAGGATGCAACACCCTCGGCTGACCGCTGCACACGATCGACCGGGTGTTTCATTGGCTTAGTCGCGAACGCTGACTGGAAATGACATGCTGGACGAAAATTGCACCGATAATATTTCTTCTGCGCGGCTGTCATTTTCGCCGCGGCACGCCGACTAATTAATCCTTCCAGGACGACCCCAAAATCATCGTGCAGAAATTCTCGCGATGGTAATGCGGGTCCTTCAGTGCCAGCACGTCCGCCTTCACGTTACCGAAGGTCGTCTCCGGCTTGTGGATCGTGCCATGCGCGAATGCGTCGATGATGCCTTCCTTGAAATGCGCGCCGCGCGGGTGGGCGTGGATCACTTCATGGCGCTGGTGTTCGGTGAATTCGTCATAGGCGAGACCCAGCACGTCCATCTCCACACCTGCGGTCACCAGCGCGACCACCGGCTTCATATATTGCGGAATCCCAGGCGTGGTGTGCAGCGCTATCGAGTTCCACACCTGCTCGATATCGTCTTCGCCGATGCCGTGGCGCTGCAGAAAATCACGTGCCGCGTTCGCGCCGTCCACCTCGAAGCGATCATGCTCGCTGCTATACGGCGCGACGAGCCCCATGTCATGAAACATCGCGCCGATGTACAACAGCTCGGGGTCATACTTGAGTTGCTTGCGCGCGCCGGCCAGCGAGCCGAACAGGAACACGCGCCGCGAATGGTGGTAAAGCAACTCGGTTTCGGTGTCGCGCACGAGCTGCGTGGCTTCGCGCGCCATCATGCTGTCGGGAATCTGGATGCCTGCGATCGTGGTCATGTGAAGTGCTCCATGAAAGACTTGAGTGAACCTGACGCGCGGTCTTTGTGACTCGACAGCGCGTTTGGTATGCTGGTCCGCGATGCTTTTTCTGGCTGCTTATTTGACCCGTCGAGCAGCGCGTCCAATGAAGCTCAGTATTGGTCAGCAGGCCGTCGCGGGCAATCGTCGCGGACCGTTGAACACTGCCAAACGCACCGCGTTGACTGCCGCGGGCCGCGGATTCCTATCCATCGTCAAAGGAGAGCATTCGATGCCTACCGTCGCGATCGCGATCTTTCCAGGCGTGCAGGCGCTCGACGTCGCCGGTCCGGTCGATGTGTTCTCCGAAGCCAATCGCTTCATCGCGCCGCAGGATCGCTACGAGGTCACGCTGCTAAGCGCGGAGCCGGGTCCGCTGCGTGCGTCCAACGGCATGACGCTCGTCGCCGATGCCACGTTCGACCAGGCACGCCGGCCGTTTGGCCTTGCGCTGGTTGCAGGCGGCCCCGCATTGCCCGACGGCGCCGCGCCCGACACACGTTTGCTGGGTTGGTTGTCGCGAGTCGCCACACAATGCGAGCGTTTCGGCTCGATCTGCACCGGCGCGTTCGCGCTCGGCCATGCGGGGCTGCTCGACGCGCGCAAAGTCACGACGCACTGGCAGCACGCCGCACAACTCGCCGAGCAGTTTCCGCGGGCCCATGTCGATTTCGACCGGATCTATCTGCGCGACGGCAACCTGGTCACGTCGGCGGGCGTCACGGCGGGCATCGATCTATCGCTAGCGTTGGTCGCCGAACATCATGGTCCGCATACGGCGCTCGCCGTCGCCAAACGGCTGGTGGTGTTTGCACAGCGACAAGGAGGTCAATCGCAGTTCAGCCCGTACCTGACCGCACCGGCGGACGACACCTCACCGGTTGCCAAAGTGCAGGCACACGTCATGGAGCGAATTCGCGAGAGCTTTACGGTCGCACAACTGGCGGACGTCGCCGGAATGAGCGCACGGAATTTCGCCCGTGTGTTCGTGCAGGAGACCAGGGTGACGCCGCATGAATTCGTCGAACGTGCTCGCGTGGATGCGGCGCGCAAGTTGCTCGAAAGCAGCGATGCCGTGCTCAAGGCGATTGCGTATGACTGCGGTTTCGGCACCGCAGACCGGATGCGCATTGTCTTTACGAAACGAATCGGCGTCACGCCGATGCAATATCGCGAGCGCTTTCGCTCCGCCTGAGGGAAGCAGGATGACGGCGGCATGGGCACCATTCAGGAGAGCCGTTAGCGCGCCGCCGGCATGCAGCCTGAAGACCAGCACCGCTGCAAGCATCAGACATAGCGTGAGAAAATGACGGCCTTCTCAAGCGAACGATCACAAGGAACGACATGTCTCCCTCTTCTCCGATCCGTGCGATCGTTACCGGCCACACTCGCGGCCTCGGTGCATCTCTTGCCGAACAACTGCTGACGCGCGGCGTCGCGGTACTGGGTTTGTCCCGCTCGCGTCACGCCAGGCTCAAAGAGCGTTTCCCGGCACTGCTCGACGAAATCGAGCTCGAGCTTGCGGACCCCACGTGCGTCGCGCAGTGGATCGCAACCGATGCACTGCGCGGCTTCGTCAGCGGCGCACAGAGCGTACTGTTGATCAACAACGCAGGCATGGTTCAGCCAATCGGTCCGATCGAAGGCCAGAACGCCGCCGACATCGCGACCGCCGTGAGTCTGAACGTGGCCACGCCGCTGATGCTGGCGAGCGCACTCGCCGCGGCCAGCGTCGACGCGACCGACCGCCGCATCATGCATATTTCCAGCGGCGCGGCGCGCAATGCGTATCCCGGCTGGAGCATCTACTGCGCGACCAAGGCCGCGCTCGATCATCATGCACGCGCCGTTGCACTCGACGCGAATCGCGCACTGCGTATCTGCAGCCTGGCGCCGGGCGTGATCGATACGAATATGCAAGCTGAAATTCGCGGCAGCGGCGAGGAACAGTTTCCGATGCGCGAAAAATTCGAAGACCTCAAGCGCAACGGTCAGCTTTCGACGCCCGAACAATGCGCCACCCAGTTGCTCGATTACGCCTTCAGCGATGCATTCGGCCAAACACCGGTGGCCGACATTCGCGAGGTCGCGAAGCAGGCCTGATACGCGAGCTTCGTGCTCCCGTAAAACCTCACCTTTCGGCTGATCTTCCGGCTGAGAAGCCGATACTCACACGCCGGGCGCAACCATCGCGCCACGCTCGGCGCTTCTCCACCAATCCACCTGACTGACCGTACACGACGCTGCCCAATTCAATGGCGTGACTACATTAGTTAGCAAAGCTAATCTAGAGATAAGTAAATTTCTGCATAGTGGGACAGCGGAAAAGTAAGTTGACGAAGCGCCGCACCGCCCATAGAGTTACCCGATAACCACGCTCGGTTCGAACGGCATCCGGCCGTTCGAAGAACCTGAATACGCGGAGGCTCTGTCGATTCCGCGAGTGCGTGAAGGAGACGACCATGAGCACCTCACCCAAAAAGCCACTGCGCAGCCAGGCCTGGTTCGGCAAAGCCGACAAAGACGGCTTCATTCATCGCTCGTGGATGAAGAATCAGGGCCTACCGCATCATCTGTTCGATGGCCGGCCCGTCATCGGCATCTGCAATACGTGGTCTGAATTGACGCCTTGCAATGCGCATTTCCGCGAACTCGCCGAATACGTCAAGAAAGGCGTCTACGAAGCAGGCGGCTTCCCGCTCGAATTTCCGGTCATGTCGCTGGGTGAATCGAATTTGCGGCCTACGGCGATGCTGTTTCGCAACCTCGCGTCCATGGATGTCGAAGAGTCGATTCGCGGCAATCCGATCGACGGCGTCATCCTGCTATGCGGCTGCGACAAAACCACGCCCGCGCTGCTGATGGGCGCGGCGTCGTGCAACCTTCCCGCACTGGCGGTCTCGGGCGGCCCCATGCTGAACGGCCGTTACCGGGGCGAGACCATCGGTTCGGGTACCGGCGTCTGGCAAATGTCAGAGCAAGTGCGAGCGGGCAAGATGGAGATGGCAGAGTTCATCGAGGCGGAAAGCTGTATGAACCGCTCGCGCGGGCACTGCATGACCATGGGCACGGCGTCGACCATGGCCTCGATGGTCGAAGCACTCGGAATGGGTTTGCCGCACAACGCCGCGATTCCCGCCGTCGACGCGCGCCGTCAGGTACTGGCTCATATGGCGGGACGCCGCATCGTCGAGATGGTCCGTGAGGACCTCACAATGAGCAAGATTCTCACGCGCGAAGCGTTCGAAAACGCGATCCGCACGAATGCGGCGATCGGTGGCTCGACCAACGCCGTGGTGCATCTATTGGCGATAGCGGGACGTATCGGGGTTGACCTGAAGCTGGAAGACTGGGAACGTGGTTCGGATGTGCCGTGCCTCGTGAATCTGCAACCCTCCGGCGAATTCCTGATGGAAGATTTCTATTATGCCGGCGGCTTGCCCGCCGTCCTGCGCGAACTCGGCGAGGCGCAACTGTTGCATCGCGACGCGTTGACGGTAAACGGCCGCAGCATCTGGGAGAACGTGAGTCGCGCAGAATGCTTCGACCGCAAGGTAATCTTTCCGGTCGCAGAGCCGTTTAAGCCGAAGGCCGGCATTGCCGTGCTCAAAGGCAATCTTGCAGTGGATGGCGCGGTCATCAAGCCATCGGCGGCCACGCCCGAACTCTTGCAGCATCGCGGCCGCGCCGTGGTGTTTGAAAACGTCGAGGACCTGCACGCACGCATCAACGACGAGAGCCTCGACATCGACGCCAGCTGCGTGATGGTGCTCAAAGGCGCGGGCCCGAAGGGCTATCCCGGCTTCGCCGAGGTAGGCAACATGCCGCTCCCCACCAAGGTTCTGAAGCAGGGCATTACCGACATGGTGCGCATTTCGGACGGCCGGATGAGCGGCACTGCCTACGGCGCAGTCGTGTTGCACGTAGCGCCCGAAGCGGCCGCGGGTGGCACTCTGGCGCTCGTTTGCGATGGCGACATGATCGAACTCGACGTTGCCGGGCGACGCCTGCATCTGGATATCGACGATGCGGAGCTCGAGCGCCGCCGAGCGGAGTGGAAGGCGCCGGAACCGCCCGCACGCGGCTGGTACAAGCTGTATGTCGAGACGGTCCAGCAGGCCAATCTGGGAGCCGACCTGGCATTCCTCGTCGGTTCCAGCGGTGCGGCAGTGCCGCGCGACTCGCATTGAGCGGACGTCATGAACCAAGCTTCCGTTCATTCGAGCAGCATCGCCGGAATCTATCCGATCCTTTACGCATTCTTCGATCGAGACAACCATCTGGACCGCGACGCGATGCGCCGACAGATGGAAGCCGTCGTGCGCGCCCAGGCTCCTGGTGTGGCCGTGCTCGGACTCGCCACCGAAGTCAACAAGCTCTCCCGAATCGAGCGCGAACAGATCATTCAGTGGGCAATCGAAGACAGCGGCGGCACGCTGCCGCTCGCAGTCACGGTAAGCGGCAGTTCAGTTGAGGCCCAGCGCGATCTGGCTGGCTACGCGATTGCACAAGGCGCAAGTTGGCTGATCCTGCAGCCGCCTGCGCTGGCCGCCGGCGCGCCGCCGCAACCCGAGGCGTTCTATTTCAACTTCTTCGCCGACGTGATGAACGGACTCGGCGTGCCGGTCGGCATTCAGAATGCGCCCGAATATCTCGGCGTCGGCTTGTCGGCCGAAAGCCTAGAACGTCTCGCCGCACAGTGCCCGAACTTCCGCCTGCTCAAGGGTGAAGGTCCGTCGATCGTGCTGGCGGAAACGGTGGCGCGCGTCGGCCATCTGATGCCCGTGCTCAACGGGCGTGGCGGCATGGAGTTGCTCGACAATCTGCGTGCCGGATGCGCGGGCATGATCGTGGCGCCCGATTGTTTCGACTGGCAGCAGCGAATCTACCGGGCGTTCGTCGGTGGCGACGTTGCACAAGCCGAAGCGCTGTACGGCCAGGTACTGCCGGCGATTGTCTTCGTCATGCAGTCGTTGGATACGCTGATCTGTTACGGCAAACGAATCGCTGCGTGGCGGATGGGTTTCGACGTCGAGCATGATCGCGATGTAAAGCTGCTGCCCACTCGTTTCGGTCTCGAAGCGGCGCGGCGGTTCGCCGAGATGCTCGGACCATTGCCCTAATTCACTCGTGCGCAATCTGAATTTCTCGATTGCGGCAATCATGCCCGCCTGCGGCGGAGAAGCCGAACCTCACACGCCGGGCGCAACCATCGCGTCGCGCTCGGCCGCTCCAATCTCGCCGTGCGGCACGAACACATAGCCGCGTCCCCACACCGTCTGCACATAGCGCGGTTCGGAAGGATCGATCTCGATCAGACGCCGCAGCCGCCAGATCGATACATCGAGACTCCGCCCTTGATGCAGCACGCTATTGCCGCGTAGTTTCTCGTTGAGTTGCACGCGCGTGAGCACGGTCATCGCGTGATTGACGAAGATTTTCAGCAATGCGAACTCGGAGCTGCGCAGCGCGAAATGCTCGTTGTCACGGCGCAATTCGCGTGCGGAGAAGTTCAGCTCGCAACGTCCGAAGCGGTACGGCGGTCGCGTTTCCGGCGCGCCTGGCGCGAGCGCGCCACGCCGGCGCAGCAGCACGCGGATACGGGCGAGCAGTTCAGCAGGGTCGGCGGGCTTGCTCATGAAATCGTCGGCGCCGAGCTCGAGACCGATCACGCGATCGATCGCCTTGCTGCTCGCCGACAGCAAAATCACCGGCACGTCGTTGCCGCTCATGCGCAAATCGCGCAGTACGGCAAGGCCGTCGCCGTGCGGCGCTGAGACGTCGAGCACCAGCAACGCCGGCCGCTCCGTCTCGACCACGTGTTTCAGTCCGCCGCAATGCGGACGTGCGGACACGCCGCAGCCTTGCCCGCGTAAAGATTCGCCCACTACTGCCGTTAAACCGGCATCGGCGCCAACAAAGAGAATGTGCTGACTCATCCAACTGATTCCAGGAGACGATCGGTTTTCAGAGACAGGCGATGGATTGCGGGAATAGCAAATCCGCTGACCGCTTGTCGTCCGCGTCGCCATCTTCCCTGTATGCCGCTATTCTCAAAACGCGGAACAGCCCCCAAGGTTGGCAATTTCTTCCCAACTCTTTCAACACCGAACGTGATATGGGAAAGCTCGTGAAGTCACGTGCGACGCACGCGCCGGCTCCCGAAAAATCTCACCTTTGGTACGGAACGAGTGGGGTTGGGCGCGAAGTGCGCATCGGAGCGCTCCCGAAAACGCTCACCTTTCGAGCTTAGGGGCAGGCCGCAAAGGCATGCTGGGCGGGCCGCCGATGGTTCCGAACCGGCTACTCCCGCAAACTCTCACCTTTGGGAGGGATCGAGTAGGGGCCGGGTAATCTGCATACCCAGGTAAGAGGCGGTGTGTGTCAGGCGCTCGCGTTCCGCACTGGTAGCGGATCTGCTTGGCAAATGCTTGCGCGAGTCTCGGCGGAATTGTCGGAAGGTGAGTAGGAGTGATGCGGTGCGGCTCACGTGTGCGCTGACGCATCACGCTCCCGAATATTCTCACCTTTGAGCTTTATGAAGACATTCAAGACGCCGGCCGCCATCAAGCAGCCGGCTCATTCAACCAGGCAATCAGAACTTGTGGCGGATGCCGACGATCGCCAATTCCTGGCTGTTCGTCCCTGAATTCACGCCGTAACTGCCGATCGAGGCTTGCGCGCTCACCACCTTGCCGCTCGCGTTCAACGTGTTGCCGCTCGCCTTCTGGTAGCCCGCCAGTGCATACAGTTCGGTGCGCTTCGACAGCGCATAATCCGCACCGAGGTTGACCTGGTTGTAATGCGCCGAGCTCGGGCCCGTCAACGAAGTGTAGTTATAGCCAACGCCCGTGCGCAAGGCCGGAGTGATCTGATAGTTGAAGAACACCGAGCCGTTGTTGAACTTGGCGGTGCTGCTGAAAGCGGAGAACGTGTCGTTCGCGTACTGCGTGTTCGAGTAAGCTGCACCGACCGTTGCCGCGCCGATCACATACTGTCCACCCACCCGCACGATCTGAATCGACTTAGCGCTCGCAAAGCCCGCGTTGATGACTGTGTTGAACAGCGAATCGGAACTGCTGGTCCACGTACGCACATTCGCCGTGGTGGTGTTGCCGCCATTCGCGTAGAAATAGCCTGCGCCAAGCGAAAGCGGTCCATTCGCATAGGCCGCACCGAAGCTATACGTCTGGCCGCTGCCGGTCGCACCCGCAACACCGCCCACGCCGTACAGCGCCTCGACCTGGAAGCCGGCAAACAACGGGCTCACGTACTTGACCGAGTTGCTTACACGCAGACTGTTGTCGTAGTTGTCGAGGTCGCCGGGCGTGGCAAACACGCCGCCGAAGTAGTTGTCTTCCGTGAGGCCTTGAACCAGATCGACCACCGGGTCGTATTGACGTCCGAGGGTAACCGTTCCCCACGTGCCGCTCGACAAGCCGACCACCGCCTTGCGGCCGAATTCACGGCTACCCTGTCCAAGCGCGCCCGTACCGATGTTGAAACCATTCTCGAGCTGGAACACAGCGGCGAGGCCACCGCCCAGGTCTTCGGTGCCTTTGAGGCCCCAACGGCTGCCAGACAGATTGCCGCTGCTGAATTTCACGAGCGTCGACTGATTCTGACCGCTCGCGTTTTGTGCGTTGTGAACATAGGCAATACCGGCATCGACGATGCCGTACAGCGTGACACTGCTCTGTGCCTGAGCGCCGGCAACAAACAAAAGACCTGCCGGCAATGCGAGGAGAGAAAGACGTTTCATTTTTGGAGTTCCCGTATCAATGTTGTATTTGTTTAAATCTGGCGAAACGATACGAGAGGAATTTGTGTCGGCAAACTAACGAATTCTTCGATGAATATGAAAGTGCCGGTAGCGTGGGCGCTTCTAAGGCCACGCGTTGGCGTGATGTCACGCCGGGATGGCGGACAGTTCGGAAGGTGCGTATTTCGCGGTCGCGAGGACTTCGGCGGGAACGGGGACATGCGCGCGCCGCAACAGTGCGCCGCTGCGGAACATCAACAGATCGCCGGGCTGGCAGATGGTCCAGACTTCATCGGTGAGCGGTGTGGTGGCGATCACTGCCGTGCGATCTGCCGGCGTGCCACGCTCGGCGAAATCGACTGAAAGATCGCCATCGACGAGACGCGCGCTCGAAAACGGCCAGTGACGTATCACGTACGACAGACGCGTCGAGCAATACGCGAACTGCGCCGTGCCGTTCGAAAGCACGAAGTTGAAAATGCCATACGGGTTCAGTGCGTGCGTCGCCTGCTCGATAACGTCGAATACCGCGTCGATGTCATCGGTGTCTGCATGATTGGCGAAATGCGCGTAGAGGCGATTCATGATGAAGCAGAACGCCGCTTCGCTGTCGGTCGTGCCGACCGGTGCATACGGACCTTGCTCCGGTTCACCGAGCGGCTGCAGGTCGCCGTTATGCGCGAACACCCATTGCTGGCCGCGCAACTCGCGCATGAACGGATGGCAGTTCTCCACGCGCGCGCCGCCTTGAGTCGCCTTGCGAATATGCGCGACGACGTTGCGCGACTTGATCGGATGGCTCTTCAGAAACTCAGCCACCGGCGACTGATACGCGGGCTTCTCATCCACGAACACGCGGCACGCGCGGTCCTCGTAGAACGCCACGCCCCAGCCGTCGACGTGATGGTCGGTGAGGCCGCCGCGCGCCGCAAAGCCCGTCAGCGAAAAACTGACGTCGGTGGGTTCGGCGCAGCTGAGGGCGAGCAGTTGGCACATGCTCGCAGACTAGCGTGTTTCAAGCGCCGCCGTTATAGCGAATCATGCTTTGCAAATCACCGGCGCGCAGGCTCCCGAAAACCCTCACCTTTGGCCGGCCCGCCGCGGCATGCGGCGTCTAGCTCGCCAGCTTGCGGAACGTTTCCAGCACCGCGTCGCCCTTGAACGGCTTGACGATCCAGCCTTTCACGCCCGCCGCCTTGCCGCGCTCTTTCATCGCCGGGCTGCTTTCGGTGGTCAGCATGATGACGTTGACGGTCGTGTTTGCGAGTTCGCCGCGAATCTTTTCGACCATCGTCAGGCCATCCATATTCGGCATGTTGACGTCGCTGATCACCAGCTTGATGCCCGGGCTGGCCTTCAGTTTCGCGAGGCCGTCCTTGCCGTCCACTGCAGTATCGACATCCAGACCGTTCTTCTTCAGAAAGCCGGCCACTTCGTCGCGCACCGTGCTCGAATCATCTACCACCAGAATTTTCGACATGTTTGTTTCCTATGACAACATTCAGAACAGATCCAGTTCGCCCGCTTCGACCATCGCGCCGACGTCGTCCGTGACTTCCTTGAAGTCCTCCGGCGACCAGCTCAGGCTGAACACAAAACGTTGATGCAGCTTGACCGAGCGGCCCGTCTGCGGGTCCGTCAGCGAGTACGTGAAACACAGCTGCGGGTTGCCGCTGCCGAACGAGATGTACTTGTGCTTGTGATTCACCAGCAGCGGCACCTGCACCTGGCTGCGCAGCCAGGCGTCCGCATCGCCGACATAGCGATTCTTGAACGACCCCCAGATCAGATTGGTCACTTCACCGAGCACGCCATTCAGATCGCGGAAGTTTGCTTCGCCGTCTTCCGCGTGCTCGCTCATCCGATAACGATCGATCAGTTCGAGAATCGGCGCCTCTTCCGCCTGCATCATCATGTAACCGCGGCACCACGCGCTTTCCAGCGGAATCAGGCTGAACACCTCGCCGAAGATGATCCGGTCGCGCACGATATAAGGCGTGTCGCACGTGATGCTCAGGTCCTTGAACACGTCGCCGAGAATCGCCTGCGTCATGTCGGCGATGCCGCGCACCAGCGCGTTCGGATAGTCCAGGCTGAAGATGTATTCGTCGATCACTTTGCGCAAGGGCGCCATATCGTGTGCGACGTAGGCCGCGCAGACCACACGGCGCAAACTCTCCGGCAGACTCTCGACGCTCGAATCGTTATCCCGCCGGATGATGATCGGCAACTCGGGGCGCACCGCGTTGATCCTGATTGCGATCTCGGCGCTCGCTTCGGCTGAGCCACCGTAGCCTTCAGCAAACAGAACCGCGCCCAGATCGATGTTCGAGCGCAGCACCGACTGCAAGCGGTTCTTGCCGACCTTCACGCCAACCAGATTGTGCTCGTCGCAAAAGCGCTTCAGCGCCTCTTTGTGCACGGGACAATCGTCGAGCACCAGCACCTTGCTGACCGGCTTGTTCATGTTCATTTCGCGTTCCTGCTCGCTGCGGATATCGACGTCATGGTCAACACCAAACTCTCAAAACAACTCCAGCTCACCGCTGGATTCTTCGATTGCGCTCGTGTCGGCCACGAAGTCGATCGGCGCATGGGCGCAGACGCATACCGTCGCGGCAAGCTGCACGGAACCGTTAAGCGTGACCGAATACGACGACAGCAAACCCGGCTTCAAGGCCGGCAGATGCCCCAGACAACGCGCGCTCAAGACATAAGGCGTCGACATGCCGAGGTCCGGGAAATAGCGCAGCAGTTCCTGATTCATCGCGCCGCAACACAGATTGCAGATTTCCAGAAAGGCTTCCTGAAACGGCCGCTCGTCGCCTTCTTTCAGGTAGTAGCCGCGGGTGCTGTCGTTTTCGTCGAAATGCAGGATCAGCAGCAGTCTGAACACGATCGACGAGATGGTCAGCACGACCACCTGAGTGTCCTTCGTTGCGCCCGCGCTGGCCTCGGCGAGCGGCGTGATCTCACACGTATCGCCGGAATCCTGCGGCAAACGCGCCTGTGCCGCCTTGCGGAAAATGCGTTCGAAGCTGTCCTTCGCCTGGCTCGTGATCACGCCGGCACCTGGTGCAGCTTCGAGTGGAACTGATTGGCGAGCGATTCGACGCTGGAGAGCGACGCCGCGATCATCTTGCCGCCCGCCTGGATGTCCTGAAACGTGGAGGTAGTGGTCAGATCGTTGCGGTGCAGGCTGTCGCGATAGCTTTTCGACAATTCCTCAGAACGCGCAGCGAGCGCGCGAACTTCGCTCGCCACTACGGCGAAGCCGCGTCCGGCCGGGCCCGCGCGCGCGGCCTCGATCGACGCATTCAGCGACACGATCACCACATGCCGGACGATCGACGACAGCTCCTGATTCTTCGCGTGCATGTCGTGGTTCTGCGTCATCAGCGAAATCATCTGCTCGTGCCAACGCTCGAATGTCGCGCCGAGGCTCTTCAGACGCGCGGCCTCGGCGGCGATCTGTCGGGCTTGATGCGCCCACTGGTCTTTGTCGTCAGTCGCTGCTTTCAACGTTGCACGCAGTTCGTCGACGCTGGCCGATTGCTGCCTCAACTCCTCGCGCAACTTTGCGGCCAGGGCTTCCATCTCCTGCGCGGCTTGTTCGCGTTCGCGAATCGCTTCGCCGTGGTCCGCCTGTTCCGCCGATAACGCCTTGAGCCGTGCATCTGCTTCGTCACGCAACCGTGCCGTCAGCCTCGCGCTTTGCAACTTGTGCACGACAAAAGCCAGCAGCGCGGTCACCGCGCTGCCTGCCATCGCCGCCAATACGTACTGTTGAATCACAACCTATCCTTCCGAAGTCCGTCGCGAAGCGCGTCAATCCGCGTTCTGCCAACGTTCAATCCGCCATTGCGTCGAGTTGCAGTTCACCCGCATCGCCGCGCGCTGCCACACCCAGCGTGTCGACGGCAAAGCTATCCGGCAGGCAGACGATCGTCTGGAACTGACGGAACGAAGCGCCCTTGTGGTCATCGGTAAAGCGCAGTTCGATGCGGCCGCTCTCGCGCTTGAGGAAGTCGCGCACCGCGTCCATACCGACGCCACGGCCCGATACTTCCGTCACCGTTGCGGCGGTCGAGAAACCTGGCCGGAAAATGAATTCGGCGATGGCTTCGTCGCTCAGGTGTTCGTCGCTGCCGATCCAGCCGCGCTCGACGGCAATGCCGCGAATCCGTTCGAGTGCGAGGCCGCGGCCGTCGTCGCTGAGCGTGATCTGCAGCGCGCCGTTGTCCACGCCCACTTCGATATCGATGGTGCCGGCCGGCGTCTTGCCGTGTGCGCTGCGCGCCTCAGCGGTTTCGATGCCGTGGTCCATCGAATTGCGCAGCAGATGCATGAACACGTTGTTCAGGGTGCCGCCCGCCTGGCCACGCAGACGGTAGCCGTTGTCGTCGATGCGTACGGCCGGCGCCGGCTTGCCCAGTTCCTGCGCCAACGAAGGTAGCGAATCCAGCACACCGGAGAGCGCGTCCCTCACGCTTTCGCTACCCAACGCGCGCAAGGTCTGGCGCAGCGCGTCGCGCATCGACTGCAATTCGTGGAGTTCGCCGGCGTTCGTCTTGTCCAGCATGCTCAAGGTCTGCTGAATCTGCTCCTTCTCGACCATCACATAGCGACCCGCATTGCCGGCGTTATTCGCTCCGGCCTTGCTCTTGCGGCCGAGGCTATGTTCGTTGATCTTCGCGTAGCTCTCGATCGCCTCGCGCACGCGCGTCAGCTCCTGCATCAGGTGTTCCTGATCCCACGAGCGGTCCGCATCCGGTTGGCGCAGTTCGTGATAGCTCTGCTCGGTTTCATGAACGACGTTGGTCAGATGCGCCAGGTTATAGGTCCGCGCATTGCCCTTGATGGTGTGCATGTTGCGGAACAGTTCGGCGATCGCTGCATGGTCCGCTTCTGAGTGCTTGCGGATGATGCGCTCGTTCTCGCTGACGAAACCGGCGGAGCTTTCAATGAAGTGATGGAACTTCTCTTCGCTCACCGCGAGAATCTCACCGATCATGTCGAGACGGCGGCGCTGTTCGCTGGCTTCCGCGGCGAGCTTGCGCAGTTCGGTAACGTCGCGCACGCACAGCATCAAACGCCCGATAACGTCGTTTTCGTCGGTGATTGCCGACCAGCTGAGGTCGAGAATCTTCACGCGACCATCGGGCATGCGCTTCGAAATTTCACCGACCAGCAGATGCTGATTGAACGCGAAATTGATGCAGTCCTCGCCGAGGCAGGCATGCGTAGCCGCATCGACTTGCGAGAGCACGTCTGAGCCGAGATCGGTATCCGAGAACACCAGATCCATCAGACCACGCCCGGCGATGTCTTTCGTTTCGAAGATGTCTTCCAGATACGCAGAGTACTCAGAGTGGATCACGGCGCCGTCGACCACCGTCAAGATACCTTGCTGCATGTTCTGCAACATCGCCTGGATGTCGGCGGTTTTCTGCTTGAGTTGCGCCGAGCTTTCCTGAATCTTTTCGATCATGCCGTTGAAGGCGACGATCGAATGACCGATCTCATCCAGTCGACCCACCGGCACGCGACGCGTGAAATCCTGGCTCGACGCGATCTCGCTCATCATGGCCTGCATGCGGCTGAGCGGACGGGTGATCTGACGGTAGAGCAGCGTACCGATGAAAGTCAGCAGAATGATCGCGATACCGGTAACGATGGCGATGGCCGTCGTGGTGGTGGCAAGCGTGGCGTTCAGTGCGGTGATCGCATCGTCTTTCTGGCGGTTCTTCTCAACACGCAGGGTTTCGACAATGCCTTCGAGTTCGTCGCGATACTGGGCAACGTTGGCGAACAGATACGCTTGCGCGAGTTCGTTCTTGCCGTCGGCCTTCATCTTCGCCGTCTCGGCGATTGCGGAGAAGTAGTTCTCGAGGCTGTCGTTGGCCTGGGAGACAAGGCCTTGCTGGGCATGGCTCGCGGCATCTTTGCCTTGCAGCGCGAGAGCCTGTTGCAACGAGGCCTTTTTCTTCTTCAGTTCGTCTTGTGCCTGAGCGACCATGTTGGCGTCCGGCGCGTAGACCAAGGTCATGGTCGCGAGCTGTACGTCTTTGACTTGGGAGACGAGGTCGGCGGAAGCCAGCGCGCTGGGGACAACTCCCTCGGTCACCTTGCGCACTTCGCCTGCGCTGCCGCGCGTTTGGTACACGGCGTAGCCACCGATTGCCGACAAGGCGACGAACATCAAGACAACCAATAGCGTGATGCGATGACGGATAGTCATGTGAAACCCCCGGGGGTATGGCCTTCGCGTCCGCCCTCGATCGGGGCAGCGCGTTATTTGCTAATTTGAGTCAAGCTTGCAGCGCTGCCGAGTATTGCTGGCGCATATTACTAAGCGATGACTACAGAGCGTTTGGCCACACCCGAGAGCTTAAATATTCTTCTAAAGTTTTTAGTTTCGACGCCGTAAACGGCTGCTACTTTGCGCTCCGCGGCCTGCGGTTTTTTTACCAACACCCGCGTTGCGTTGACGCGCCTCGCGCACTGAACGGCAAATGTTTCACGCTCAACGTATCAGCGAATCGGCGGCAGATGCTTCGACGCCTCACGCAACGTAAGCGGTGACAGGATGTCTCGCGCGGTCATCAGGAAACCGCCGACTGCGTGAGGCGCATGCCACGCATAGTCCCGCAACGCCCACCCGATTGCCTTGCGAATAAAGAAGTCCGGCTCTGCGGCGAGCGAGCGCGCATAGCCAAACAAACGCGTCTCGTCCGTATCGTCACGCCAGCCGAGTTGATGAATCATCGCGATACGGCGAACCCACAACGATTCATGATCGAGCGCCGCGTCCATGCATGCCTGCGCGTGCGGCGTCTGTCCGCGTGCCGACTTCAGAATGTCGCCGACCACACCCGCCAGCGGATCGATCGAATCCCACCACGCGCTGCGTTGAGCGATCGTTAGCAGATGCTCGATGTCCGCGATCGCCAACGTCTTCCACTTGCGCGCCAGCAGATCAGTAGCCGCGTATTGGTATTCGCGCTGCGGCATCGCCCATAAGACACGCGCGCACGCGAGCAGGTGTTTCGCGTTTTCAACAGGCAGCCGCTTGAAGACCGGCAATATCGCTTTGCGCCGCAGCGGCGTCGGCACCCCGATGAAGTCGAACTGGTCGCGCATGTAGGCGCGCATCGCGACGGCGCGCCCGGCATCCGCGTGCGGAGCCAGCGCTGCCTTGATTTCTTCACCGAAAGCGTCAGGCGTCATTGGGAACGTGCTCCATATGAATGGAAAGTAACGCGCAGATGACTGCGTTTGCGTTTGGCGCAGGCCTCCCGAATCTTCTCACCTTCGAATCGAAAGTGCGTCGACAGGTAGCAACATTATCACCTCACGCGCTCCCGAATGTTCTCACCTTTCGGCTTTCAGCTCCCCTCCCAGCCGCCGCCGAGCACCTTGTACAAGGTCACAAGATTGGCCTGTCGCGACAGACTATCCGATGCCAGTTGCTGCTGTGCGGTGTAGAGCGTGCGTTGCGCGTCGAGGAACGTGAGGAAGCTGTCCGTGCCCGCCTTGTAGCGCGCCTGAGCAAGCGTGTAGTACCGCTGCGCCGACGTCACATAATCGCGATCCGCCTCCACCTGATCGACGTAAGTGGCACGCGCTGTCAGCGCGTTCGAGACTTCTTTGAACGCTGTCTGAATGGCGCTCTCGTAATCGGCGACCTCGATCTGCTTCTCGATCTTGGCGACGTCGAGCGATGCCTTGTTGCTGCCGTAATCGAAGATCGGCACCGACACGCTCGGCGCAAATGCCCAGGCGCCCGTGCCCGCTTTGAACAAACTTGAAAGCGTCGAACTCGATGTGCCAGCCGAAGCCGTCAGCTCGATCTTCGGAAAGAACGCAGCGCGCGCGGCGCCGATGTTCGCGTTCGCCGCCTTCAGCGCATGTTCCGCCTGCACGATGTCGGGACGACGGGTGAGCAACAACGAAGGCACGCCCGCACCGATGTCGGCGAACATCGACTCGTCGTCAAATTCGCGGGCGGGTGGAAGGTCGTCGGGAATCGGCGCGCCGAGCACGGCGACCAGGTTGTTGCGGTCCTGCGCGACGGCGCGCCGGTAAGACGCAAGGCTCGCCTTCGCGCTCGCCAACGAGTTTTGCGCTTGCTGCACGTCGAGCATCGACGAATTGCCCAACTGCTGAATGCGCTTGGTCACGTCGTACGTCGACTGGTCCGCCTTGACCGTGTCTTCGGTGATTTGCAGGAGACGTTCGTCGGACAGGAGCGTCAGGTAGTCGGTCGCTACCGTCGCGATCAGGCTGATCTGCGTACTCTGCCGCGAGGCGTCCGTCGCGAGATAGTTTTCGAGCGCCTGACGCTCGAGGCTGCGCAAGCGTCCGAAGAAGTCGATCTCCCATGACGTGGTGCCCACGCTCACGTCGCTGGAACTGCTCGTCACGCCTGAAGTGCGCTCGCGAGTCAGGCTGCCGCTCGCGCTGATCGACGGTGCGAGCGCGGCACGCGTGATGCGGTATTGCGCTTCGTACTCGGCTACGTTCAACGCGGCGACGCGCAGGTCGCGGTTGTTGTCGAGCGCGATCTGGATCAGCCGTTGCAGACGCTCGTCGCGAAAGAAGCTGCGCCAGGCCACGTCGGCGGCAAGCGGCGGTGCGGTAGTAGTCGTGGCCGGCGTTGCGGCTCCTGAAGCCGTTCCTGAAGCCGCGGTGGAAGCTGCCGCAGCGCTAGTGCTCTCATACGCCTCGCCTTTTGGATAAGCCACCGCGACGGGTGCCGCGGGCCGTTCATAGTGCGGGTCCAGCGTGCACCCCGTCAGCATGGCAACGGCAAACGCCACCATGCATGCGCTCAATTTGAGTCTCATCATTCAACACCTTCCTGTTGCTTGGCATCGCCGTGTTCGCCGAACAGGCGGCGCACGACGACAAAGAACACCGGCACGAAAAAGATGGCGAGCAGCGTCGCGGCGATCATGCCGCCCATCACGCCGGTGCCGATCGCATGCCGGCTCGCCGAGCCGGCGCCTGTGCTGATGACAAGCGGCAATACGCCGAACACGAAAGCGAGCGAGGTCATCAGAATCGGCCGCAGACGCAATCGCGCGGCTTCCAGCGTGGCGTCGATCAGACTGCGGCCCTGCGCCTGCAGATCCTTGGCGAATTCGACGATCAGGATCGCGTTCTTGGTGGAGAGCCCGATGGTCGCGAGCAAGCCGACCTTGAAGTAGATGTCGTCGGACAGTCCGCGAATATGCGCACCCAGTACCGCGCCGAGCACCCCGAGTGGCACAACCAGAATCACCGCGATCGGAATGGACCAGCTCTCGTACAGACCGGCCAGACAGAGAAACACCACGACCAGCGAAATCGCGTACAGGTAGATCGCCTGCGATCCGGCAAGGCGTTCCTGGTACGATTGCCCGGTCCAGTCGATGCCATAGCCGGCGGGCAGCTTCTTCACGAGCGCGTCGACGGCGGCCATCGCCTGGCCCGTGCTGGTGTTCGCACCGGTTTGCGCGGTGATTTCCATCGCCAGCGTGCGGTTGAAGCGTTCGATCTGCGGCGGCCCGAAGGTCCATTTGCCTGTAGCGAACGCGGAGAACGGGACCATCTGGCCGTCGTAGCTTGTGGTGGTCGTACTGCTAGTGCTTGTGGTCGAGCTGCTTGAAGTGCTGGTACTCGTGCTCGAACTGCTCGTCGTGCTGGACTTCACATACCACCGTCCAATATCGGACGGCATCATCCGGTAAGGTGCGTCGGCCTGCACGTAGACCTTCTGGATGCGTCCCGTATCGACGTAGTTATTCACGTAAGTCGAGCCGAACGCGGTCTGCAAGGTGTCGTTGACGTCGGCGATTGAAAGCCCAAGCGCACTCGCCTTCTCGCGATCGATATCCACATGGAACTGCGGCGTATCGTCGAGGCCGCCCGGACGCATGCCGGCTAGCGCGCTGTCCTGCGCGGCAAGCGCGATCAATTGCTGGCGCGCGGCCATCAGCTTGTCGTGGCCCTGCCCGGCGCGATCTTCCAGTTCGAAGTCGAGACCGCTCTGCGTCCCAAGCTCCTGAATGGCCGGCGGATTGAGCGCGAAAATCTGCGCGTCGTGCGAGGCGGCGAAATGCATGTTGGCGCGCTGGATGATCGCCGCCGCCGAACCATCGCTGCCGCGCCGCGTGCTCCAGTCCTTGAGTCTGACGAATGCAAGGCCGTTGTTCTGCCCCGAGCCGTTAAAGCTGAAACCGGTCAGCGCGATGATCTTGTCCACCTGCGGCAGACCGAGGTAATACGCCTCGACTTTTTTCACGACTTCCAGCGTCTGCGCGGCGGGCGTGCCGACAGGCGCGGAAATCGACGTGATGATGATCCCCTGATCCTCGTCCGGCAGATAGGACGACGGCAGCTTCATGAAGAGCAGCGCAACCACGCCCCCAATCAGCACGTAGATCACCATATAGCGCATCGGCTTGCCGATCACACGCGCAACCGTCGAGTCGTAACGATCGGTTCCACGAGTCAGCACACGGTTGAACCAGCCGAGCACGCCGCGCTTCGTGTGGTGCTCGACGTCCGCGCGCCGCAGCATGGTCGCGCACAGCGCCGGTGTCAGCGTCAATGCGAGAAACACGGAAAGCAGCATCGCCGCGACGATCGTGATCGAGAACTGCCGGTAGATCGCGCCCGTGGACCCCGAGAAAAACGCCATCGGAATAAACACGGCAATCAGCACGGTCGTAATGCCGACCAGTGCGCTGGTGATCTGCTTCATCGCCTTACGCGTGGCTTCGACCGGCGATAGGCCCTCTTCCGCGATCAGCCGCTCGACGTTTTCCACGACCACGATCGCGTCGTCCACCAGCAGCCCGATCGCAAGCACGAGCCCGAACATCGACAGCACGTTGATCGAAAAGCCCACTGCCGACATCACAGCAAATGTGCCGAGCAACGCAACGGGCACGACGATGGTCGGGATCAACGTCGCGCGCAGATTTTGCAGGAACACGTACATCACGACGAAGACCAGCATCACCGCTTCGATCAACGTCTTCACCACTTCTTCGATCGAAATGCGCACGAACGGCGTAGTGTCGTACGGATAGTCGACCACCACGTTGTGCGGCAATTGCCCGCTCATTTCGTTCAGCTTCGCGCGGACCGCTTTGGCTACGCTCATCGCGTTCGCGCCGCTCGCGAGTTTGACCGCGAGCGAGGCCGCCGGCTTGCCGTTCAGACGCGAGTCGGTGCTGTAGTCGTCGCCGCCGACCTCGACCCGCGCGACGTCCTTCAGCATGACCTTCGAGCCGTCGCTATTCACGCGCAGCAGAATCGCGCCGAACTGCGCGGGCGTGGTGAGCAGGCTCGATGCCGAGATGGTCGCGTTGAGCGCCTGCGTCTTCGTGGAGGGCGAGCCGCCGATCTGGCCGACCGAGAGTTGCACGTTCTGATTCGTAATCGCGGTGGTGACGTCGCCGGCAGTCAGACCGACGGCCTGCAGCTTCACCGGATCGAGCCAGATGCGCATGGCGTGCTGCGCGCCGAACAGCGTGACGTCGCCGACGCCGTCGATCTGCGTGAGCGGGTCTTCAATCTGCGTTGCGATGATGTTGCCGAGATCGATGGAATTCATGCTGCCGTCAGAGGACGAGAGCGACACGATCATCAGAAACGCGTTGGCTGCCTTTGCCACCTGCACGCCCTGGTCCTGAACCGTCTGCGGCAGCGACGAGCTGGCCTGCTCGACCTTGTTCTGTACCTGCACCTGGGCGATGTCGGCATTGGTGCCCTGCTGGAACGTGAGCGTGATGGTGGCCTGCCCGGCCGAACTGCTGGTGGACGACATGTAGAGCAGATGATCGATGCCGCTTAGTTTCTGCTCGATCACCTGCGTGACGGTGGTCGCCACGGTTTCAGCCGAGGCGCCCGGATACGTCGCTGTGATCTGCACGGAGACGGGCGCCACGCTCGGATACTGCTCGACCGGAAGCGTCCCGATGGAGGCACCGCCGATCATCATGATGACGATGGCGATGACCCACGCGAGGATCGGTCGATTGATAAAGAAACCTGCCATGAGTGTCTCGCTTTAGCTATGTGCGGCCGACGTCGTGTCCGCGGTGGCGGGCGCACCCGAATTGGCAGGCGATTCAACCGGCTTCACAACGCCACCCGCGCGCGCTTTCTGCGATCCGGCGACGATCACGCGATCGCCTGCCTTGAGGCCGCGCGTGACGAGCCAGTCGGCGCCTGAAGCGGTGTCCGCCGTGACGGGCGTTTGCGTGACCTTGTTGTCGGCACCGACCGTCAGCACGCTCGCCGAGCCGTCGGATGCACGCGAGACCGCGAGTTGCGGCACCGTAATCGCCTGCTGGTTCACGCCCTCTTCGAGCCGGGCGCGTACGAACATGCCGGGCAGCAGCACGCCATCCGGATTCGGGAACACGCAGCGCAAGGTGACCGAGCCGGTGGTGGCGTCGACGGTGATATCGGAGAACAGCAGCTTGCCTGGCTGCGCGTACGTGCTGCCGTCTTCCATCACGAGATGAACGACTGCGCCGTCCGAGCCCGCCTGTTGCAACTGGCCACTGGCGAATTCTTTCTGCAGCCGCAACCAGTCGGCGGAAGAGCGCGTGACGTCGAGATACATCTCGGTCGTCGCCTGGACCGTCGCGAGCGCGGTGGTCTGCTCCGCGGTGACGAGCGCGCCTTCTGTCACGCTCGATTTGCCGATGCGTCCCGCGATGGGCGCAACGACCTTCGTGTAGCCAAGGTTGATTGCGGCGGTCTTCAATGCGGCACGGTCGGCGACCACGTCGGCCTTCGCTTCCTCCAGGGAGGCGACGGCGTCGTCATAGTCCTGCTTGCTCACGCCTTCGATCTTCGATAGTTCGGCGTAGCGGGTGGCCTTGGTCTGCGCGGCGCTCGCTGTCGCCTCGGCTTTGGCCAGCGTGCCGACGGCCTGGTCGTAAGTTGCCTGGTAGCTGGACGGGTCGATCTGATACAGCACCGCCCCGGCCGCAACCAGCGAGCCTTCTGTAAAGAGGCGCTTTCGGACGATGCCTTCGACCTGCGGCCTGACTTCGGCGACGCGGATCGCCGACAGTCGCCCAGACAATTCGGTACTCGACACCACGGCGTGCGGCGCGATCGTTTGGACGCCAACTTCGGGGATCAACTGTGGCGGGCCATGCGGCGCCTGCTCGCCGCAACCCGCCAGCCAAAACGTGGCGACGGCGACTGTGGCGGCAAGATAGGTGAATCTCAGTACGCGCGAGGAAGGTCCGGACGCGCTAGGGTTATTCGGCATGCTGTGGGCATCCTTCGACTCAATTCGACAAAGGGCCGTCTGGCATGCGTTGTTCGCTAAAGCGGGGCGAGTGAAAACGTATCGGTCGACCGCGCGCTTGAATCTGCACGCAAATCAACCCACTGAGCCCGGAAGAAACCGCGTAACGCCACCAGCGGCGAGAAGTGGCCCAGCATAGTGAGCGGCGTCTTACGGTGGCTTAGGCGAGGATTACGAGTTGTAACGAGGCGGATGGTGTTGCGATGAATCGGGCGGCGTGACGCTGACCGGTAATGGCTGCGTCACGCAGCCAGATAGAACCGAAGGCAGCCACCGTAATAAACTGTAAGCGCAGATAAGAACCCGAAACCGCTGCCGCCGCGCGATTCGCTATATTGCGGCGTGCGATAGGCGCGTGGCCGCGCCGTCCGTCAATTGTCCTCATCGATCAGGGCCCAGCCATGTCAGACACGCCCATCCAGGTATTACTGGTCGACGACGACGCCGACCTTCGTGACCTGCTCAGAACCTTCTTTCAACAACGCGGCATCGAGATGTCCGTGTTGCACGACGCGAACCATCTGGCACGCCGGCTGGAACGCGAGCGGCCGTCGATCATCGTGCTCGATCTGATGATGCCGGGCGTCGACGGACTCAGCGCGCTCAGGCAATTGCGTGCGCATGGCGACACGATTCCCGTGATCATGCTGACGGCGCGCGCGGACGGCGTGGATCGCATAGTAGGTCTGGAACTCGGCGCCGACGACTATCTCGGCAAGCCGTTCATGCCGCAGGAACTGCTCGCGCGTATTCACGCGGTGTTGCGCCGGCATGCGCAGCCATCGGGGTCCACGGCTACGGTGCTCGAAAAGCGTGAAGCGCTGCGCTTCGGCCGCTTCCGGCTCGACTTCGCGAGGCGCACCCTGTTTCGCGATGACGAAGCGCTCAAGCTGACCGGCGGCGAGTACGCGCTATTGGAAGTGCTCGCCGCGCATCCAATGGAAACGCTGTCGCGCTCGAAGCTCGTCGATCTGCTGCATGGGCCGAACTCAGAAGTAACCGAACGCGGTATCGACGTACCGGTGTGGCGCCTGCGCCGTCTGCTTGAAGACGACCCGGCCAATCCGCGCCGGATCCAGACCATACGCGGCATCGGCTATATGTTCGTGCCCGGCAGCAATGACGATGAAGAATCCCTTTAACACACTGTTTGGCCGGCTCGCGTTGATGACGGTGAGCCTGATCGTGCTGGTGCACATCACCGCAATCGTTCTCGTAGACCGTGACCGCGGCCAGATCGACGCGGGCCATGCGCAACGCGCTTTGCTGCTCGCGGTTGAGGCGGGACGCGACGGCCCGCTCGCCGCTTCCCACGTCGCGGCAACGCTCGGCGTGTCCTATGTGAGCGCACAAGACGCGATCCGGTATGGCTGTCCCGCGCCGTGTGAGAACACTTCTGGTCCGTTCGAACACGACTTGCGCGAGAAATTGCCAACAGGCAGCCAGGTCGTATCCGACGGCGAGAACGGCACGGTCTGGGTCCATTACGCTGGCAATCCAGGCTGGCTCAAAATGCAAAACGCGACGCTGCCGGCGCGTCGCTTCCTGGGCGCATCGGCGACGATGCTGGTGCTGGCAGTGATCATCGCACTGCTCGGCGCGTGGCAATTGCAGCGGCCATTGCACCGGCTGGCGCTCGCCGCGCGCGAGTTCCGCGTCGGCCATCGCGCGCCGGTCGTGAAGGCGAGCGGCCCGCGCGAGCTGAAAGAACTAATCGGCGACTTCAATCAGATGGTGCATGAACTTGCGCAGGCCGAGCAGGAGCGCGCGGTGATGCTGGCCGGCGTGGCGCACGATCTGCGTGCGCCGATCACGCGCATGCAGGTGCGCGCGGATCTGCTGCCTGATGAAGCGAATCGCCGCGGTTTCCTGCGGGACTCAGAGTCGTTGTCACGCATCGTCACGCAGTTTCTCGACTTCGCACGTGAGACAGCGGATACCTCGCCGAGCACCAGCGTCGATGCTCACTGTCGCCGGCATTACGGCGACAGCCTCGCGGACGACGCGCTCGTGCGCCTCGATCTACAAGCTGGCGATGGTTTTGGGTTGCCGCTTGTCGATCTCGACCGGATTCTGACCAATCTGATCGAGAACGCGCTCACTTACGGCGAGCCGCCGGTGGAAATTTCGACGTCCCGCCGCGACGGCCAGTACACGCTCGAGGTGCGCGATCACGGCGGCGGCATTCCCAGCGGTCAACTGGACCGTGCGCTGCAACCGTTCGTGCGACTCGATGAAGCGCGTAGCGGCGATGCGCACTGCGGGCTCGGGCTCGCGATCGTGCGGCGCCTCGTGCGGTATAACGGCGGCGTTTTTCATGCCGATAACGCCGCCGCCGGCGGGTTCGTGGTGACGCTTACGTTTCCCGCCTAGTTTCTGGCCTAGGCCTGAGCGGCTTGGCCAGGAACGACGATCGCACCGTGCGGTCCGCCGCCACCAGGCCCACCCCCGCCCGGGCCTCCGCCGCCCCAACCTGGAGGCGGCCCCCACCAGCATCCGCTCAAGGTTGCGCTCAGTGCGGCCAGTGCCGCGATTGCCAACAGCTTCTTCATGCTTGCTCCATCGATAGATCTACGGTGACGCAAAGTCGTTGCTCGAGTGGCGACGACACGCGTTATCCGCAACTTATCAACGAGCGAAAGATCATGTTTTACGAGAGCGTTACAAGATGGCGAAGTTTGGCCGCTTCTGGTGCGCACAAGCTGCGGTGTGTATCGCCGTGCGGCGCAGGTAGCACGGCCTTTGCGACGTGACCCAACGCAAGCTGCCGCGCTCACCCTTTGTTTGTATATGGAAGAGGATGTAAGGAGATTGGCGGTATCGGTCTTGCTCTTGCACGTATCAGGGTGAGGTTTGGAGCGCTCGCTGCATCACCGACGGCGACCATGACGAAGACTCCCTGGAAATCCTCACCTTATTTAAGGTGCGCGCTCAGCGAGGCGATTTCTCACCTCCTGGAATCGCTCACCTTTGCAGATCATCTCCTGGAATTCCTCACCTTAGCGCGTCTTAGCCTGCTCCTAAGGTGCTGTTCGACTTATGGAATGACTCACCTCTGAAGGAGATGATGTCGTCTCCTGGAATTCCTCACCATTGGTCGAGGTGGCGCCATCTCCTGGAATTCCTCACCATTCTTCACTGCTCGATGAATTCCCGGGCGAGCTTGCGTGCTGCGTTCGCAAACGTAAGGATGTCCACGCCGGTCGCGACGAACGTGCATCCAAGCTCGAGATAGCGACGCGCGAGCACCGGGTCGGAGGTCAACGTGCCGGCAGCCTTGCCGGAAGCGATGATGGTACGCATCGCGGCTTCGATCGCGTTCTGCACTTCCGGATGGCCGGGCTTGCCGCGATGGCCCATCGACGCGGCCAGATCCGCAGGCCCGATGAATACGCCATCCACGCCCTCAACCGCGCAGATAGCTTCGAGATTGTCGAGCGCGGTGACCGTCTCAGCCTGCACGAGCAGGCAGATTTCACTGTCCGCGATGTCGAGGTAGTCGGTCCGCGAACTCCAGCGCGACGCACGTCCCACCGCGCTGCCCACACCACGAATTCCGTGAGGCGGATAGCGTACGGCGGCCACGCACGCGCGGGCCTGATCCGCGGTATCGATCATCGGAACGAGAAGGTTACGTGCGCCGATATCGAGTAAGCGCTTGAGCAGCGCCGGATCGCCATTCACGGGTCGCACAACGGCTTCGGAGGAATACGGCGCGACTGCCTGCAATTGCGCAAGAATACTGCGCACGTCGTTCGGAGCGTGCTCGGCGTCGATCAACAGCCACTCGAAGCCGGCGGTCGCGCTGACTTCGGCCAGGTACGCATCGGCCATCGAAAGCCAGAAGCCGATCTGTCGTTGACCATTTGCAAGCGCCGCCTTGAATGGGTTAAGCGCTGACATCGACGTTGCGTTCATCACGATTTCTGGCCTCCACGGGGACTTGATTGAATTGAATGGGCTCCACCTTTCCGAGCAGGAACAGGTAATTGAGGATCGCGATCACGATCAGCCCCGACGAGAACAGCAGCGCGGGGACGAAAGAGCCGGTTGCACCGACGATCGCGCCGGTGACGATCGGACCGACCACGCCGCCCATGTTGGATACGGTGTTCTGGATGCCCGCCACCCGCGACACCATGTTCCCCGGCGCGACATCGCCCGGTAGCGCCCAGACCTGCGATGCGGCGACGGTCGTGCCCGACTTCGCCACGCAGAGCAATGCGACGGCCACGAGCGGAGAAGTGGCGAACGCCGCAAGTCCAATGCTCGACGCCATCACCAGACCGACCACGAGGAACAGTTTTCGGGTCGCGGTGAGCGACAACTTTCCGGATGCATACACACGATCGGAGGCCCAGCCCGCAAATACCTCGACGATCATCGAAAGGACGAGCGGTAGCGAAGCCATGAAGCCCATCTCCATCAGGCTCATGCCGCGTTCCTTGACGAGATACGTCGGCAGCCAGGTGATGAAGAAGTACGAGTTGTAGTTGATCATGAAGAAGCCGATGCACATCGCCCAGATGTTCCGATGCGCGAACAGCCTGTGCCAGGGTACATCGGCGGCCGCGCCCACGCTGTCGCTTCGCGACACCGCTTCGCCATCGCGGATATGGGCAAGCTCGGCCGCATTCACGCGTTTGTGATCCGCCGGCGAATCCCTGAACACGAACACCCAGACGACGCACCAGATGAGACCCAGCACACCGGTAATCGCAAAGGTGACCTTCCAGTCGAACGTCGCCAGCAGCCAGGCGATCAGCGGCAGCGCCACCGCGCCCCCAAGCTTCGATCCGCTATCGAAGATGCCGGCCACCGTTGCGCGTTCCTTGCGCGGAAACCATCGCGAGGCAATGCCCGCGTTGCTGGGGTAGGCGCCCGCTTCGCCGATGCCCAGCATGACCCGCAGGAGCACGAGGGACTTGAAGCCGGTGGCGAGTCCGGTAACGGCCGTCGCAAGCGACCACCAGAACACGGACGCACCCAGCACGATCTTCTGTCCGAAGCGATCGGCGAGCATGCCCGCAGGCAATTGCAGCAACGCATACGACCAGAAAAACGCCGACATCACGATGCCCATCTCCATCGCGCTGAGATGAAACTCCGCCTGAAGATGGGGCGCCGCGGCGGACAGCACCGTGCGGTCGATATAGTTGATGGCGATGGCCGACCACATCAGACCGGCCACCAGCCAGCGCACTTTGCTGCGTGGCGCCTGTTGCAAGGCTTGGTTCAATCTCTGTCTCCGCTTTTTTTGTAGGAATGAGGTGGCGTTTCAGCTCACGATACCCATATGCCAGGGCACAAATTCGTGATCGCCCAGCCCGAGCAATTCACTACGGGTGCGCTCACCCGACGCGGCCCGCAGGATGTGCTCGAAGATATCTTTCCCCATCTCCTCGACTGACCGCTCACCATCAAGGACAAGTCCGCAATTAATGTCCATGTCGTCGGAGAGCCGCTTGAACATCGCCGTGTTGCTCGCGAGCTTAAGCGTGGGCGCGGGCTTCGAGCCGAACATGGAGCCGCGGCCGGTCGTGAAGCAGATCAGGTTTGCGCCGCTTGCAATCTGCCCGGTCACCGCAACGGGATCGTAGCCTGGCGAATCCATGAAGACGAAGCCGGCCTGATCGATCGGCTCGGCGTATTCGTAGACGGCTTGCAGCGGCGTTGTGCCGCCTTTCATCGCCGATCCGAGCGATTTTTCAAAGATGTTGGCGAGTCCACCCTTCTGATTACCCGGGCCGACGACACCGTTGAACTGACCGTTGTGCCCGCGTGTATAACGCTCCCACCACGCAAGCCGGTCGAGCAGTTTCTGGCCGACTTCCGGTGTCACCGCACGGCGCGTCAGCATGTATTCGACACCGTGAATTTCAGGGGTTTCGGAAAGAATCGCCGTACCACCATGGCGCACCAGAATGTCCATGGCCGCGCCTAGGGCCGGATTGGCCGTGATGCCCGAAAAGCCATCGGAGCCGCCACATTCGAGACCGATTTTGATGTGGCTCGCCGACACCGGGCGACGCTCGATATCGTTCGCCGACGGCAGCATCTTCTGTATGGCAGCGATCCCCGCTTCGATCGTTGCCCGGGTGCCACCTTCGTCCTGCATCACCAACGCGTGGACCGACGTACCGACATGAAGCCCTTGTGAATCGAGCAGGTCGCTCACCTGATTGCGCTCGCAGCCCAACCCGACAATCAGCACCCCGGCAAGATTGGGATGACGCGCGTAGCCGGCGAGCGTCCGGCGCAGCACGTCGAAGTGCTCGCTCGGTGAGGACATCCCACAGCCACTTGTCTGCGCGAACGCGACCACACCATCGACATTGGGATAAGGTGCAAGCCGCTCCGGCGTAAACCAGGCGGCGATGTTCTTGATAACCGTCGACGAACAATTGACCGATGCCAGAATCCCGATGAAGTTGCGCGTCGCGACTCGCCCATCGAGCCGAACGATGCCGTTGAATGTGGCCCGTTCAGCTTCCGCCACGTACTCGACCGGACGCACATCGAGACAGAAGCCCGGATCGCGCTCGAAATCGATCAGTTCGACGTTGTGAGTGTGAACGTGATCACCCGCCTCGATGTCGCGAGCCGCGCGGCCAATGACCGTGTCGTACTTACGGATCGGCGCACCACGCGAAATGCGGCAGGCGGCGACTTTGTGGCCCGCGGTGACCTGCGCGCGGATGCGGATCGTCGCCTCGCCGATGCACAGTTGCTGCCCGATCGACAGCGATTCTCGCGCGATCAGTACATTGTCCGCAGCGTTAAGCCGAATCAGCGGCTCGCTCAACACCGTACCAGCCTGCGACATGCTGCTCTCCTGTCTCTCAAGTTCTGGGCGCACGCACTCGGGTCGCGCCAATCGCCTTTTTCTGATTGATGTTACCGGTTCATGTAACCGGTAACATACGACGCATGGTAGTATGGTTTTGCCATAATCGCCAGCAACTTTTTTCGGGCCTGAGTGATCCACGTCGTGAGCAAACCGCCTACTACCCTGCTTGCCCCTGTCGAACGCAGCGCCTCCCGGCGCGCCCGCAAGAATTCCGGCCGAGTGACGCTGAGCGATCTCGCGGCGCTCGTCGGCGTGACGAAAGTGACCGTCTCACGCGCACTGAACACGCCGGAACTGGTTTCGGTCGATACGCTGGAGCGTGTCCAGGCGGCCGTCCGGCAAACCGGGTATACGCCTGACCTCATCGCCGGTTCGCTGGCGTCGACTCGCAGCCATCTCATCGTCGCGTTGATTCCGGCGATGGCCGGGAGCGTGTTTCAGGAAACCGTCGGCGCCCTGACGACCGAGCTTGCCGCGGCAGGCTACCAGTTGCTGATTGGACAAAGCGGATACGACGAGTCGCGCGAGGACGCCCTGCTTGACGCGGTGATCGGCCGACGGCCCGCCGGCATCGTACTGACCGGCGTCATTCATTCCCAGAGTGCGAGGCAAAAGCTGCGCGCGTGCGGCATTCCTGTCGTCGAGACCTGGGACCTGACACGCGAGCCTATCGACATGCTGGTCGGCTTCTCTCATGAGAACGTCGGGAGGGCAGCCGCGGACTTTCTGAAGACGCGTGGCGTGCGGCGGCCCGCTGTCGTCACGCCCAGCGACCGGCGCGCGCAGGCCCGCACCAAAGCTTTCCTCAAAGCGTTCGGAAATGGCAAAGCAATCTCCTCCATCCCTGTCGTGACGGTCGAGTCACCTGCGAATCTGGGCGACGGGCGACGAGCGCTGAGAGGCTTGCTCGACACGCACGCCGATATCGACGCCGTTTTTTGCGGCGCGGATATTCTGGCGCTGGGCGTGTTGATGGAAGCGGAGTACCGGGATATCTCAGTGCCGGAGAAACTGCGTGTGATTGGCTACGGTGATCTGAATTTCGCGAAGGACACCACGCCACCGTTGTCGACCATGAGAGTCGACGGCACGAGAATCGGAACGCTTGCGGCGACCATGCTGGTCGATCGGATTGAAAATCGCGCTGGCAGTGAGCCAATCATCGATGTGGGGTTCAGTCTGATCGAGCGGGAAAGCACTTAGTGTCGTAGTGGTCTGTTAACGGCTACGGCTACGACAACGACTCCCTGGAAATCCTCACCTTATTTCAGGTGCGCACTCAACGCGGCGATTGCTCACCTCCTGGAATCGCTCACCTTTGGCGAGCGACCTCCTGGAACGCCTCACCTTGGCGTGGCTTTGCTTTCTTCCACGGTGCAGTTCGGCTCATGAGATGACTCACCTCTCGCTGATATGGCGACACCTCCTGGAACCGCTCACCTCTCAAAGACGTGATGTCATGCTCCCTGGAACGGCTCACCTTTCGTCGAGGTGGCTGCGTCTCCTGGAATTCCTCACCTTTGGCGGTGTTGACGAGATTTCCTGGCGATCCTCATCTTTGATCACGATGACACCATCTCCTGGAATTCCTCACCATCCTGGAATCGCTCACCTTTGAACGGATGGTCGCGCAGGACCGCAAATGTCACTCATATTTCCCGGCGCGAACCCGTCCGTTTGCCGCTTTTTTCGCGCGCAACATCAGCTTGCCTTCAACTACCACCGAAGAAGATATTGCATTGCGGGTCTGTGCTGCACGGCTTCACATGTTTCCAGCCGCTCTGCATTTTCGTGTCGGACATGCCGCCGTATGCCTGCGTCGCCGTGTCCGAGGGAACTGCTTGAGTCGCTGCGTTTTCCTGTGGAGCAGGTTGTTGCGTTGCCGGCATGCTTTGCGAATGCGCGAATCCAACCATGACGAGTAATCCGGCGGCAGAAGCCGCCATCAGATGCAATTTCATTTTTGGCTCCTTAATTGAGGGTACGTTTTTCGTTGATGCGATTCGTTATCCGCGGGCTCGGAAGAGCGCATGGATAGCGGAATTTCGGGCGCACGAACGCGCTTCGGGTCCGCAGGCGAATTGCCCGAGGCCAAAGTTTTTTTAGGTGATGGTGAAAATAGCGAGAGCAGTGCGCCGAGCCGAGGTCCCGGGGCGCAAGATGGCGTGCTAACTGGCAGTGTCAACGGATTTCGTGAACCCGTCGACACGGAATAATCGCCCTGCAAATACCTGTTATAGAGCGTGAGGTGCCGAACCGGTAGCGAATATTTGCGCCGGGTTCCGCCCACTCATTCGCAAGCGGCCTTTTACGCCAGGCCCGGAGCTTATTACGCCAGCTTAGAACTTCACCTTCACCTGGAACCCGATCGTGAACGGAAGATTGTCCGAGGGGATCGGCGGAATCACAATGAAGTTAGCCCCAACGCGCTTGTAGTCGACCATCACGATCGGCGCAACCACCGGCCCGATCGTGTGGTTACGGCCGAGACCCCAGTTGCCGTAGTTATAGCCCGAGATAATCCCGCCCATCGCCGCAATCCGCACGATGCCCCAGTGCGCGAACTCCGGCGCCCAGACCCCGCCGCCATAGTAAGAAGGGCGCCGCAAAGAGTTGCGGAAGCCGCCGGCAGTCAACGCCCATTGATTGTTGAGCCAGCATTCGACGCCAAGGCCAGGATTGAACTGCTCGAAATGGGTATTGGGGTCGGGATTGATGTGATACGAGCCGAGCATGGCGTCGACCCATACGCCGCCGTCACACCAATTGCCCGCATGCGCAGCGGACGCTGCGGCGAGGCTCGCGGCAAGCGCTACGGCCGCGTGTCGAATCTGCTTTTTTGTCTGACGAAAATGCATGTATTCTCCGCCACCGATCGAACGCCGGTGTCATCTATGTTCTAGGTATTCTTGCTTGTCGTCCGTCGCGCACTGTACCTCAACCCGCACGGGCGATGTGGAGGACACGCTCGGGCGCGCGGGCACGGCACGTGCCCCACGGCGCAGACGCAACGATAACGGAGAACCGATGGCAGAGCGGTGAACACCCGGCAGGTGTCCACCTTCAATCGCGGGAAGAGCTCTAGAGGCCGAGGTCGGACAGGCCGGGATGGTCGTCAGGACGGCGGCCGAGCGGCCAATGATAAAGACGGTCGGCCTCGCGGATCGGCAGATCGTTGATGCTGGCATGACGGCGCGCCATCAGCCCGTGCTCATCGAACTCCCAGTTCTCGTTGCCGTAGGAACGGAACCAGTTGTTGGAGTCGTCGTGCCATTCGTAAGCGAAGCGTACGGCGATGCGGTTATCCGTGAAAGCCCATAGTTCCTTGATCAGGCGGTAGTCGAGTTCCTTTGCCCATTTGCGGCGCAACAGGCCAACGATCTCCGCGCGGCCATGCGTGAACTCGGCACGGTTGCGCCAGACGCTATCCGGTGTGTACGCGAGCGACACGCGTTCGGGGTCGCGCGTATTCCAGCCATCTTCCGCGGCGCGCACCTTCTGGATCGCGGTTTCGCGTGTGAAGGGCGGGAGTGGCGGGCGGGTTTCGATCGGCTCGGCCATGGTGTGTGTTTCCTCAGTCAGGTTTCTGTACGCCGGGATGGCGGTCGTTTGCTTCGGGCTTCACTTGGGGACTTGCTCGCGGATTTACCTGCGAGTGGGTTCGATTCGTTTGCGGACTCGGTATTGAGTAAAGCTTCGGCGGCGGCTCGCGCGTCGAGCGCGGCGTCGGCCTCGCCGCTCACCAACGCCACAGCGATGGCGCCGTCGAGCAGGATGAGCCATTGGCGCGACAAGCGCGCGGCGCGGCGCGCGTCCATGCCCGATTCGGCCGCGTAGTCATCGCACTGGGTTCGCACGAATACGAGCAGGCGTTCCTTGTGTTCACGCGCGACGATCCGGATCGGATCATCCGCGGAGGCGATTTCGCCGGCGGCGTTCAGAAACGCGCAGCCGTGAAAGTCCTCCGACGCAAACCATTCGCGCAGCACGTCGAACATGCCGAGCAGGTGCGCGCGCGCAGTCTTGCCGTGCTGCAACGTGCCCGCGATAAACCAGTTCATCCAGCGTTCGTCACGCCGCTCCAGAGCGGCGGCGACAAGCGCGTCTTTCGATTCGAAGTGCGTGTAAAAGCTTTTACGCGCGGTGCCGGATTGCTTGACGATCGCATCGACACCGGTGGCATGGATACCGCCGGCGTAGATCAACGCCTCCGCGGCATCGAGCAGCCTTTCACGCGCGCTGCCGGATGCAGCCGATTCGATTGGGTTTTGAGTAGCCATGTGCGAAGGGTAGAACGATCATTCTCCTTCGTCAAGTTTTTATGCGCTTCGGCGGATTGCTACGCTTGCTGCTATCGTGATGAGGATCGATCAACTGGAATGAATCTCATGAGTCGCTCTCCTATGCGCACAACGCTGGTACGTGTGTTGCTCAGCGCAGCGCTGCTGACTTCGATGGCCTGCACGCCTTTACAGGTGCTCACCCATACAGTCAGCCAGAACGAAGCACGCGTGCCGCCTGGCCGCTACGATCTCGATCGGGACCATTGCAGCATTACCTTCGACATCGATCACTTCAAGTACTCGCGCTTTACGATGCGCTTCGATCGCAGGCAGGGGCAACTCGACTGGAACGAAGGCGGGATGGACAAGAGTAGCGTAGCGATCACGATCGACGCCGCAAGCATCGATACGAATGTGCCGCTACTCGACAAGATGGTGAAAAGCGACAGCATGCTCGACGTCGCACGGTATCCGGAGTTGCGCTTCACCAGTACGCACTTTGGGCGCACCGGCGAATCGCGCGGCACGTTGACCGGCGATCTGACGATTCACGGCGTGACGCAACCTGTGACGCTCGATGTGACCTTCAATGGCTTCGCGCCCGATCCGCTCACGAAAAAAGACACGCTCGGCTTTTCCGCGGAAGGGCATTTCAGCCGCGCGAAGTTCGGTTTGTCGACGTGGTATCCGGCTGTCGGCGACGATATTCATGTGCGTATTCAGGCTGAGTTCGAAAAAACGCCCGCAGGCGCGTGAGCGCGGTGCGGGCGTTTTGTTTCAGCAGTTACGCTTGAGTGCAGCGCTGTTTCAAATCACGCAGCAGTCCAGTCGAGAATCACCTTGCCGCTCTCACCTGAGAGCATCGTGGCGAACGCTTCCTGATAATCGTCGACCTTGAAGTGGTGCGTGAGGATCGGCGACAGATCCAACCCACTCTGCAGCATCGCGACCATCTTGTACCAGGTCTCAAACATCTCGCGGCCGTAAATGCCCTTGATTTCGAGGCCCTTGAAGATCACCTGGGTCCAGTCGATCGCGGTCTGCGCGGGCGGAATGCCGAGCAGCGCAATCTTGCCGCCGTGGTTCATCGCTTCGAGCATGCTGGTGAAAGCGCTCGGCACACCTGACATTTCCAGCCCGACGTCGAAACCTTCGGCCATGTGCAGATCCGCCATCACGTCGCGCAACGATTCACGCGAGACGTTCACGGCACGCGTTGCGCCCATCTTGCGTGCAAGTTCGAGGCGATAGTCGTTGACGTCGGTGATCACCACATTGCGTGCGCCAACGTGTTTCGCAATCGCTACTGCCATGATGCCGATCGGCCCGGCGCCGGTGATCAGCACGTCTTCGCCGACCAGGTTGAACGACAGCGCCGTATGCGTTGCGTTGCCGAACGGATCGAAAATCGCGGCGAGATCGTCGGAGATTTCAGGCGGGATCTTGAACGCGTTGAACGCGGGAATCACGAGGTATTCGGCGAATGCGCCTTCTCGATTCACACCGACGCCCACCGTATTGCGGCACAGATGCCGGCGTCCTGCACGACAGTTTCGACAGAAGCCGCAGGTGATATGTCCTTCGCCCGACACGCGATCGCCGATCGCAAAGCCGCGCACTTCCTGACCCATTTCGACGATTTCGCCGACGTATTCGTGGCCGACATGCATCGGTACGGGAATCGTCTTTTGCGCCCAGTCGTCCCATTTCCAGATGTGGATGTCGGTGCCGCAAATCGCGGTGCGCGTGATGCGGATCATCACGTCGTTGTGACCGACTTCGGGCTTCTTCACATCCGTTAGCGTGAGGCCCGGTGCGCGTTCGAGTTTTGCCAATGCTTTCATGTGCGCCCCCGCTTCAGATGACACCGAGTTGACGGCCGACGCGCGCAAATGCGTCGACAGCTCGATCGATTTGTTCCGCCGTGTGCGCGGCGCTCATTTGCGTGCGAATGCGTGCGCGACCTTTGGGCACCACGGGGAACGAGAAGCCGATCACGTACACGCCTTCCTTCAACAACGCGTCTGCCATGTTCGATGCAAGTTGCGCGTCGCCCAGCATGACCGGAATGATCGGGTGTTCGCCGGGTACGAGCGTGAACCCGAGCGCGCTCATCGCGCGGCGGAAATGCGCGCCGTTTTCGCGGACGCGCGCACGCAGTTGCGCGCCTTCGTCACTGGCGAGCAACTCAAGTACTTTCAGCGAGGCGGCGGCGATGCTCGGCGTCAGCGTGTTGGAGAACAGATAGGGACGCGAGCGTTGACGCAGCAGATCGATGACTTCCTGGCGCGCTGCAACGTAGCCGCCCGATGCGCCGCCCAGTGCTTTGCCGAGCGTGCCGGTAATGATGTCGACGCGCGACAGCACACCGCAATGTTCCGGCGTGCCGCGCCCATGTTCGCCGACGAAACCGACCGCGTGCGAATCGTCGACCATCACCAGCGCGCCGTAGCGGTCCGCGAGATCACAAATGCCTGCGAGGTCGGCGATGATGCCGTCCATCGAGAAGACGCCGTCGGTAGCGATCAGCTTGAAGCGTGCGCCCGCGGCATCCGCCTCTTTCAGCCTCGCTTCGAGATCGGCGAGGTCATTGTTCTTGTAGCGAAAGCGCTTCGCCTTCGACAGCCGCACACCGTCGATGATGCTCGCGTGGTTCAACTCGTCGCTGATGATGGCGTCGTTGTCGTCGAGCAGGGTTTCGAACAGACCGCCGTTCGCATCGAAACAGCTGGAGTAGAGGATGCAGTCGTCGGTTTGCAGGAATGCGGCCAGCGCTTTTTCGAGGTCTTTGTGCACTGTTTGCGTGCCGCAAATGAAGCGCACCGACGCCATGCCGAAGCCGTCGTTATCCAGGCCAAGCTTCGCGGCCTCGATCAACCGTTCGTCGTTGGCCAGACCAAGATAGTTATTCGCGCAGAAATTCAGCACTTCCGCGCCGTTCGCAAGACGCACGTCAGCCGACTGGGGGCTGGCGATCACGCGCTCGTTCTTGTAAAAACCGTCGGCGCGAATTTGCTCGAGTGTGCCGCGCAGATGGGCGAGGTAAAGGTCACGCATGAACCAGACTCCTGAAAGGGTGGTGCACCCCGACATGTCCAGCACATGTCCGGCACTTGCGGCATGTTCGACGTCGAGGCGGGCTGTTATAGTCGGCTGTCAGTTTTATCGGATATTTTCGTTTTTCCGAACTAAAATCCGGTATGTCGAACAACTCTAAACGATAGGTCAGTAAATGGCAAGTTCGGGAATCCGCCGCGCAGCAGCCAACGCGGCCCCCATTTCAGGCGCGACTCCGGTCCCGGCGATCGCGGCGCCGCCTCGCGTCGGCGAGCAGATTCAGCGTCTGCGTGCCGAACGGCGCATGACGCTCGACGACCTGTCGCGCGCGGCCGGCGTGTCGAAATCGATGCTATCGGAAATCGAGCGCGACAAGGCCAATCCGACGATCGCGGTCGCGTGGCGTCTGACGAACGCCCTCGGCGTCAGTCTCGATTCGCTGTTCGCGCCGCAGAAGGCGCCGGAGGCGATTGCCGTCTCCGGTCCGCACGACATCCCGACTTTGAGCGGGCACGAGGCCAAGTATCAGTTGCGTGTCTGGGGTCCGATCGAATTGGCCGGCAAGTTCGAGTGGTACGAGCTGACGTTGCAGCCGGGTGGGGCGCTGGTGTCGAACGCGCACGAACCCGGCACGCGTGAGCATCTGACCGTGCTGCAGGGATCGATCGAGATCGAGGCGGCGGGCGCGACGAAGCGGCTTAAGGCCGCGGACACCGCGCGCTATGTCGCCGACGAACCGCACGCAATCCGCAACGCCGGGAAGGGCGAGGCGAAAGCATTGCTGGTGGTGATTCACGGCTGAGGGGTGGGCGCACCGGTGCAGGTTGATGTCTGAATTGGACTGAATTGTCCGCTCGGCCGAGGTTGCGCGAGACACTGTATATTTGTACAGTACAGGGTGTCGACTGGAGCCGATAATGAACGACCTGACCACCGAACAAGCCGAGCATGCTCTGGCCGCGCTGCGCTATCAAACCGCGGCGCGCGATCTTGAACACATCGTGCGCAACATCGCCGCGCGCTACATCGTCCAGCAGGTGCCGCTCTCGTGGCGCCTGCTTCATGCAATCGAAGCCGAAGCGTTGGCAGACCTCGGGTTTGCGAGCCGGCACGACGCGATCATGCTCGGGCTGTTCCAGCGCCCGTCCGAGTTGCCCTATCCGGAAACGGACGAGGCGGTGGACTTCGGTACATCCACGGCATTGCCTGCAGTATTTGCATTCGCGGTCTCGGCCTATGAAGAGGCGGCACGCCGTGCCGCACAACCGGCTTCTAAAGACGCGCCGCTAAAGCACGCACGGGCATGGGGCGACTAACCAAGCGCTGTACTTTCATCGGTTGCCACCTACAATATGCGCAACTAACGGAAAGATAGCGTATGTCACCTCCTAATCTGTCCGACCCGGTTCCACGCCCTGCACCGTCAACCGATCTCTTCGATCAGGAACGGGAAGACTGGCGCCGCGATCCGCAAATCGCGTTCGACGCGTGGCTTGCCAAGCAACATTTCAGGCGGTCTTCTGCTGAAGTCTATCAAGCGCAGTGGGGGCTTTTCCTCGACTGGCTTGCGGTTCGCCAGAAGAGTCTGGTCACGGTCGATACGCAAACCATCGCGGAATTCGTGGGCGGCCTTGAGATCCGAAAACCGCAACGTGTCCGGTATTTGCGGCTCATCGAGCGGGTGCTGGATCATGTGCGCGAAATCGAATCCGCGTCGACCAATCCTGCACGTTTCATTGCTCAGGATGGCGAAGCAGCATGGCGGAATGCACGCGATAACGAGCCGACCGGGTTTCTCAATCATGCAGAACGCGCCGCGCTCATTGCATATCTGTTTTCGCCCTTGCCGGTTTTGTCCATGGCGCAGCGCTGGAGAGAGCGACGTGACCGTGCATTGATCGCTGTGTTTCTCGGTGGTGGTGTCAAGACTGGAGAGGCGGCGGCACTTACGGTTAGTTGCGTGAATGTTGGCTCACCGTGGGTCACGATCGAGTCCGCGAATCCGATGCTGACGCGCCGTACCCGGCTCGCGCCCTTCGCGGCCGCCGTTCTCGACGCATGGCTCGCGGAACGGCGGCTTTCCGAACTGGCCGGCAATCTGGTCTTTCCCGCTTCGCCTTCGGGACGCCCAATGCACAAGGCGACCATGCTGCGCGGCGTCGATGCGTTAATCGACGCCGCAGGCATTGCCGCGTCGCGAGCCTCGCGCGCCAGTCCACAAACTTTGCGCAACACCTTCGCGGCAGATCTATTCGAGAGTGGAGTTGAGGCGGAACAGGTCGGGCAGTGGCTGGGATTTGTCCAGGCCGTGTCTGCCAACCGGTTGTATCGGGCATGGCAAAGGTGGATGGATCAGCAGGAATTGCCGATCGTCGATGAACCGGATCCAGCCGCTCCGCCATTGCCCACGCCTAGGCGCGACGGGCGTTTGACGAGGAAAGGGTGAGGAGGCGGGTCCTGAAAATACTCACCCATCGGGTCCCGAATTTCCTCACCTTTGGCGATTTATCCGTTATGACGTGTGCGCCGAGGGTCACGCCGAAGCTGCAATCGACCCACTCGACAAAAACCGGCTAACCGCCTCCAGCCTTGATTCGCCGGGTCCCGACGAGTGATCGCATTCCGGACACTGCAACTCGAAGCGGTGATCCACTTGCGACAACTCGGGCTCACCTTCCTCACATTTTGGGCAGCGCAACGGCAGCCTGACATGGCCGTCCGCCGCGGTACCGATCACCGCCAGCTCATCGGCCGTGAGCCTGCCCGCTTCGACCAGCGAACACAACAGATTTGCAACAGCGGGATCGATGTCCTGCTGGCTGCGCAGCGCCGCAACTTCTTTCGTCAAAACATCCACTTCATCCGACTGCTCGCGCAGCTGCGCGTCGAGCCGGTCGCCGCGCGCCTTAGCGGCAGCGAGTTGCTGAATAAACTCGAATTCCTTGCGACTGGCGTCACGCACCCCCGATTGGTAGGTGGCCGCCATGCTGCGCAAGGAATCGAGTTCGACCAGCATTGGCTTCACACGGCGCTCAGCTTCGGCGACGGCGTCCTTGATCTGTTGCGCATAGTGCTCGGTGCTTTGGCGCAATTCGACATGCAGCGCATCGATCCGGTCGCGGAGCGCCGCGTTAGTGGCCTGTTCGGCATCGAGGCGTTGGCGCAACGTTTCGTTTTCGCTGTCGAGTCGACGGACCGTGGCCTGCAAACCTTCCTGGTGAGCGGTCCCATGTGTGGTGGCGCTGGAGAGCTCGGTCTCGAGTGCGCGAACACGTTCCCACGCGGCTTCGGCTCTGAGCTCGCTGCGCTTGATCGCTTCTTCCGACACGTCGCGGCGAATTTCTGCTTCTCGGGCGCGTTGGTCGGCGACGGTGACCTGGGCGCGAATTTCCTCCCGTTCGCTGTCGAGGGTAGAGCGGGCATGCACGACGGCTTCTTCGAAAAGGGCGCCCAATAATTCACCGGCGCGATCTTCCAGTGCTTTCGGGATAGCGCCGGCGCCGACTTTTACGCGTGACACCGTTCGGATGCGTTCCCAGAAATGGTCGATGTCCTTCGGGATGTCGCTGGCGCTGCCTGTTTGCGTCAAGTCGCGAACGGCTGCCATGGACGGGCGAATGCCCAAATCGAAGAAAAGTCGCTTGCAAGCATGCAACGACAGTTCTTGCCGCCGTGCCCCGCTAGCCCTCAACGATTCAAGCTCGTCACGGATGGCTTGCCGTTCCTGGTCCAGATTCATGTATACCTCGATGTCGCTCGAATTGGATGAATCATAACAATTTACGTATTGTTTGCTACGTATTTGTTGGGGACGAGTGTTATTTGGCCAACTGGCGTGTTTTGACGTTGCTGATAGGTCACAAGATCGGAGCGAGCTTGGTTTTTCCGTGAAACAAAACGAAGACTAGCCAATAAGCCGTTGTAAATAAAGAGATTTCGACAGTTTCTTTTTGATCGCTCACTGTTTCACGAAGGCGTAATGGGAGCGGTGGGGGTGGAGCGGTCTTGTCCGAAGGACGCGCGGGGAAAGTCTAGAGAGTAATAAAAGTAAACACCTTTGAACCCATGTTAAAAACGTTAACGCCATGGCAAACCCTTACCAGGCAGGCGTTCCAGCCCGGCAAGGTGAAGCTTTACGGGAGAGGTGGTGAGGTCTTGCGGGAGTGTTGAGTGATGAGGTTCGGGGGCCTCGGTGAGGGGGTCCGGGACAGAACGTGAGCGGGTTCAGGAGCTACCCCAAAAGTGCGGTTTCGCTAAAGGTGAGATTTTGCGGGACCTGGGCGTCCGGGATCGCCCGGCAGCGCTCAAAAGTAGGTGCGGAGCTCGATGGGCCTTAAGGTGAGCGCTTTCGGGACCACTGCGGCCGCCAATTTTTGACCTTATTTTGGCCTCGTTAACCCCATTGGTGAGTCAAGACAGGAGAAAACGCGAACCGAAGGTGAGACTTTCCGGGACCGAGGCGTCATTTTTGCCTCAATTTTGTGCATTTGGACGCTTAAGGTGAGGGTTTGCGGGAGCTGAAGCTGATTTCGACCGAAATTCGGTTCGGTGCGTCGACGGGGTCGTCGATCACGCTTTGCGGAAAGGTGAGCGAATTCGGGAGGCCTGGATCGAGGCGATAGCCGGCTCGTCAAAAAGCCTGTTTTGGACCTGAGGTGAGGTTTTTCGGGAGCCTTTTGGGACGTTTGTGTTCGCTAAGGTGAGGAAATACAGGACCGAAATCGCCACAACGGGCCGGAAAAGCCCTACTGACGCTGTCAGAGTCATTCTGATTTTGTGACTGCGAAAATCTTAAGGTGAGGTTTTTCGGGGCCCTTTGGGTTGCGACCGGAAACGTCGAATTTCACTGAAAAGCTGCTAAAGGTGAGGATATACGGGAGTGCGTACCGCTCGCTCGGTGAATGGCGATCCCATAAGTCGATGAAATTATTGGATAATTTTTGTGCGCTGCGCAAAGGTGAGGTTTTTCGGGGGGCCTTTTTCATGCACTGCGTAGACCTGTTTCGGGCTCATAGGTGAGGCTTTTCGGGACTATTTATCGGTGTTTTTTCAGCGCCCCAGGTCTGGAGGCCGCGTCCTTCCAAGCGCTCAGCTAGCGTTAAGGTGAGCTTTTTCGGGGGAGCTTGTCGCGATTCGGATCTCACTGCCGCGTGAATCAGGTGTCTTGCCGCCAGGTTCACGGGCCATTTGCTCAATCGAACATGCGGCGATCGCCGTGTACATCTGTGCTCCGAAGGCCACATGGCCGCAATCGACGCATATGCGTGCCGGCGGGCTTCGGCGTGGTGCCTGCTTAGGAAGAGGCCCGGCGCGCTTGCCGGATTTCTCCCCTCCCCTATCCGCTGAAATCGGCAGAAGTGCATCCAAGCCACCGATCGAGTACGAGTGCGCCTCGCTCGCTACGTGCGTGCAGCCAAAATTCACGAAAAATTTTTGAGGTGAGAAGATTCGGGATCGAATAGCTCCGGTTCGCGGCAGGTCAGAAATGGGTCAATTTTCTGGAGGCCGCGACCTGTAAGGATGCCCTGAACCTGGCGCGAAACGGGTGAGGTGAGGGTTTTCGGGAGTTGCTCGAGGTGAGTTGTGCCTCGTAAACTCACTTCACCGGGAACGGTGAGACCCGTGCTATAGACGCGTATCACCACAGCCGGTATGCTCTCGCCAAATCCCTCCTCGACCAGACGCATGGCCACGAAGCGCGCGAAGAAGACAGATGTAGTCAGCCCGAGCTCGGCCGAATTACGTAAGGCCGTCGAGGCGATCGCCATCCAGCCCAAGAGCGGCAAGATCACGCTCCTCACCCGCAAGCTGTTCAACGTTCTCCTTGCCGTCGCTCAGCAAGCTGACGAGTCCGGCGATACCTATCGGGCCTTGCTGTCCGACATCGTCGCCAATTCGGCATTCGATTCGAACGATACGGCGCTCGTGAAAGAGCACCTGCGGCGCATGGTATCGGTGCAGGTCGAATGGAGTACCGGTACGTCCAGCCAGAAGCCGGGCCGGAAATGGGGCATTTCCACGCTGATTGCGGACGCGGAAATTCTCGAAGATCCCACCACTCGCCGCGTATGGGTGGAGTTCTCGTTTGCGCCGAAGATCAAAAAGAAGCTGCTCGATCCGGTTCAGTATGCGCGCTTGAGTCTGCAGTTCCAGAGCCAGTTGCGTAGTAGCGCGGGGCTCGCACTTTACGAGATCTGCGTTCGCTACCTGACTAACCCGAGCCATCTGACGATGCGCGAAACATGGGAATGGTGGCGCCCTATTCTCTCCGGCACGCCAGACACTGAAGCGGGTGACGAGGCGAAGCGCGAGTACAAGTACTTCAAACGCGATTACCTGCGGCCGGCCATCGCCGAGGTGAATGCGGTCACCAACATCTTCGTCGAGTTGATCGAACACCGCGAAGGGCGGCGTGTTGCCGAGATCCAGTTCCGTGTGACCGAGCGCAAGCAGCCCATGCTTGCACTCGACGAACACCCGAATGTGTTCGATAGCACCCTGGTCGACCGGATGGTGAAGATCGGCATTCCGCTGAAAGAAGCGCAAACACTGTACGCCGATAGCGAAGAAAACCGGATTCGTGCGGCGTTGCAGATGACTGAGCAACGTATGCGCAGCACGTCCTTGCCCGCTGTGCGTAGCGCACCGGCTCTGTTCAAGGATGCGTTGAAGAAGGGCTATGCGCCGCCGGTCGAGGCGCTGGCTTCCGGTAGCGGCGGTAAGGCCGCGGTGGCTGCGCCGGCGGACGACCTGAAAGCGCGGCTGCTTGGCGAATACTCGGCGGTTCGGCGCAAGGAAGCGCGCGAGCTTTACGACGAGCAAGGTGAGTCCGAACGGGAGATCGCGCGGAAGTCGTTTGAGGACGACGTGTTGCCGGATCTCGGCACACACATGCGGGACGACTGGCGTCGTCGTGGGCTGGATTCGAAGATCGTCGAAACGGCGTTCTTCGATTGGCTGGCTCGCAAAACCTGGGGCGAACCCACCGATGGCGACCTGCTCGCCTTCACGCTGAGCCAATCGCGCGCGGCGTAATCGTCAAGATCGCATCAAGAAAAACGGCGGCCACTTTCGTGTGCCGCCGTTTCTTTTCCTGCCGATGCTCTCCCTTCGTTACTTCAGCATCTTTTCAATCTGACGAAGGATGTCGTCACGCTTTTCACGCGTGAGACCCTTCAGGCGCAGTTCGATTCGATCGTCCCCATACGATTTCAGATCGCCGACTGAGACGCCGCCGAGCTTGATTTCCAGACGCTGCGCATAGCGCTGCCGACCCGCCGGCTTGGTGCTTTCCTGCGCGCTTGCTCTGCCCTTGACGATGTCCGCAACCTGTCGCGTGCTCAGGTCGTCCGAGAGGATTTTGTTGATCAGGCGCAGCGTAGCGTCGGCGCCGCGGGCGGTGTGATAGCGACCCACCTGATACGCCATGTTTGAACCAAAGCGGTCAGGCCTTGCGACCATCTCATGCATCACCGCCTCGGGTAGCTTCGCAATCGACAGGGCGACCGCGATGGTTGACTCGTCTAGACCGAGATGTTCGGCGAGTTCCTTCTGGCTCTGGAAATGCCGATCGTCGAGAAAGCGTTTCCAGACGACGGCGTTGTCGAACACGGTCTGCGAATCGCGCTGGACGTTGAGGTCGTAGCCGAGCTTATAGCTTTGGATGCCGATCGGCAGATCGATGACGATCGCCTTCACCGATTCCTTGTTCGCTTCTTTAAGCGCCCGCACGCGCCGGCCGCCATCGCTTACGTAGTAGGTGCCGGGGTTGTCGTAATCGGGAATGACGTGAATTGCCTGCTGCTGGCCCTGCTTCGCCAGATTGACAGCAAGCTCGGCAATCGACGCCTTCAGATAGAAATGGCGCGGATTGAACGGGCTCGGTTTGATCGTCTTGAGCGCGAGTTCGATGACCTGGCCCGGCCGGTACGCGTGTTCGATCCGCCAGGCGCGGTAGGCGGCCGACTCATTGGCGATATCCGCCGCTTCGAGTTCGGTGACGTCCTGGGACAGGACCGGCTGGATGACGCGGTTCGGTACATCGCCAGTCGGGGCGCCATTCTTGACCAAACCGTCGATCGCGTTCAGGCGGTCGAGAGCGGTTCGCTTTTCGCTGCTAGTCGTATCAGGACGTGCTTGAAAGCCTTTGGCGAATTGGGAGGGTTTCATTCAGGGTCCTTTATGCGCATAAATTCAGGGGAGCAGGGCTGCGATCTCGTTGGCGCACGCCCGTACTTCGATGGCGGCGAGCTTGGCGCCGCGATCGTTCATCTGAAGCACTGTCTGCCCTAACGCCATTGCCTGCTTGTAGGCTTCGCGCGTCGGGATCTGGGTCTTGAGCAGTGGGAAACCGAGCTCTTCCAACGCACGCTTCAGTTCGCGCGTCAGCATCCGTTTCTCTTCGGTCTTATTCAGCAGAAAGACGGCCCGCAGATCCTCGTTCATGACCTGGGCCTGCTGCACGAGTTTCACTAGTCCGACGCTCGACCAATAGTCGGCGGGCGACGACGACGTTGGCATGATCGCGACGCTCGCCGCGAGCAACACGACGCCGGAGACTTTCTCGGTGATGGAGGGCGGGCAGTCGACGACGATGATGTCGTAGTCAGCCACGAACTTCTTGATCTCGCGATGGATCTGGCTGCCGGCTTCGGAGAGGTTGACGACTGGGAAGGGAATGCCGGTTTCGCCGTCTGATGATGCACTGGCCCAATGGACCAGGGTGTTTTGACCATCTGCGTCTACGACGAGGACGCGTTTGCCTTTTTCATGGAACGCAGCCCCGAGGTGCATCGCGATTGTGCTCTTCCCGACCCCACCCTTCTGCTGAGTTACCGCGATGATTTCTGCTGCCAATCTTCACCTCCTCTTTTTAGACGCAAAAGGATTTTACCTGGATGAATTTGCATTTCAATCGTTTTTGTGTAAACGCGAGAAGAATTAGCCGATCGGATAGGTTTATGCGCATAAAGGGTGCGGCGTGGTTGCGCGAAAGCGTAGCGGGTGTGAAGGGGATCAACGGCGATAGGTTTGCGACGCCTGAGAGATGTCAGGCGCTATGGGGTATCGAGTGGGGAGGAGCCGACTTTAGGATCCAGCGCGTTGTGAGACTGCGCCCTCGGGTTTGGGCTCGTGTTGCGTCGGTCGTGTCGGATTCGACGCTGTCCCGTTTCTCTAGGTTGGTCTTGCCGCGTCGCTTTTGCATGCCCAGCTGTTAGCAGCATCGAGGCATATCCGGGCCATGATTGTGTCCCGCGAGCCGTCACGCGCAGGCACCTTTATGCGCATAAACTTTTCGCGCATGACTCAAGCATGGCGCGGCCGCTGCTTTAAGGGGCGTAGGGTTCGATGCATGATCCTGCTGCACGGCACGGCACGGCACGGCACGGCACGGCACGGCACGGCACGGCACGGCACGGCACGGCACGGCACGGCACGGCACGGCACGGCACGGCACGGCACGGCACGGCACGGCACTGGGACTGGGACTGGGACTGGGACTGGGACTGGGACTGGGACTGGGACTGGGACTGGGACTGGGACTGGGACTGGGACTGGGACTGGGACTGGGACTGGGACTGGGACTGGGACT